>JAQBPA010000202.1 GCA_028287765.1 Bacteriovoracaceae bacterium
AGGCCTTCTCCATTCCGGCAATGGCTGTATGACAATTATCTACAACGGCTTTCGGCAGATTTTGTCGTGCAAGATAAAGAGCACAAAGTGCCGTCGATAAATTAAATGCTGGCGGAACCGGTGCGCCCAATTTGACCATCGAAACAAGCCCTGCGCCTTTACCACCCAGACGCACTTTGAGACCTTCATAAGTATTTTTTTTAAGTAAACTTTCAGCCGCTGTTAAACCGGGAGCAGAAAAACCGATGGTCGTGACCATCTCGCCAAGCTGATGAGACTGCAGAGGAATGACACGATTTTTACTTTTTGACCTTTCATTTAAATTCTTCGGAGCATGAACACGAGCCATTTTTTAAACCTCCAAATGCTTCCTCACATAGTCGACGATTTCGGATTCAGAAACTCGAACTTGTTTCATCGAGTCGCGTTCGCGAATAGTAACGGTGTCAGGAGTCGTATCGACTGTAATCGCAAATGGTACTCCAATTTCATCCGCACGCCTGTAGCGTTTTCCAATGCTACCACTCACGTCCTGCTCCACTCTCCAATGCTTTCGAAGCGATTCAAATATTTTTTCTGCGCGCTCAGGAAGCCCATCTTTTTTCATGAGTGGAAAAATCGAAGCTTTGATGGGAGCGATTTGAGGAGAAAATTTTAACACCACTCGAGGGCCTTCGTCTTCGCCAGTCACCACTTCTTCGTTGTAAGCGTCCACCAGCAAAGTGAGAACCGTTCGGTCGCAACCTGCAGACGTTTCGACAATAAAAGGAACGTAAGAAGATTTTGTCTCTTCATCAAAAACACTTAATTTTTTTCCAGAAAACTTTTCGTGATTTTTTAAATCGAAATCCGTGCGATTATGAATGCCTTCGATTTCTTGCCAGCCAAAAGGATATTCGTATTCGATATCCAAAGCCGCTCTAGCATAATGAGCGAGTTCCTTCGGGCCATGCGCGTGAAATCTGAGCTTTGATTCTTTAAGTCCATTCGAAATATGCCACTGCCGACGTACTTCCTTTAGACGATCGAATTCTTTTTCGTCTGTTCCTGGTTTTACAAAATATTGCATTTCCATTTGTTCGAACTCGCGCGTACGGAATATAAAATTTCCTGGCGTGATTTCATTTCGAAAAGCTTTTCCGATTTGCGCGATTCCAAACGGAATTTTTTGTCGGGCCGTAGTCATGACGTTTAAAAAATTAACATAAATACCTTGCGCGGTTTCAGGCCGTAAAAAAACGACAGCCGATTGATCTTCGAGTGGGCCCATAAATGTTTTGAACATGAGATTAAAGGAGCGCGCTTCCGTGAGTTCTCCTCCGCAAGTCAGCGGTGTCTTCGAAGGTTTTAGCCCGCAAGTTGCTTTATCCAGATGATCTGCTCGAAACCGGCCTTTGCAAGTTTTGCAATCGACCATCGGATCAGAAAAATTAGCGATATGACCGGAGGCTTCCCAAATTTTTGGATGCATTAGAATCGAAGAATCGAGCGGCTCGATATTATCATTTTCTTGGATCATGGATTTCATCCAACGATCTTTCACGGTCTGCTTCAAAACAAAACCTAGAGGTCCGTAGTCATAACAGGAATTGAGTCCTCCATAGATCTCAGATGACGGATAAACAAATCCTCGTCGTTTACAAAGGGAGACAATTTTGGCCATTCTTTCAGTCGAAGTTTCACTCATAGTCTTTACTTACTTTTCTATGTTTCATACGAGCCCGTCAAAGACTCTTGGTCTGGAATTCGCATTGTTATTTTTTAGACGTCATCTGATTTTCCTTGAGCCCGATGACGCACTGCATTAGTCTTCAGAATGTCATAGGGGGAGAGGATGAGGAAACTTTTATATTCTGTTTTGAGTGGTCTGTTTTTCTACGGATGGGTGGTGCACGCGGAGACAGATTTAAATTTGACGAGTCATGAAAAAACTCCTTTTTGTGACCCTCTTCTGAAACTTGAGTCTCAAATAAAGGCTCCTGCATTTTGGGGAATTCAGCTTATCGGCGCAGACTTTACTAAAACTAGCCTTCGGTCCTTTCATTTAAATCCAGTGAGCGTCGTTGTAAGCGATCAGGCGATTTCTGAAGGTGCGTCCCGAAAGATTTTGCTTTCTAATCATGAAAAGAGCTCAGACTTTAAACTTTTATTAAAAACTGGGATTGGCCAAAAATTTTCGACACTTCTCGGCGATCAGCCACTTATCAAAGAAATAAAAAATTTTGCTATTGAAACCCTGCCCATTTTTAACAGGTTTATGTTTTCTTCCAATTTAAAAATTCATGGAAAGCATGTTGCAGGGACGATTGGAGCGCAAGGATTCAACTTTGGGGTTTCGAATATTGCTGAAATCGAAGAGCTCGATATTTTTCACGGGATGGATGGTGCCGACAATGAATCGATGATCGAAGGTTATCAAACACTCATCGATCGAAACGAACCCGTTCCTGTTCTCAATATGAGTCATGCACTTAGTGCAGACGTTAAAATCGTTGAGCTTTTGAAAACGCTCGTCCAAAAGAAGCAAACCATTTGTGTCATCGCTTCTCACAATCAGGGCGAAGAGCTCCGTAAAGAAAATTTAATCAACCAACTCGATGACTGCATTATCGTAGGCTCGCTTGGGTTCGACGGCATCAAATCTGATTTCTCAAATTACGGCCCGGTGGTTGGCCTCATTGCTCCCGGCGAAGCGATCGTTTCGCTCGGAGATCAATTTGAATGGCACAAAGAAAAGTTATCCGCGCTGAGCGGCACGAGTATGGCAGCACCTGAAGTGAGCGGTGCGGCCGCAAACCTGAAAGGACTCCTCCCACTCAGTCGCGCTGAAGACATTCGAAAAATTCTTTATGAAACCGCCATCGATATTGGTCTTCCGGGCCGAGACGCTTTTACGGGCTACGGAGTATTGAATGTGCTTAAGGCAACGCGCGTGGCTGAAAATTTAGTAAAAAAGGGGCTCACCTCCGCTGATGAAATTCACGCGGCCTTAGCAGATCCAAAGATTTTTAATTTGGACGATCTTTCGAGAAAAGCTTTGTCCCAAGCATATCAAGCGGGCGCCTCATCTCCGATTTATTTAAATCTCCGTCGAAAGGCCGCGCTACTGAGCGGAAAGGCTGAAGACTTTTTGGAATTAGGCACTGCTTATATGGCCGCAGGTTATTCGGCATTCGGTCGCGGCATGTTTATTATGGCGGTCAATCGCAAGGAAGCGAAGATCGACAAAAAGAATTTGTCGGAGATTGCGAGTCATTTAGCTTCTGTTCAAGAAAAAATTCTTAAGGACGAGCGTAAAAATTCGTATGTGATCGGATCACTCGCGAACGCAGATCTTCTGATGGAAGTTTATCGAAAGTTATCTTTTGAATCTGCACGGCTGACTTATAAAACTATGAAAGCTCAGATGAACGTTGTGGCTCCCGAGCGTTTAGCAGAACTTGAACAACGGTTTCCTCAAAAACTTTACGAGATCGAAGAACTCGACTTAGCTGCCACTCTAAAAATGGGAGACTTATTTGATCCAAATCTGAGAAAACTTGATTGGAAAAATCCTTATGAAGTAACGCCGTTTCTTCCATTTGCTCATCCTTTAAAACCTTTAAAATAAACTCACGAGTTTCAAAAGAAATTTTAACACCGCGTCCGCATGCGGGATGAACGACGCCACCTTCTTGAAAATGAAAAAAGGCGTCGCCTAAGATATCTTTTCCACAAACAATACATCGCTCGACTTCGGGATGAAGACCGTGAATTTTCATTTGCTGAATAAAGAAAAAATGAAATCTCTCGGGGCTTGTCTTTAAACTCGATCTAATTCTTAAAATTTCATCAAAATCAAATGCGTGCCCTTCATCGAGTGCCATCCATTCGAGAATCATCGCCCAGCGGCAAAGAGCTTCCATATCAACTGAAAGATGAGATTCGTAGTCGATAAGATCGCAGGAATTTATCCGTGTGAGTTTTTTTTCGGAAGCAGAGCGGTTCCACTCAATATGATACATCCCCGTTATATTAAATTGGTGAGAAAATCTTTTTTTTGAATTAAGCGCGCCAGCCGCAAAGCCAGAGAGCGTTTCTCCGTTTTCTAAAAGAAATCGAACGATGAGGTCACTTTCTCCAAACGGAGTTTTTCGAAGCACAAAGGCTTTCATGCAGGTCAGGCTAACAAAGTCTTTCTATTACCCCAAGTATTGGAGTGCGGGAGTTCGAGGGTCAGGGTCCGGTCAGTAGTCGAATCTCCGGGCGAGCGTGAGCGAGGCCTGGGTGAGAAAACGCGCTCATTGCCGATTCAATTAAATACAGAACTTAGTATGAGTGTTGCTTTTTCGCCGCAGGGCGTTCATCTCTCGCTTGTTTTTTTTGCGCGGCTCATGAGTTTTTCACTCAGGCCTCGCTCACGCTCGTCCTCAATTCAACTACTGACCGGAATTAAATCAAATACGAAATGGGGGTCAGGCCCCGAAGGTCTTTCTTTTACCCACATCTTTTGAAAACTGCTGGAAACCGTTTTAAATCAATTTATGCCCTCCAAAAATGGAGAATTCGGCGGGTTTTTCAAG
>JAQBPA010000214.1 GCA_028287765.1 Bacteriovoracaceae bacterium
CTCAAACTTCTGAAAGACCGACTTGAGGCAAAACAAACCGAGGGTCTAAGTGACTCGAATGATTTGCAAATGCTTTCTGTACTCGAAAGAGCTGAAAAAAATAGAAAAGATGAAATAGAACGGCAAAAAGAAAAAGATATTCCAAACGGAGATTTAAGTCTTAGTCGAATGCGAGCGGCTAGCAAATCTCCAGATTCTTCTAAAAGTGAGCTTTATGAAAAGACTCTGAAAGGACATCCAGAAATTATAGAAGTAGCTAAACAAGAAGGTCGTGCCATCAGTCTCGCACCTGAAATCTTAAACCTTCTTCCGAGCATGACTCGAATGAGTCGTATCGAGCGACTCGGACGAGAACATTCGGGAATGGTTGAAGATCCGGATTTTGTGAGCTCTGGCGATCTTGGACATGTGAGATGGGCTCATCTCCGCTCCGAGGACGTCCAAGAAAAACTTTTGGCCGGAACTCTTCCAAGTTATGGCTTAAATGAAGAACATTCTGTGAAAGGTTCACGTCGAGAAAATAAAAATTACGTCTTTGGGTTTGTCTACGATACGAGTGGATCAATGGAGGAGGACAGTCGTGGGATATTTCAGGAGCGATTGGTTAAGGGCGGGTTGGATAAAGCGCATACTTCGATCAAAAGCCGAGGCGGAACGTCATCGGGATTTATCATGCCCTTTGCTGACAGGCATAAATTTTTTAATTTCAGTAATGAAAAAGAATTGAGATCACTCCATAACAATGCACTTCCTTATGCAGGAGGAAGCAGTACCAATCTTCAGTCAGCCATTGAGGCAGCACTTCAAGAACTTATTAAAATGGCACTTCAAAATCCGCTCACCCAATCGATTACTCTTTCATTTATTTCTGACGGAGACGCAACTTTTGAGATTACTCCCATTGAGAGGATGATTGCAAACCTCGATCCTAAAATAAAGGTTGGGCTCAGAATCATTCTTCTTCATCATGGCAATCAAGATTTGATGAACCTAAAAAATATCAAAAGCGAAAGACTTGACGTGACTACTCGGTTTTTAGACGCTTTCAATACCCATAAAGCTTTATTTGAGGAGGGCGTTTCAGTTACCGAACCTTCTCCTAGTCTTTTGGATTTGGACATTTATTTTTCACGTCATTTAAACGCTTCATTTGATCCGATGGCCTGGGTTCGTGAAATCGAAAAAGAAGCAGAGGATCGCAAATCTGTTCCGGGTGAGCAACATATTCCGAAGGCGCCACCATCGGTAAATATCTGGTCGAGAGAATTACGAATTAAAGTAGGAAAACATCTTTTGGATCAATTGTTGGGGGAGAATGTCAGCGCCGTTAAAAGTATTTCAGACGCTGATTGGGCCGCGTTAAAAACTTGGATAGCTCTCTAATGAAGTCGTTAAACAAAGTTCTTCTCAGGACGATTTCAGCGGTTTTGATAGCAAGCTTTTGCTTTTCTTCAAAAGTCAGTGCGGTCGATCTTCGTCAATGCGTTAAGGCCATCAGAGAGATCTTTTTTCACGGAACTCCAAATTCACTTTCGTACTTTTCGGAGAGTAAAAGAAAAGCTGTTCGAAAAGATCTGCCCGAGGATAGTGATCTTATTCGTGGGCAACCGATCCCACCTTTTGCCTATATTCGACACACGAGCGCAGAGCAGTTAATTATTTTAAAAAGTCCGGACTTCGATCCGGTTTTAGTGAATTGGCTTGAAAACGTAAAAGCAGATTCAGAATCGATATCTGAACCCTTAAAAAAAGCGAATATGATTTCTGAACGAGTCATTCGTATATTGCCAACTCCAAGTTTGCTAATGCTTCCGTCTAAGAAAACTAGATTTGAAGAACTCATTAAACGCGAAAAAGTTCTTCTGGGTGATTTTATTCAAGTGGGTGCGGGCGTTTGTCGTCACAAGGCAGTCCTTCTTCAACTCGCTTTTCAAGAAGCTGGCCTCGACTCTCGAATAGTTTACGGTGAAGCGGCAGAAAGTTATCTAAGCGATGGTAAAACTCTGACTGAAGAACACCCGCATGCGTGGGTTGAATTACGACTGGCAGATGGATCAGAATATATTTTTGATCCTGAAACACAACAAAATGGAAAAGTTTTTGTTGTGACACTGGGTAAAAGCCTTCGAGTCCCAAAGAAGAATTTTGTTGGGGAGGATACTTATCTTATCTACGGTCCTTATAAAGGCAGTGTATTGAATGGTGTTAAACCTCTTTCTAAGATGGATCTGACCCCTTGGCCTGATTGATGGGTGCCAGGCACCACTGGCGGAAGAAACGAAACACCGCCCCGGATTTTGTATTATGCGATCACTTAACAAAAGGATGATTTTTCAAAATACAAGCCGAACGAAAGATCGACTCCGCAAGAATTGTTTGAGCAAGCGCATGAGTGAATGTGAGTCGTGAAAGCGATAGAGAGCCCTGACTCTTTGCTTTGAAATCCGGATGAAATCCAATCGCAGGGCCTACGACGAGGTGTCTCGATTCTTTAAAGCACCATTTATAGAATTCGTCGGAGTTCATTTCTTTTCCTAACGCATCCAGAATATAAAAATTTGAATTTTCTTTGAGAAATTTTGCCTCTTCAAGGAGAAGCTGAGTGGGTCTTTGATCGGGAGATTTTTTGAGTGGAATTTGGATCCATTCAAATGGAGTGAGACGTTTGATTTGCTGGATATATTGATCCCGCCACGTGTTTTCGAATTTTCCAAAACTACTAACGCGTATCAATTTAAATCATTCTACAGCGCTAAGCTTTGGAGAGAATGTTTTTTGGGTTCCCAATCCACCTTGGGCGCTGCGCTCCAGAGTGTTTCGAGATCGTAGTGCTTTCTTGTCGGTTCATCAAAGACGTGAATAATCACATCATTAAAATCGGCGACCACCCATGACGTTCCGAGCCCTTCAATTGCATCGGCTGGAAAGCCTGATTTTCTCAGTTCTTGAGACGGAGCGTTTACCAGGGTCTCGATATGCTTGAGACTGGTGCCTGATGCGATCACCATAAAGTCAGTAATCGAAGAAAGTTCGCGGACATCTAAAATATTGACGTGCTTTCCGCCTTTTTTATCTAAAAGTTGTGCCATCCATAACGCGAGTTCAGTGCTTGAGTTTTTTTGAGCCAATGCGGTCCTCCTTATTTTTGATAAGCTCTCATCACTTCGCCACGAATTTGTGTCGGAAGCCATTTGAGCTCTTTTGTTTTTAGTTTTTTCTTCTTTTCAATACAATCACGAATTTTTGTCGATGAGACCTCAGGCATTGAGGAAACGTCGGCCATTTCATATACGCAGCTCGATCGAAGTAGGCGGCGGCTCCGCAATCCTCTTGCGGGCTTTGCACGCGGTTCTCGACTAAGCACAATCCAATTTAAATCTTTCGCATATTGATCAATTTCTTTCCAGTACGGAAGTTGGGTCCATTGATCTTCGCCTAAAATCCAATAAAACTTCGCGAAAGGAGTTTGAGAGCTGAAGTGAAAGAAAATGTCTTTTGCAAAAATGGTCTGAGAAGAACCCTTTTCAAAGTCACTGACTTCGAAAGGCGCGCCTTTAAAAATTTCTTTCGCCCACTGGAGTCGCTTTTCGAACGGCGCCTTTGCTGATTTTCCCGGAGGATAATGCGACGGAACGACGATAATTTTTTTGAATCCTATTTTTTTTTGAAGTTCTCTTAATAGCTCTATATGAGCGGTCTGTGGGGGGTCGAAAGTGCCGCCAAAAATTCCAATTTTCTGAACTGCTGTTTTGGCTTGAGTAATTATAGACTCCTCAATAACGAGCTAAGAAGTTCGCCCTCGGTCACTTTGTTTCGCTCCGAAAGTTGCCACACCGATTCGATATTCACTTTCGTTTTACTATCCTGAAGAATTTTTCCAGAAAGTTTTAGATTTAAACTTCCATCAGACTTTTCTTCGAGTTCGATTTTGTCGCCTTCTACATTTTGAAGAGGTCCTTTTTTCAAATGCTTTAAAAGGTCGGGAAGGGTGGTTGATCCGTCGGCCAAACTCCAGGCTTGAGCAAAACGAACTGGAGAGACGAGAACTTCCAAATAAGTTTTGGCATCAACCGAAAACGAAGGTTCAGTGCCGTGGTTAAAAGGATTCATCAGCCGAACACCTTTGTCGGTCATTAAGAATTCGAAAGTATTCTCTTTTAAGGGAAGGTCGCGTCTCACTCGCCACTTTTGAGGCGAAAGGTAGACAAGTTCGTTCGTAAATTGTGAGTTTCGAAAAATTCCACTCGCTGCATCTGAGCCGTCGAGGCTAATGGAGACATGCTCACGCACGCGAAAGTTATCGTGAAGCAAGTCGCTAGCCATCGGCGTTAAGTCGTTGGAATTTTCGGCCAGGCAAATTTGAGATAAAAAAAGGATGCTTACGGTTAAGGTAAAGGCGTTAGAAAGATTGAAAATCAAGCGTTTCAACAACTTCCTCTAGGATACCATAGCTCTCGGAGTCTTCAAGATCCGATCTCGGATCGTTTCAATCACGATCTCTAAGCCATTTTGATGCTTTGCAGAAATTAAAAGTGCTGTCGGATACTTCTCTTTAAAGGCCTTCCACTCAGCCCTCCAAAGCTCGGCTTGCGGGGAGTCGACATCAAGTAAATCCGACTTATTGATACAAATAAATCGCGGTCGATTTAAAAGAACGGCATCGTATTGCTCAAGTTCTTGAAGAAGAGCTCGATAAGTTTCTTCGAGACCTCGAGTAGAATCGAATGCGAGTAAAAATAGTAAATGAGAAGCTCGCGAAATATGACGAAGAAATTGAATTCCTAAGCCAGCTCCCTTGTGCGCTCCTTCAATAATTCCTGGAATGTCAGCAATAGTTATTGGCTCTTCGAGTTTAAGAACGCCGAGTTGAGGAGTGAGCGTAGTAAACGGGTAGTCTGCAATTTTTGGAGTGGCTGCCGTGAGAGAGGCAAGCAGAGTACTTTTTCCGGCGTTGGGAAATCCGACAAATCCGATTTGGCTCAGAAGTTTGAGTTCAAGTTCGAGTTCGAGTTCTTCACCTTCTTCTCCCGGGGTGCTTTTTCGCGGGGCTTGGTCGACAGAGTTTTTGAAGTGGATATTTCCTAAACCGCCCTTACCGCCTTTTGCGGCGAGAAGTCTCTGGCCATGAACGCATAAATCTTCATCGATGGTTCCGTCTTCCGATTTGATAAGGGTGCCCGTTGGAACTTTTAAAATAATATCATCTGCCGCTTTTCCGTAGCACATGGCGCCGCGACCCGACTCGCCATTTTCGGCTCGATATTCTCGTTGATATCTGAAATCGAGAAGTGTCTGAACATCGTGAGAAGCTTCAAAATAAATTGATCCGCCACGACCACCATCGCCGCCATCAGGTCCGCCTTTAGGGATATATTTTTCCCGACGAAAACTGACGCAACCGTTGCCGCCTTTTCCTGCGATTACTCGAATTTTGACTTCATCAACGAATCTCATTTGGACAAACGAATACCACAGTTCTGGGAGTTAGCCCAATTAGAAGTAGGAATCTAATTTCTTGAATTTAAGCGGCTTGGACAGGATAGACGGAGATCTTTTTGCGATCTTTTCCGTATCTTTCAAAAGTGACGATGCCGTCAATTAAAGAATAAACAGTGTAATCTCGAGCAAGCTTAACATTTCGTCCCGGGTGGACCTTGGTACCGACTTGTCGAACCAAAATAGCGCCGGCAAGAACTTGTTCACCACCGTATCGTTTTACGCCTCGATATTGTGGATTTGAATCACGTCCGTTACTACTGCTACCGCCTGCTTTTTTATGTGCCATTTTTAAACCTCGGAATTAAAATTGATAAACGCTTACCTTAGGCTGCCTTGATTCCTTCAATTTGAACCACAGTAAACTGCCGTCTGAAGCCGACTTTTCGAGTGTAACCCTTTCGACGTTTTTTTCGAAAGGCGAGAACCTTCTTTTCTTGTCCTTGCTCAACGACTTTTCCTGAAACCGTTGCTCCCACGAGTAAAGGGGTGCCTATTTTAGCTTCATCGCCTCCGACCATTAAAACACGGTCAAAAGTGATTTTAGTTCCCTCTGGAGAATCTTCTTTGTCGCTCGAGATTCTGTCGACCTTGATTTTGTCTCCGATGGATACTTTGTACTGTCTACCTAAAGTTTCTATAATTGCGAACATTGTGTAATCCTCTTTAACCTATGTGCTATCAAAAGTGCTTCCGCTTTTCAAAGCCTTATTAGGAGTCTTTTGGGTTTTCTTTTTACCCATACATCTCTAAAATTCAAGAAAGTGGGTATAAATCGACGAATTGGCTTCCTTCTCATGATCATTTTTACGAGCTCATTGGCAAGCTGTGGAGACACAAAGACCGTAGGAGAGACCTATACAGATACGAGCGGAAGTCAGCCTAATTTTATTATTCAAATTTCATCAGATGCATCGTCCACCAACTTCTCTGAGTCGGTTTCGGCTTCTTCAGATTCGCAAGGAAACACGGTCGTCTATAGGACAAAAACCCCGGCAAATCTTCTAAGTTGTGCGGCAGGATCCAGTCTCGTCGATGGGACCGGGGATATTTCGAGTTGTTCTAAATTGGGATTGTCGCTTCACAATGAGGGCCTCCTCAATCCCCTGACATCCACCGAACTCACAAAATCTGGCGCTTCAGTTGGAACGCCGACCAATGGATTCGTTTATAGTTATTTTTTCTACAACGCGACTGTTTGCAATCATACGATTAATGCGACGGATTGTGATCAGGGATCCGATGTGGTGAGCGGCTCACCGGTTGGTGCAACGAATCGCTGCGTTAAAATTTGGGCCGCTCAGGTGAAAGACGGCGTGCTGATTGCAAAGGGCGGCACACCAGCGCAGGCCGTGAATCTTGCTACGCTGAAGTGTTTTGGTTTTTAATATGAGGAGCAAAATGAAAAATAGATTGGGTCTTATAATTTTAGGTTGTTCTTCGCTTCTACTCGCGAGCTGTGCCGAGGATACGGCGAGCGTGAATGTCATTTTGACCATTCCAGACGCAACCACTCTTGCCCTCATTCAACAACGTCCGTCGACGGCACGCGTTTGGTATACTTACGAGGGAAAAGTAGACTCTACGGGAAAAAATGCGAATACGGTGCAACCTGCAGGATCCGTTCCTTTAGTCGTGGGGACTGCGCCCAATCAGGCCAATGACTGGTCGACCGCGCTCGGTGCGGGAGTATCTTTTACCGTCGGGCAAGGAAATACGATTCAATTAATTGGACTACCCTTAGGAAAAAGAGCGACTCAATTTGCGATCGAAATCTTACAATCTTTTACTTCTGATAATTCAAAGATTCATCCAGTTGCCTTCGCACTTTTTTCAGAAGGAACAGATCCTCTCAGTAGCGATCAGCTAAAAGCAAATCTGTCAGTCACACAACCTCTCGTCGTAGGTCGAACCTGTGGGGAAGCAGACAAGGCCGTAAAATTTACCGCGCCCTATACCGACGCTCAATTTTTAGCAGCCTGCAAATAATAACTAAGCGAGCTTAGGTCGCGGCTGTTTTTGAATCCTCTTTATCGTCTTCGGTCTCGGTATCTTCGTCAGCATCTTGATTTTTAGCTTCTTCTTTCGAGCGAATGACGGGAGTTTCGATTTCAGAGTGTTCATCGGCCAATTCAGCGGGAGCTTCTGGAACAAGTTCGGCCGCTTTGGATGCTGCCAGTGCTCTTTGCGTTTCTTCTTGAGCTTTTCGTTTGGCGTCTCTCGTCGCTTGAATGGCTGCTAAATCCGCGCGATAAGCTTCATCATCATTTTCATCGTCTTCGGGCGATTCATGATGAGTTTTCTTCTCTGTCTGAAGTGGGGCGAGCGGTTTCGATTTTCCGCCTGGCGTGACTCCGATAGAAATCTGCTCCAAATTATATTGAGGATCGGACGTGATCTTAATTCCTTTTTGGTACTGCTTCTCAAGAGCAACAATGGTGTCTTCTTCATGCTTCAAAATCGCATAAACTTCGGGATGAACCGAAATATAAAGATGATCGTTCGTGAGAGCGGGCATTTCTCGTCGAATTTCTCGAAGCACTTGATGCGCGAGGGCGATTCGATTTTTCACAAATCCTCGTCCGTCGCATGCGGTACAAGATTCGGTGAGATAACGCATGACCGATTCGCGAGAACGTTTTCGAGTCATTTCAACCAACCCTAAACTTGAAATCTTTAAGATCGTTGTTCGAGATTTATCGTCTCTAAGAAGATCTTCTAAAAAGCGATAGACTTGATCCTTGGACGAATCTCTTTCCATATCGATGAAATCGATAATGATAATTCCGCCAATATTTCGAAGTCGAAGTTGTTTAACAATTTCTTCAGCCGCTTCGAGATTGGTTTTTAAAATCGTCTCTTCGAGCGTTTTCTTTCCGACAAAACGTCCCGTATTTACGTCGATAGAAGTGAGGGCTTCGGTCGTTTCGATAATCAGATAGCCGCCGCTCTTTAGCCAAACCCGTTTTGCGAGCGCTTTATTAATTTCTTGCTCGATATTGAACTTATCAAAAAGAGGCATCGCTTCTTCATGCAGATAAACTTTATCTCGCAGCTCAGGATTAAAATTGCGGATGAAACGAAGCACTCTTCGATGCTCGACAGCAGAATCCAGAATGACTTTTTCGATATCGTCATCGAGAAAGTCTCGAATCACTCGGGTGGTGAGATCCAGATCGTAGTGAAGAAGTTTTGGGGCTCCGCTAGATTTGAAGCTTCTGTCCACTTTTCGCCAAAGATTTAAAAGATAATCGACATCCGATTTAATCTGTCTTTCAGCGTCTCTTTCGTCGGACTTTGGATTTGAACTGGAAGCGGCTGTTCTGACAATAAAGCCACCTTCACGCGTTCTAAAGTGATCGATGATTTTTTTAAGTTTTTTTCTGAGATCGTAGCTCTCGATTTTTCGGGAAACGCCGTTATGCTTTAAGGTCGGCATAAAAACGACATTTCGACCGGGAAGAGAAATATGGCAGGTGAGTCTAGCACCCTTGGTGCCGATCGGACCTTTGGCCACTTGAACTAAAATCTCCTGACCTTCGCGCACTAGTTCAGCGATCGGGGGAACCTCTTCCCACCCGCGACGTCTCTTTTTATGTTCCGATCCATCAAAGCCTTCTTCGTCGATATCGAGATCTTCGACATTGTGCTTCGATTTATGGAAATCGCCGGCATAGAGGAAGGCCGCGCGTTCATGGCCGATGTCTACGAAGGCAGCTTGCATGCCGGGAAGAACCCGAACCACTTTACCTTTATAGATATTTCCGATGATTCCTTTGTCCGAATTTCGCTCGAAAAAGAACTCGATGATCTTTTTGCCCTCGAGTAGGGCAATCCGAGTCTCTTGCGGAGTTGAGTTGATTAAAATTTCTTTAGCCACGGAGTAACCTTTCTTAGTGGCTCAGCAGATCAAGAAAAGCCGTAAAACAGGCTTTCGTCCTTTAGAATACTTATAGAATCATTCTTTTTGGACGTTTTATTCAAAATCTTCGCTGAACCTCGTTGTTCAAGTAGACCAAACATTCTCCACGTATCAGGAAAGGATGGGGATTCTCTGTTTGGTTCATTATTTTCGTTTGTCACAGAATAGGGCATGAAAAACGCTTCAACATCATTGAAACGCAAGCAATTGCCTCCGGCGGAGGTCATCTTTTCTTCAATATTTTCTTCAATATTTATGCCCATTTTCATCATTACGCTACATTACTGAAATCTTGAGGTCAACTCGCGCGGGCGGGAGAGGATCGAATGGCTTCTAGCTCTTCCGCCTTAATTTTTAAGCTTTCCTCGGATTTCTTTAAATCAGCTTCCAGCTGTTCTAAATTGGCTTTAAGGCCGACGGCTGATCTTTGTTCTTGAGCGAGTTGAATCTCGGCAAGCTCCTTTTCTTTTAGGAGTGCCTCAAAATCATCGTCGGTCGGTGGGGTTTTGATCTGGCGAACATATCGAGCCATCAAAATGAGAGAGTTTGAAAGCAAAATCGACGTAAGAGCAAAAAGCCCGTAAATCGTCGTGTAAGTCATCATCATTTATTATTTTAGCGGATAATTGGTAATTCGGTTTAACGCACGGCAGAGAAAGACATAGAAAAGAAATAGATCAGAGGGGTTTGGGAGTTCTGATTACCATTGATAAAACCAAATTTGAGATCCCGTCAGTTTAGGTCTGCTGGAGAAAACTTTAGACGCACTGCTTTTGATTTTTTCTAAGATGGCCTTCATCACTTTCATATAACCTCCTTGTTTATTTTGCTTACGTTTTTGAACTTACTGATTTTACGGGAAATTTCTTCAGACGGAGGTCTAGCCCACGAAGATTTCTTCGCGTCAATGAATTTTCAACACATAATCTTATAAAGAGAGGAAATCGTTTTTGCTTCTGCAGATGAATTGACGCTCAAAATCCTACAGCGTAATTCTGATTTTTCAGGCTTATGAATTATTCGAATTTAAAGCGCCTTATGGTGGGGGCACCTCTGGCAAATGAGAGACTTAGTCATGAACGGCTTCCTAAATGGAAAGCACTTGCCGTGCTTTCTTCGGACGCTCTTTCTTCTGTAGCTTACGCGACGGAAGAAATTTTAATTCCCCTGTCGATTTTTTCCGTGGCCGCTGTCGCGTGGTCGATTCCGATTGCTCTTTCGATCGGGGCTCTTCTCATTATCATTACTCTTTCGTATCGACAGACGATTGATTCTTATCCGAATGGCGGAGGCGCCTATATCGTCGCTAAAGAAAATATCGGAACGAAAGCAGGTCTTACAGCCGCTGCCGCTCTTCTCATCGATTATGTTCTTACGGTTTCGGTGTCGGTTGCTGCCGGAGTAGAAAATATTTGTTCTGCTATTCCGTCGCTTTTAGAACATAAAGAGGCCCTCTGTATTGCGATCATTTTTATTTTGATGGTTCTCAATTTACGAGGTGTTCGTGAATCAGCGACGATTTTTGCACTGCCGACTTATATGTTCATTTCTTCGTTTTTAGTGCTGCTCGTGGTGGGAGCTTATCGAGTGCTTACGGGTTCCGCTGAACAGATCGGTCCTCTGGTAACTCACCTTGACCATAATGTTTCTTATTTTCTCATTTTGAGAGCCTTTTCGTCCGGCTGTTCGGCGCTCACCGGAGTGGAAGCTATTTCAAATGGGATTCCGGTTTTTAAAGATCCAAAACAACGAAATGCAAA
>JAQBPA010000232.1 GCA_028287765.1 Bacteriovoracaceae bacterium
GCTGCGAGAAAACAAGACAGTCGAGTTTTTCCGACACCGCCTTTTCCAGTTACAAACGTTAACATTACGATAGCTCTTCGAGAGCTCTTTGGACGGTGATCGGATGAAGCATTACAGCGTAATGCCCAATAGGAGAAATAGAAACGGATCTGCCCTCTCCCCAAACATCGTCGGGATAACAAATCACATCACGACTGCCGCGAATGAGAAGATTCGGCTCCGTAAACGATCTGGTTGATATTTGAAAACAATTCTTCGTCCGCGTCGTCGAAAGAAACTGAAGTGTTCGGCTCAGCTTTTTTGGGGCGGAAATCGCAATCCAATGCTTTTGAATTTCTGAAAGACTAGGATGAGAGAGAACTCGGCTGATAATGGGACGACTAGTTCCAAAACTGACGAGACGAATGGTGGGACTTTTTGTTGATTTTAAAACGTCATGGATAAACTGCAGGAGTTGATCCTCAAGAAGATCATTCGAATTTAAAAAAGACTTCCAAGAGAATGGCCACAGACTGGTAAAGAAATGTTTCTGGAGCCGCCACAAAAGAATTCGAAAGAGTCCAGAGCTCGTATGGAGTGAAGGAATAAAAATGACCGGGAGCTGTCTGGCAGAAACTTTTTCGGAAAGAATGGGAGGCGCTTCCCAAAATCCTTTCACACCAATGATTTGACCCATCGTCAAAGTAATCAAAGCTCCCCATTCAATCGCTGTAGTCGAAAGAATTTCACGCAAGCTTACGGTCTCTTGATCAGTCGTTTGTGCCCAGCTCCAGGTGAGAAGAAGGACGAATAAAAAAAGGAGAGCAATCGAAAAAATAAACAGAATAAAGATGAGCTGAAGGACAGCTAAAACGATTTCCACTTGTTAGATAGATTACTAATCGCGAAACGGTGAGCCAAGTTCTTTCATTTAAAGTCGTGAATTAGACAGCTAACTAGCGGACCTTAAGAGCGCCTTGCGTCCATTTGCGAATAGGGTGTGAGTCGAAAAGCACGCAATTTTAGGATCGTTTCTTTTCGAAACCTCCCGCAAGAGATCGTCAGCATATTTGTTTTAGATTCATTGCTAGTGCGGCAAAGACTTTGAAAGCCTGCCGATGAGGAGTTCCAGAGATCGATCGAGGCGATTCCAATCAATTGGTTGGATTTTACTTTTTCAAATTCTTTAAACGAATCCGTATAGAAAAGATTTTTTTTGGGAACCATGAGAACTTCTCTGGAAGCGGTGGAATACGCCCGCACTCGGTCGCCAAGATCACTTTGAATGAGAACTTCTTGGCATTGCTCATAGAGACCTACAACTTCAGGTTCTTTACAATAAATAATTTTTTCTGGATTGGCGGCGTTCGCAAAAAGAGAGGTTACTTGAACACAAATTGAAATTGAGAAAAGTATTTTAAGGGAATTAGTAATCACTGTCGCCTCTTTCTATTATACCGCAACTTTGATCTATACGGGTTTGTCTACCTTGAGGCCACAGACGGCCATGAAGGCACAAAACCTAGTCTTGGCAGACTATAATGCAAAGGTCGTGCCAAATAGTGTCTATTGAAATGACTAACTTTTTTAGCACGTGGCTACTTCGAAGGACAGAACTGCCGTCAAATGCGGACCAAAATTACGCAAAAAGCGGAGCGCAGATCTATGGACGTAGTTATTTAAACGAACAAGAAGCCGTGAGAATTTCGTCGCCTTTTTGATTTTTGATGCTCAACTGAAGTTCTTTGGGTCCTTCAGAGATAATTTCAGCGGTTAAAATATCACCAGGCAGGGCTTTGTCTTTAAATTTTGAATCAAAATTTTGCAGAGAATCAATATCGTATCCAAGTTCTGCAAGAGCGCGAGCGGCAAGTCCCATCGAGAGCATTCCGTGAGCAATAATCGAGGGCAGGCCTGCTTCTTTGGCAAAAGATTCGTCCCAGTGGATTTTATTCCAGTCACCGGAAGCTTGGCAGTAATCCTTGATCTGCTCGCGGCTAATCGTTTCAAAGGTAATCGATTTATTTTTCATGATTCTCTCACCAATAAAAGTGATTTACTCGTAATGAGCGGTTTCGATGTCGCCTTGTCTTTCACCTGCGTTTCAAAACTGAGCCAATGGATCGAATTCCTAAATTTGACGTCTGCAAGCTTTGTTTCTGAAATAGCCTCGAGAGGAATTTTGATGGGAGAATGATAGGTAAAACTTTGAGTGGCATGAAGAAGTTTTCGCCAATCGATTTCGAACTCGTTCAAAAATTCAAAAACTCCTTTCATGCTGACCGCCATCAGAGTGGGTGGGGTGTAAGTCCGTTTATCTTTGAATGCTCGGTGAAATTCTTCGACTTTTTTTTCGTCGATCGTAATGGAATGTTGTTTTACTGGAAGCGGAAGAAGAGATCTTTCGGGAATCGGCACGGAGAAAGGCTAACGGTTCTCAATCGATCAGGCAAGCAACTCGATTTCGTCCGCCTTTTTTTGCTTTATAAAGATATTCGTCTGCAACTTTGACGAGTTCTGCAGCGTTTTTGTAATTGAGATTCGTAAAGGTTGCCGCTCCAAAGGACGCGGTGACAGGTATTCTTTTTCCTTCGTAAATAAATGAATGAGTTTCGATGAGCCTCCGAAGACGTTCTGCAAATATTTTTGCCCCGGCAAGAGGTGTTTCGCGAAGAGAGAAAATCAATTCTTCTCCTCCATAGCGGCCAGCGGCATCTCCTTTTCTTAAAATATTTAAAAGGAGCGTGCCTAACTGCTTCAGCACCAAATCTCCTCCCGGATGCCCATGCGTATCATTTACTTTTTTAAAATGATCGATGTCGAGAAGAACCAATGAGAGTGGGCGGTTCGTGCGTCTGTGATGGTTGAATTCCATTTCAAGTTGCTCAGAAAAAAAGCGTTTCGAATGGAGACAGGTAAGATTATCGCGTGTCGCCGATTCATAAAGTTCCTTTTGAAAGGCAGCTTC
>JAQBPA010000269.1 GCA_028287765.1 Bacteriovoracaceae bacterium
TGTTCTGGTGGATGTGCAAGAAGCCGCGCGACTTCGATTTGAAATGGGACCGGGATACGGCACTCTCGACGGGCTTCGAGGAGTTTTCAAAGCTACTTGGGCGAATATCAACGGAACCGCTCGCAGACTTACTCTTTATACCAAGGTAAGTCGTCGGTTTGCAAAATCAGTAAAACCTGACGAGACCGTTTTTACGAATCCAAAGACAGTTCCCTTTGTTCAAAGTCGTGTGAGCATAGAATATTTTGAACCAAGCTTTTTAAATTTTCCGGTCGACGGTCGACTCAACTATACTTTTTCGAAAGAAGAGCAAAGTCGATTTGGGGAAGAAAATAGTTTTACGGCTTCGCTCGATTACCGTTGGACTCGGCACTGGATTTTTACGACGAGTTACCAGCTCGCTTTCTCAGATCCGTTTAATATTCGAACGGCGAATTTGCAACCGGGTGATGCCGATCCTAAGCGTCTTACGAATGTCGGAGAAGTCGTATTGATTGATTATTTAAATGATTCCTTTAATCCGACACGTGGATCCCGAACAAGGCTTGAGGCGGACCTTTATGACGCACGTCTTGGTGGCGAAGAAAACTTTTGGTCAACCAATGGGCGACAGGAATTATTTGTGCCGATCTGGGTTTTTAGAAAGGGGCGACAGATTGGGCTCGGGCTCAATTTAGGAGCAGGTTTTTCTGAAAGTTACCGACCGTCAATGGAGGTTCCGCTCGAAAAACGCTCCGAAATTGGAGGGGAGACGACCGTTCGTGGGTTTGGACAGAGTGCCATTAATCCCTTTACGAAAAATGGGTTGCCACAAATTGGCGGAAATTCTTATTTTTTCTTTCAAACCGAGCTCAACATTCCCATTGCGGGCGGCGTGGATCTTCTTGGTTTCTTTGACGGCGGAAATGCCTATCTGAAAAACAAAGACTTTAAACCCTGGGATCTCCGCTACGGTGCAGGCCCAGGAATTCGGTGGAATACTCCTGTTGGTCCTCTAAAGATTGGCTATGGATTTGTTCTGGGTCCACGCGATGACGAACCTGCCGGGCACCTATTTATCGGCGTTGGCGCAATCTAAAATTACAAAAACGTTATATTGGAAATATTACAAACAATTAATGTCCAATTTAAGTCTTCATTTCTACTGGGGATTTAAGGAAACTTAAGGGATGAGTTCAGCGCGAGCACTTCTCTGATTTAGGGTAGCTGCTAAACTGAGCTCATAGGAAAAACAATAACTTTATAAACAAGGAAAAAATTTATGAAAAAAAATCTAACTCTCGCAATTTTAAGTGCCGCGCTTCTCTTGAGTGCTGCTTCAGTAAAAGCCCAAGGTAATGCTCCTGCAGTTCCGGGACAAGCCGACGTGGTCAAAGATCAAAAAGAAAAAATGAAACTCACCAAGGATCAACTCAAGGACGAAAGAGCTAAAGTTCAAGCGGCCCGCACAAAGCTCAAGACTGATAAAGCCAACAATGCCGACGCCGCTACGATCGCTGCCGACAAAAAGGCACTTAAAGCAGATATTGCTGAAAAACATGAAATTAGAAAAGAACTCAGAGAAGAACGAAAAGATTTAAAAAAAGATCGTAAAGACAAATAGTCAATCGATTCAATTTGTTTGCAGAAAGCCCCACTCGAAAGAGCTGGGGCTTTTTTTTGTACCAAAGGCAACTCGGACTTGTTAGCCTTACGATATGAAAAAACTGGCTCTCCTTTTCTCTTTTATTTTTCCGGCAATAACAACCGCTTCTGCGATTCCTGATCTTTCACAACTCAAATGGAAAGAAATCGAAGATCAAGATGGAATAAAAACTTTTGAGGCGGATGTTCCAGGATTTTCTCGTCCCGCTTTTAGAGCAGAGGCAATCATTGAGAGTGAGATCTCAAAGGTGGTTTCGGCCATCACCGATACGAATAGAAGGCAAGAATGGACACCCAATTTGAAGGTGTCGAAAATCATTCAGCCCATTTCAAAAGTAGAATGGGTTGAATATTGGCAAATGACTGCGCCCCTTGTTGACGATCGAGACCTCGTTTTTTCAACGGGCTTTGATTTCGACTGGAGTAAAAAAAGACTCATCGTGCCTTTCCATTCGGTAGACTCTCCTTCGTCACCCAAAACAAAAAATGTACTCGCTATCGTGAATGCGGGTTCTTATGTTCTTTGGCCAACAGAAAATAAATCTGGAACAAATATCATCTACGAATGTCTATTTGATTTTGGTGGCAGTGTTCCCGGCTGGTTTGCTTCGAGTTTTCAACGAAGTAACCCGAGAAAAGTTTTACAGGGATTAAGAAAACAGGTGAACAAATCGGATATCGTTTCGAGTCCGAAGATCCATTTGCTATTCGAAGATAAGGTTAAAAAGTTGGCGGATATTTTCTGATCGGTTAAAAATTCACGATCAAATTGCCGGCATAGATATTTCCGGCGGATGATCCAAAGTCTCTTTCATAGCTCGCTCCGAAACTAATCGCCTTGGCTACATCATAGGTTGAACTAAAGCGAAGAGTTTTTGACCAAGATTTATCGCTCGCTAATCTTAAAAGTTCTCCGTCGAGTTCAATTTCTAACGCGTCGAGCGGATGAAAAGTGATTTCTGTATCAACAGAGTTGTCAGGCAGGCTGGAGAGAGTATCCGAAAATTGAGAGGTCTTTTTCTTTAGAGCGGCTGCAGAATCGAGCTGAGTGAGGAAGTGATTTACATTTCTCGAATACCAGTAGTGTTTTACTCCTGCAGAAATATCCAGCCATTCCAAAACTGTAGAATCCAATGAAAAGCCAGGCGCAAATTGATAGAGGGAGTTCACACCGCCGGCCACTTTTCTAAGAGAGCTCTTCTTCCGAGTCACCCCCGCAGCGTATTTTTGATAATATCTTTCTAATGCAAAAGAAAATCTGGGCATAAGTGTGGGAACGAAGGCTTCCGGAGAGGCGGGCTTTCTAAGATCAAAATCTTTTGAAGCATAAAACGACGGTCCAAAGCTCTGTAATTTTTCTGCCGGACTTAACGAATAATTTCCAGATATTCCTATTTTCCAAATTTTTTTTACGCCCAAGCCTCCTGTAAAAGTATAAGTATTATCTTTAAGCTTCACACCAGAAGTGATTGTAGAACTCTTGGTGTAGTCAAACCCACCATTCCAATTGAACTTTTCGCCGGAATCGAGTTTCTTTTTCCCAGAATAAGTGACTTCTTCTCCGAATTGATTCTTGCCGATAGAAGTTTCAGATTCAATCGAATGAGCTGAAAGCATCTGGGAAGACATTATTAAACTAAAAACCAGAAAGTGAAATTTCACTTTATAATCCTAACATTTCATAGATGAGTCCAAACCGAACGCCGGAATCCATGCAAATAACTTCGTTCCATTTAAAGTAGTCCATAAGAACAGAAATAATCGTAACGCCGCCGCCAAAGACATCGGCACGATCGAAAGGAAGGCCGGGAAGATCTCTCCGCTCATCGAGATTTCGAGAAAGAATCTCTTTTCGCCAAAACTCGATTCGATCTCGTGATATCGATTGGCCATGAACTTTTGACCGCTGGTACTGAGTCATTTTCATCTCGACAGCGAGTGCGGTCGTTATGGTGCCTGCTACGCCAAAGCCAAGGCAAGGTTCTGTTTTCCAGTTGAGCGGCTTCAGAAGTTCCCAAACATATTTAGAAGCTTCAGATCCGTCAGATTTATTTTTCAAACCAAACTTTTCGCTTAGCAGAACGCTTCCCACTTTGAGTGAGATGCGATGCTCAATTCCTCGATCGGAGCCATAGCAGAGCTCAGTACTTGCACCACCGATATCAAAAACTAATTTCTTCGCCTTACGGTCAGCAAAATCCTTTTGCACACTCCAAAACGAAAGCTCTGCTTCGCGATCCCCAGGAATCAAATCGACAGGAAGTTTTAGAACTTGCTCAATCTGCTTCCGCACCTCTTCACCATTCTTAGCTTTTCTTAAAGCTTCTGTAGCAGCGACTTTGACTTCTTTCACATCGTGCTCATCAAGGAGCGCGCGATATTTTGAAAGAGTATCGAGAGATTTTTTTAGACGGTCAGGTTGAATGAGGCCTTCTTTTGAAAGTCCTTTCGAAAGACCAGTCACCGTAGCCTCATCAACTAATATATGAAGCGGAGTTCTCGCCTCAACAATCGTCAGCAAAATGGAGTTTGAACCAATATCTATTGCCGCCACTCGCCGATTTGACATTCGGAGAGCGTAACGAAGAGCTTGGGCTTTGTCATCTTTGGGCGTAACGGGGATCTGCGGAACAAGAGTTTCATCAGTTGGGGAAAATCGGGGCCGACACACTGACGAATGTCAGCTCCGATTTTCCCCCACATCTGAAACGCCTCTTCCCCAGACCCCTTATTAAATCGATATCACACGGGAAGAAAAGTCAGCTTGCTAATCCAAGCATGCACTGAATATCCTGAGCGCCATGGAGGAAATGGGAATGAAAAAATTATTCTGGATCGGAAGTCTTATGGGGTCTCTTTTCTCAGTCGCAGTTCATGCGTCGAGTTTTAAGATCGAAATGTTCACGGAATATGAGAATCGATTTGGAAGAGTAAATATTTCTTCCCTCGACAGTGGGCAAATTCAGGTAAAAATTATTCCTTCTGGCTGCGGTTACGATAAACAAGGAAATGAGCGGTTGTGTTTGACACCCCAAATCGTTCTTCCCACTTATACCGTGAGCGTAACGAAGACAGATTTTGGTGGAGACTTCGAAGTTCCAGGATATAAATTTCGCATTGTCACTCACAGCGATTCGCCGAAGTTGTTGAGTTTAAATAACGAAGGCGCAGTCGAAGCTGTTCATTCGCTTAACTACCGATACGTCTTGCAGAATTAATACCCAAGTCGTGGCGACCAAACCGGCTGGGAAGCATCGCCAGGAATTTGAATTTGCGTGGACTGAGTTCCATCGGCTTTTATGATATAAATTTGATTTCGACCTGTTCGCTTGGAACTAAAGACAACGAGCTTTCCGTCAGGACTAAAGGAAGGGCTTTCGTTTGTTTTTGCATCATAAGTGAGTCGCTCCATTTGCTCGCCTTTATGATTCATCGAAAAAATATCGAACGCACGATCGGTATCCATTCCTGAAAACAAAATATCGTTGTTCGGTCCCCAAACGCAGGAGTCGTTTAATGTTCCTACACGAGTGAGTCTCTCCACTTCGAGCGTTTCGATATCGAGAGAAAACACATGAAGGTTTCCAAGTCGATCTGAACTAAAGCAGATTTTTTTTCCGTCCGGGCTCGGATAGGGCGATACGTTAATTCCACGACGGGTTGTGAGTCGCTTTTTTTCTTTTCCGTCTAAGCCGAGCAGATAAATATCTGAATTTCCATCTTTAGAAAGTGAGACAACAAAATCTCTTCCGTTTGGCATCGTTGCAGGGCCGAGCGCGGAGCCTTTAAAGTGAGTGACCTGAGTGGCTTTTCCGTTCAAGTCGGTCTTCCAAATATGCCAATCGATTGTGGAAGACGATGAATATAAAATATAATGACCGTCTCTTGTAAATTCAGGACTCATATTCGTTCTACCGTTTTGAACGAGTGGAACAGCATTCCTTCCGTTAAAATCCATCACCCAGATTTCTTTTCCGTGCGCTCCTGGAGGAACATAAGAAAAAGCGATCTTTGTAGAGAAGAGTCCTTTTTTTCCTGTGACAAGTTCGACAATGTCATCACCAAATTCATGAGCGAGAAGGGGAATGTCTGACCTTCTTGTATGGTAAGTCTTTTGAATGACGAGCTTTCCGCTTGAAACGTCAAAAACATATCCTTGGAGAGAAGTTTGCCCCCCTTCTGAAAGAATTTTTCCTCGAACGACATATTGCGCTCCCAGCTGGCGCCAAGCATCGACTTTAATGAAATCGAGAGCTGTAATTTTACTATCTAAAAAACTTTCCGCCGGAATAACTTTAAAAATTCTCGAAAAAATTAAATCTGCCGTCAGCATCGCCTCTAAATCGGTAGCTGCTTTTGTAAGCTCTGGGACTTCAGATCCTTTTAAAAATCCTTGAATCGCAATCGGTGTCGGCGCATCTCGAGCATCTTTTATAATAACCGTTTGTGCATACGACTTCGTAAGACAAAGCGAGATCAAAAAAAGGAGACGGCTAAAGTTTTTTAGGGTTGGCATATAATTTGTGTTTCTTTCCCGGTGAGTTCAGTGATCACGTCTTTTGCAAATGTTTCTTGATCAATCGCTTGCCTCACCGCTACTTCGCACTTTCGATCTACAATATTAAATCCTGTGGACTCCGATAAGACAAGAGAGACGATTTGAAACTGATTTCCAACTCCCACTAACTTAAGCGCAAGATAGCCTTTTGCGTCAGGAAACTTTTTTTTGATCGCATCGGCACCTTCGACTTCATAATATTTTCGCATCGCTGCCTGAAGGGCCTGCTCGGCCGGACTCAGAGTTCGCTCTGCCCAGCCTCCCGTACCATGGGCATTTTTTTCACCCTTTTCATGCGTCGGGAAGTTTTTCTCTTTGGGCGGCGGCCGTTTTTCTTCCGCAGAGTCTTTACGAATTTTATTTAAAATATCTTTGAGAGCTTTTTTTCCATCAGGCTTTTTCTCTTGAGTCTTTGATTTTTTAAGCTTCTTGCTCACTTCAGGAAGATCTTCTTTTTTTGGAGGTTCGATTTTGGGCGGAGGGAGGTTTTTATCGTTCGTCCCTTTTTTCATGGCTGTATCCGTCGGTTTATAAGATTTATCCATGAGAAGTGTGGCACTAACGATCTGGCGCTCGCGATGAGAAGCTTTTATAAACTGAAGATAAATTTTATCGGACCAGATGAGTCCTGCAATCAGAATCGCGTGGAGTAAAATCGAGTAAAGAAAGGCCTTACCCATCTCACTTGGTCGGATCCGTTAGAAACGAAATACGAAAGATTCCGGCGTTTTGAATGGCGGCCATGACTTTAATAATGAAGCCGTGAAGAACTCTCTCATCCGCGCGAATGATCACTTCCTTTTTTTCGCGATTGGCAAAGACGCTATCGAGTTTTTTCGGAAGTTCATCGAAGGTAACCTTCGTTTTTCCGATCATAATCGTATTGTCTTTTTGGATATCGATCGTGACGTTCTTTTCTTGAACGTCGGCTTCTTTTGTTTTGGCTTTTGGCAGCTTAATATCGACCGCATTATTCATCAACGGAGCTGCGACCATAAAAATGATCAGAAGCACGAGCATAATATCCACCATGGGAATGATATTAATCTCGGCGTTTAGATCTCCATTATCAGAATTTTTGGCGTTAAAGGCCATAATGTAACCTCAAATATTTCTTTTGGCGGTGTTCAAAAAATCCGAAGAAAAATTATCCATGGCCGATCGAAGACCACGAATTCGATTAATAAAAAAATTGTAAAAGAGAACAGCAGGAATCGCTGCAAAGAGACCCATGGCTGTTGCAATGAGAGCTTCTGCAATACCTGGAGCGACTACGGCCAGATTACTTGCACCTGAAACTCCGATATTAATAAAAGAAGTCATAATTCCCCAAACTGTTCCAAAGAGTCCGATGAAAGGAGCTGTACTCGCCGTACTCGCAAGAAAAGCCAAATAGCTATTCAGACCTTCAGCTTCCACTGCCGCCGCTTTATTGAGCGTGCGTACAATATTTGTTTCCATCAGTTCGATCGTATGATCGCGATCGAGCTTCAGAGCTTTGATCTGATTAAATTCCTGAAGTCCCGATTCAAAAACGCGGGTGAGCGGTGCCTTTGGAAAGCTTTTACTAGCTTTCTGAGCTCCTTCAAGCGTGCCAGCCGACCAAAATGTGTCGGCAAACTTACGATTGTCGTCTGACGCATCGCGCAAATTCCACCACTTCCAAAAAATAATTACCCAGCTGATGATCGATGCTGAAAAGAGAAGGATCATCACGCCCTTTACGACCCAACCTGCTTGCGAGATTAGGTCAAGAGGATTCAGAGAGGCAGACGTATCGCCAACTAAGAACATCAAAAATATATTCTTCATAATGACTAAAATGATTACATTAGAAGAAGAGGTTTGCAACGAGAACAACGAACCAAAAAAGGAGAACCTTTGCTCTTTGAATTTAAGCGAGTAAATAAGACTTTTGGTGGTCATCGAATCTTTAAAGATCTGAATTTCTCGCTGGAGCGAGGAACTTTTTCGATTCTGACGGGGCCGAGTGGCTCGGGTAAGACGACACTCTTTAGAATGCTCTGCGGAATTGAACAGCCAAGCGATGGCCAGATTGTTTTTTTAGGTCGGAAGATGTTTCAGCATAGTCCGCAACATTTAAAGCAGATCGGATTTGTATTTCAACATCCTCGCGGGCTGATGGATAAAACCGTTTTTGAAAATGTGGCTCTCCCCTTGGTGATCGATGGCGTGCAAAAAGCAGAAATCGCCAAGCGAGTAAATTTTTGGCTCGATAGTCTTGGTCTTCGTCCACGAGCACAATCCCTTTACCGCGAGCTCTCTGGCGGCGAGCGACAAAAGGCCGAATTCGCTCGAGCGCTCATTCGAAAACCGCGACTTATTTTGGCTGATGAGCCGACGGCTCACCTCGACAGCGTTCAGGCCGATCTTCTGTTAGATATTCTTTGGGATCAGTATCAAGACGGAGCGACAGTCTTTATTTCCACACATTATCCTCCTACTTTTCATCATCCAAAAATCTTGCGATATCGAATTGCTGATTTTTCGGTTGCGAATTTGGAGTCTGAGCTCGCCAAAGTGAATGAGCCGGTCGCTTCTGAGCCCTCTGTTCAAAGTATTTCGGATCAGGCGATCAACGCCTTTGTTGAAGGAGGTTTCTAGACGTGCTGCGATTTATTTTAAAAGAGGCAGGGATGTTAGTGGCGTTCGTAGTTCTTGGCGGCCTTCTTCTTCTTTGCATCTGGTTAACCCACCATATGAACGAAAGTGTTCTTCGAGAATTTAAGGACACTCAGATTTCTGTGATTCTCAAGAGCGAAGCCGAAAATTCGTTTAGAGAGTGGGTTGAAAAAGCTCCCGACGTCATCCGATTTCAAATTCTAAATCCGTATGAGAATAAAGGCCGCCTGGGTGAATATTATCCAGAGCTAAAAAATCTAATCTCGCCTCTCGAGCAGAAATTTTTTCCGGCATCGGCTTTGGTGACTGTCGCTAAGCCAGATGCTTTTTTAAAGGCGCTTTCGCAGGTGAACGGAATTGTTGAAACCCAAGTTTTACATCAACCGCCCACTCAGTTGAGACAATTTTTAGAATTTCTCACAGGTATTTTTTCGTGTTTGTGGCTCCTCACGCTGACACTTGTGCTCTACTTTCATTTGGAGCGACTGGCGATCGTTGAAAATCAAAAGTGGTCACTTCTGAAAATGCTTGGATCTAAGACCGGATCGATTTTCTTACCACTTTGGTATGGGCAGGTGGTTCGGGTGGGGATTGCCTCTCTTTTTGCCATTTTGTTTGCGGTCATTGCTACTCGGCAGATCCAAAACTTTTTTACGTGGGACTGGGTAAAACTTCCTACGTCTATTTGGATTGGATTTTTTCTTGCTTCCATCGGACTTACGTCGGCTATCTCGTTTTCTCTTTTTTACTACCGATATAAGCAGGTTCCGCTCGGATGAAACTTTTTTTATCTTTTTTAGTTGCGGTGCTTTTGGCGGCGAGTTCGATGCCTATCTTTGCGGCAAAATCAAACGATCCGCTTGATCTCCACAATCTAAAGCAAAAAATTAAATCTCTTCGTAGCGAAATTTCTGATATGCATAAGTCTATCGACGATCTCGAACGGCAGAATAAAAATTTTGTCATGGACATTTCTGACTTTGAAAGTCGATTTCAAAATCGGTTTTCTAAAATTTTGGTTCCGCTTTTGAGTTGGCCCAATTTGAGTCCTTCGTTTAATAAAGGATCTTGGATTGAAAGAGAAGAAATGAAGGCTGTCCTTCTGAGCTTGCGATCGCGATTGATTCATGAACCTCTAGAACTTATTTCAGCACGAGAGCTTATGATTTCTGGGGCTCAAAATAAAAAGGTAGAGCTTTCTGGAATTGTGAAGCAACTCGAATCAAAGAAAGATCTTCTTTCGCTGCAACTTGAGGAGCTACAGTTTTTACAAAATAAAATGGATCAAAACAAATTGGATCGAAAAATAAGTCGAGCAAAAAAAGGATGATGACTGTGAAAATGAAACGAACGTTCTCTGTAGTGGCCACGCTATCAATATGTGCTTTTCTTTTAGGAGGAGCGTGGACGTTCTTACTTTCAGAAAATACGGTGAAGGATGTTTATAAAAACCTTCAGCTGTTTGCGAAGGTTTACGATTTGGTAAAACGCCAATACGTCGAAGAACCTAAAGATGAAGTGCTCGTTCAAGGAGCGATTCGTGGAATGCTCGAGGGACTTGATCCTCACTCTGCTTTTATGAATAAAGAAGAGTTTACGGAGATGCAGTCGGATTCTAAAGGAGAATTCGGAGGTCTGGGTATCGAGATTGCAAAAAAGAATGGAATGCTGACCGTTATTTCTCCCATCGAAGATACTCCAGCATTTGAAGCGGGAATTAAAAGCGGTGATGTGATCGTAAAAATTGGCGATCAACTGACGGATAAGATTTCTATTTTTGATGCCGTGAAAATTATGCGCGGAAAACCAGGAAGCCCAATCGAAATCTGGGTGCGACGCGAAGGTAAAGAAAATTTAATGCAATTTAAGATGAAGCGTGCGCGCATCAATGTGAAGAGTGTCACGGCAAAAGAAGTCGAAGGTTACCCCGTCATTAAAATTAAGCAGTTCTTAGAGAGAACGTCGGATGAAATGCATAAGAGCTTAAAAGAATATGCAAGTAAGGCGCCGATTAAAGGAGTCGTCCTTGACCTCCGAAATAATCCTGGCGGCTTACTTCAGCAAGCTGTCGAAGTTGCCGACACCTTTATCGAAAAGGGTTTGATCGTTTATACGCAAGGTCGAGATAAAGCTCAGGTCGACAAAAAATTTGCAGTGGCCAAAGGAACTGAGCCCAATTATCCGCTCGTCGTTTTAATTAATGGCGGAAGTGCATCTGCAAGTGAAATCGTTGCCGGAGCTCTACAAGATCAAACACCTCCGAGAGCTCATATCATGGGAACTCAAAGCTTCGGAAAGGGTTCCGTTCAAAACGTGATTCCTCTTGAAGACGGAAGTGGGATTAAACTAACTGTCGCACTTTATTATACGCCGAAGAGTCGGATGATTCAGGGACTTGGAATAACACCTGATGAAATCGTAAAACCGCTTGATGACGCTGTGGCACTTCTTCGAGAGAAAGATCTTCCCGGCCATATTATTGGTAAAAATGAAACCAAGGATGAAAAGGGCGCAGAGAAGTTGATTGAGAAGGCAGCAGCTAAAAAGGCTGCCGATACGAGTAAGTTGACTGCGCTTGAAAAAGAGGATTTTCAGTTATCGAAAGCAATCGCTTACTTAAAAAGTAAACAGCCAAATATAGCGGTTAAGAAGTAATCGAGAGTTTTAGCAGTGGATCGTTTTCAATTTGTAAAAAAACATCGCGAAGACATTCTAAAGTTAGCTGCTTTACATGGTGCTAATCATATTCGCGTTTTTGGTTCGGTAGCACGTGGAACCGCTGGACCGAACAGCGATATTGATTTTTTAATTCGTTTGGATCCTGGCCGCAGTCTACTGGATCACGCTGGCTTTCTGAGCGACCTTGAGGATCTGCTAAAATGTCGCGTAGATGTTGTTACAGAAAAAGGCCTTCGATCGATCTATAGAGAGCAGGTCCTTAGGGAAGCGAAGCCCTTGTGAGAGATGACAAGCAGCGCCTTCTCGATATTTTAGAAGCCATCCATAAAATTGAAGAAAAAGCTAAACTTGGAAGAGAACGTTTTGATTTGGATGAAACGATTCAGGTTTGGTTTGTTTTTCATCTTCAAATTATCGGTGAAGCTTCTGCGAAAATGTCCGAGGCTTTCAAAAACGCGAATGCAGAAATTCCGTGGAATAAAATGAAAGCCATGAGAAATATACTCGTTCATGATTACTTTGCTATTGACCAAGATGAAGTGTGGGCAGTTATTGAAAAGGACTTGAAGACTTTGAAGAAGCTGGTTCAGGATCTTTTACGATAATCACAGGATCCATAACGCGAGTTCTTCACGCTAAAACGGATCAATTACGCAAGCTTTGCGAAATGGAAATCAACAGTTTCCATCGAATAGACAAACTGGAGAGCCACTTAATAATTTTTGATTTGGAGTATTTGCATTAAAAATACTGTTTGCTCCAGATTCAGCGCTTGCTTGAGGTGCTAGCTTTTCTAGCTTCTTTTCTAAGGCTTTTACTCGATTTTCGAGATCTTCCATTTTTTTGTTCTGCTCTTCAGTTAGCTTCTTAGATAGACGTTGGATCTGTGCGTCATTGTATTGTCTCAGCAGGAAAAAGGCATCATCATGTCGGTCGCGTTCAAGTTGGGCGAGGCGCTGCATTGCTGTAAGAGCTTCCATGTTGTCTTTCAAAGCCAAGTAAGAATCAAGATAGGTTGCTTCTATAACGGGCCCCCAAACATCATCAATAGAGCTTTTTTTTCCATCGAGTTTGAGGGGAAAATCCCGATTAGCCTTCGGATTGTACTCGGTCCTTTTTATCAAATCTCTAATTCGGCTCTCTAAGGCATCGACACTTGTAAGGTCGAGTTCAGGATCTAATTGAGAAATAATTTTTCCCATATCTGTCCTCGTTCCATCAGCTTTCAAAATGGCGGGCAAGGTCGTTAGCACGACAATCGCCACAGTCAGTATTCGATTCATTTGAACTTTTATTGTGAATTTTTTTAAATCTTTCATTAACTAATTCCTTTCAATTTTAATGCGCGATTACAAATCGCTATAGCTGGTCTGAATATGAGTTTGCAAAAATCGTGCCAGGCACGCAGAAGGCTTAAGACATTAATAAATCGGTTTTACCGTTCAAAATGGACACCCATGTCTCAACAAAGCTGGGTAGCGGTTGCCCCATAGACCAGTTCCGTCAACGCGATTAAACGCTGACAAAGCGCCCCATTTTCCTCAATAATAGAGATAGTGGGGTATCGTGGACATTGAAGCTGAACTCATTCGTGCGGAGAATTGGCCGGAGCTGAAGCGTTATTATGCTTCGAAGACGGGGCATTCGTGGGAACTCGGCTGGGTGAATTTTCTTCAAAAGGATCTCGAAAAATCGGTCGAACATTTCTCTAAGGCGCTGAACGATCCGAGGTACGAAGAAGCCGCTCATATTCTTCTTTGGAAATTGGGTCGACGACCTTATATGCGACCTCTCGAGGGGCCTCCGAGTCTTCGACTCTACGACGCTTTTACTGCGGGACGAGCGGGACCTCTTCTCGCCTTTTTGCAGGAGTCGCATTCGAATCGAGTTTATCTTCCGTTTATTTTTCAATCTATCGTCGAAAAAATGACTTTAACCGAGCTGGCGACTCTTGAAACTTTTGAGAGACCGGCTGCATTCTCGCTACTTCTCGCAGAAGTTTTTGATCGAAAGTGGAAAAATTACGAAAAAGCTAAATTTTTCTACGACGAATTTTTTTCAGATCCTTGGACCAAAAAAGTTCTCGAAGAAAATCGAAGACAGATCTTTGATAACGAAACTTCACGGCGCATTCGAATGGCTTATGCTCAAAAAGACGGAGCTCATTTGAAAATTGCACTTGCTGCCGCTCTCGCAAGGAGTTCAAAACTTTCTTCAAACTGGATGAAGGCGATGGAAGCGGCGATCGCTTGGGATACAACGCATCTCACGCAAAATATTCTTGGTTATGCATTTTGGAGAGAGTCGGAGTTGAGTCCTCGCGCTCTTCAAATCATGCGAGAAGTTTTATTTTCAAAGGAAGAGATTCCCGTTCCTCCTTTTGTAAAATTTTGGGCCGAATTTTTTGCTTCGCCTCATTTGATTCCGATTCCAAATGATTTAGATCCGAATTCACTCAGCCTTTGGCAGCTTCGGGTTGAAATGAATAAGGACTTACTTTCTGAAGCGCTTCTTCGATTTCCACAAGAAGAAAGATTTTTATTTTTATGGTCGCTTCGTCAAAGAGAAAAATCTTCCGAAGATCCTCGCAAGTGGCCGGCTGAAGAAAAAGAATCGAATGTTGTTCGTAAAAGCTTAGAGAAAGCTTTTGAGCGGAGTTCGAATAAGATTCTTTGGTTTGATCGGTTGAGAGCTTCGGGCTGCTCGCAAGACTTTTATGAATATGCAGTTCAGCGAGCTGCCGTTCCCATTTTGTGGGTGCTCGAAGATTTGGATAAAAACTTTTTATCCAATAGTCAGACCATCCGTTCTTATTTGCGCGATCAATTATCGCTCACGGCTCCGAGTGATTCAGATAGTCACCTTTTAAAGCCAAAAGAATTTTTAAAGACGATTTCTTTTTTAACGCCGTCTGAAAAACAACAAGTTCTTCTTTCGCGCTTTGTTCTCGCTGAAATTCCTGAAGAGATTTTAAACGAAGAGTTTATGGATCTTTTTTATGAAGCGAGATCTCGCGTAAGCGCTGAGGCGTTTGAGAAATGGCAAAATGTTGTTCTCGATCATTTGAGCATGAAAAGCCAGCGAACGCTTTCTCCAAAAGACTGGCGATGGATAGAACTCGGTTGGGAAAAAAACTCGTTTGAGCTTGAGAGATTTGCGCCGGAGCTCGGTTTAGGACTCGAGTTTCCTTGGGAGCCGTATTTAGAGAAGCTTCGGGCTCACGGTTTTTCTGATCTTTTAATGATGGCTCTTTCGCAGATTCCGGATGAAAGACTAAAAGAATCGTGGATCGTCACTCTGCTCGCCGAGTCGACGGACTACCGAATTTATAAAGCGATCACGACTCTTAAAACCGAGCATATTCGTTTTGGTCTTCTTGCCCATTGGCACGAACGTAAAAATGAAATCGAAAAAGCTCTCGAGCAAAGAGAGCTTGAACTTTCGGCGTCTCCGATTTTGAACGATCAGATTCGAATTTCAAAACAAATGATTGAGCTATTAAAAAAACTTTCACCGGAAGTGCTTAAATCCGAAAGCTCTTTGAACGAGTCCTATCGCGTCTTGGAAGCGACTGGTGGATTAGATGAATTTACGTGTCGAGACCTGGCGGAGCTTTTTTCGAAGACGGGCCAATTTGATAAAGCTTTTAATGTGACCGTTAATCAGTGGAGCAGAAGCTCGCTCGTTCTAAAAGAAAGCCTACTTCCCACGCTTCTTGAGAGAGCTTTCCAAGCGAGAACGGTCGATGCGACTCAAAGACTTCTCGTCGATTTTGTTTTTGAGCAGGGAACGTCTGGACCACTTACTTACGAAATTTTACACGTTCTCTTGGACGGTGCGTCGGTATTTAAAATTCGACATTTAAGACGCGAATTTATTGATCGTGCGAGTCAGCTCTTTCCACTTCACTGTGAAGTGCTGAAGGCGAGAGCGGCGTATGACTACCGCGCTCTTCTTCTTTGGAAGAGTTTTTATGGCGATCCGATTGAACAACAAGCAAATCCCACCTCTCACGAGCGAAAGCGTAAATATGAGCTTTGGGAGTTAACAGAATCGGTAAGCCATGTGGAAGCGGCGGCCGTGTTTTCAAAGTATTTAATTACGCTCAGTCGAGTTTCGCAAAAGAAAACAGAAGATAAGTCGCATGAATTTTTTGAGAAAGCGAAACGGCTTTCTCAAAGACTTTCAAAACTTTACGGGATTCGAAAGCCCTTCGAAATTTCACTTTCAGAAAATCTTACCAACCCGTTAGAAATTTCTTTTAAACCCAAGGGAATAGAACTCAAAAAATCTTTCTTTGATGAGCTTGATGAAGAAATGTGGGCAGGGATTACGGTTGGACTGCTTCAGATTTTTGACGATTACGATAAGGGCTTATTTGACGAGAGACATCTCATGGAAAGATTTTTCCAAGGAATGCTTCTTTCGGGAACGCCGATTGCTAAGCTGATTCGTCTTTGGGTTTGGCTTGCGATGAGCGAAGGGCTCATTGAGCCGACACTTCTTCAGTCGGATCCCGAAACTTTGATTGAAAAACTTCCGCTCATCAATTCGTTACTGATCTTTTATTTGGGTTCTGATTTTTCAGAAAAAATGGACGCTTGCGCGTTATCGATTTCTTAAATTGGCAGTAAAATTAATTGTTAGTCGTTTGAGCCGCATCGCCCACTCGGCTTTGGCTTCGACTATGGATGACTCTGTTGAGGGCCGATTGTAATCCTTTGATTTCTTTCAGTGGCGCGATAACGCCCGTTTTGAGATCCGTGTCGATTTCTCTTTTTCGAGAGATAAGAAATTGAGTGATATCGTCGCCTTCGACTTCGGCCAAACTTACCAACGCGCGAATTTTCTCTTTAAGCGAGATAGCCTTTGAATGATTGAGCAAAATTTCTTTCCACTGGCTGACTTCGGCATCGTTTTTTCGATGATTTCTGGCAATGAGTTCTGCATTTGCCGTTGTGTCTATTTTAGCGACTTCTGATAAATGAGTCGTCTCCGCGTAAAGTCCAAAAGTAATTGTGAAGCCAACAAATGCTAAAGTAAGGAGTAGTTTCATGCTTTTTATTAATGCAAAATCCATACCGGAGGCGGGTTCCAAAATTCCAAAGTAATTTGCGGCTCTTATAGGAAGCGTCACTTTTTGACCGGGTATTTGTGCCCGAAAATTATGTAAAAACTTCGATGGAAATGCCCTCCAACGCGAGAGAAAAAGCCTTGTGAGCCCATCTCCAAAAATGCGATACATTTGATATGCCATCGTTTCAAGAGCCTACCACCTACGAAACAGCGACAAAGCTTACCGGCAGTCGAGAAGTGCCGCTCAGTATTTCTGAACTTACCGATCTCATTAAATCGAAGCTTGAGCGCACTTTTAGTGATGTCGTGATTGTGGGTGAGGTGAGTAATTTCAAGGCTCATCCGTCTGGGCATTGTTATTTCTCTCTTAAAGATGAGCGGGCAATGCTTTCGGCTGTCATGTTTAGACATGATCATTCGAAAATAAAATTTAAGATGCAGGACGGCCAAAAGGTCATCGCCTTTGGAAAGATCACTGTCTATCCACCACGCGGAAATTATCAGATTGTCCTTTCTCGAGTGGAGCCGGATGGTCTCGGAGCCCTTCAGCTTGCTTACGAGCAACTGAAGAAAAAGCTCGAAGCGGAAGGTTTATTTTCGCAGGATCGAAAACGTGCGATTCCTCTTTACCCGAAAAAAGTGGGCCTCGTCACTTCGTCATCAGGTGCGGCTGTTCGCGATATTTTGCAAATTTTAGATCGAAGATTTTCCGGTCTTCATATTGTTCTCTATCCGGTGAAAGTGCAGGGCGATGGTTCTGCTGAAGAAGTAACGAAGGGAATTGAAGACTTCAATTCGTTTTTTCCTGAGGTGGATGTGCTGATCGTTGGCCGTGGTGGCGGAAGCATTGAAGATCTTTGGGCGTTTAACGAAGAAATCGTCGCTCGCGCGATTTTTAATTCGAAGATTCCGATCATCTCCGCTGTCGGACACGAAATCGATTTTACAATCGCCGACTTTGTCGCCGACTTAAGAGCGCCTACGCCGTCGGCGGCCGCTGAACTGGTGATTGCAAACAAAGTCGAAATTATTCACCGCGTGGATCAGTGGGTGAGAAGACTTCTGCAAATACGAAGTAAACTTGAAATGGTTCAGATGCGAGTGGACGATCTGATTCAAAAACTTCAAGGTCTTCTTGACGGAAAAATATCCAATTTGTTTTTAACCATTCAAACGCTCAAAGGAAAACTTTGGCAGCATTCGCCGAAAGCGATACTCACAGGTTATCGACATCGTTTGGATGCACAGATGCAGAGACTTCTTGCTTCGCCTGAAACCTTTTTAGAAAAGAAAACGTGGAAGGTTGAACATCTAAACACCAAACTTAAACTTCTCAATCCTCGAGCGATCATGGAGCGCGGCTATAGTATCGTGAGAATTCTAGAGACCAAAAAAGTGGTGAAGAAGGTTTCGGATGTTCAAATGGGCGAGAAGCTTCTAATCGAACTCTCCAAAGGTAAAATTACCGCACGAGTATAATATAAGGACGGGTTTTAACTCTCCCGGAGCCCTTCTTTGACCAGATCAGAAAGATCTTAGCGAGCCCTGTTGCTGGGTAACTGCGGCTGTGTTAATTAAGCTTTTTTAACCGTGTTTTAAGGAGCTTCTATCATGACAAAAATGACCAAAATACTTTTATCTGTGGCTTTCGTTTTAAGCTGTTCTCACCTCTGCTCTGCCGCTGAATCGACTGTGAATGCCAAACTGACTGCCGAACAAATAGAGTTTGTGAAAAAGCACGCTCCGAATTTGATTCAGCCTAAATGCAATTTTAGCGTCGATGGCGCGGTGCCACTTGATTATCGTAATCCAGGCGATTTTCGCGTTTGCGAAAATGATCCTTCAAAAAGTGGCAATGAAGACAAATTAAATGCTCTGAAAAAAAAGACAGTCGTTTATTTTATTTACCAAGAGCTGAATGGATTCGTGCTGGTTAATTATATGTTTTATCGCACTTGGAGCGCTGGATTCGGATGGACTCGCGGAGTGGGTTCGCATGTTAATGACACTGAGTCTGTGTATGAACTGTTCAAGAAAAAGAATCTTGGCTCGTCATATGAAAAACCTTTGGCAACCATGGAACCCGAACTCGTCGCCATTGTCACAAATTGGCATGGAGATTCGGTGAAGGCTGTCGCAAGTCGAAACTACATTCCGAATATTGGGGCACCGACAGACGAAGTCATTGCAGGACTTAATTCGATGACAAAATATATCGGCGAGTGGGGTTCGACCGTATTTAGTTTTTCTCCCGGAGATTCAGAGCGCCCGCTTATTTTTTCTGAATTTAGTCGGCATGATCTCTATCCTGTCTATGATGTTTCGGTAGCTTCTGAAGCTCTCAACAAACCTGAAACTTATATTTTTTCTGAGGCTTCAAGTCTTACGACCACGAACGCTGCGTCGCCAGAGTTTATGTTTCAAAAAGCCACGCATGTTCCTTACGACCTTGTGGACCTTTCGGACATCGTTCTTGATCCTGCGAAAGATCAGAATGAAGGCACGAGCCGCAATGTTTTAACTAAGGCTGACGTCATGTTAGCTCCGAACACTGGCCTCAATTATACGAATGGCAAATCGGATTGGGATGGAAAAGATATTCTCGGAAATGTGATTGTTCCACGCTCGGATGTGAATGGGGATTTGTTGGCTGGAAAAGGTGAAAGCAATGAAGCTAATCTTTCTTACAATTGGGGAGTGACGAATGCAAAAATCAAATCTCCCAAAAATAAGAAGAGCGGCGATGCGATTGGCCTTCCAAGAACCGACGGAGCTTTTCCACATAAATGGGTAGAGAACGGCACGACAGGTCTCGTGAAGAATGCCGATGAACTCGATATCGTTCGAGCTCCATTTATGAAAGTACGACAGTAAAAGAATAAGAGACTTGAAAAGAATACTTTCGAAAGCGGTCGTGATGGCGACCGCACTTAATTTATGTGGTCAGTTTAAACTTTCTGAATGTTCGGCATCCGAGCTATGTGCTGAGGATCTTGCTCTCTTGATGCAAGATATCGGCTCTTCTCACAATACTTTTGGTTCGAATGTATTGAAAGAGTTCGTGAGTTCTGCTCCCGGAGAAAATATTCTCTTCTCACCGATAAGTGCAGCACTTTCTCTGTCAATTCTTCAAAATGGAGCCCGGACACGTACACTTCGGCAAATCATAGAAGCTACTCAGACTCTATGGCGTCTTGATGATCTCAATCTAGTCAACGCAAAGCTGATCGCAGAGCTTACTGAAAATAAGGGAGATGAAAAACTTTTCATTGCAAACTCGCTGTGGAGTGACATCGAACGATTTGAATATGCTCCGCGATTCTTGGATTCTGTGCGGACCGCTTACTCAGCTCAGCTTGAACTCAGAAATTTTGCTGATCCAACAACCCTCATGGCGATCAACAGATGGGTGGATGACAACACAAATCAGATAATACCATTTATATTAGCCGAGTTAAATCCGGCGACGGTTGCCATTCTTTTGAATGCTCTTTCTTTTGAGGGGAAGTGGCGTGCTCCATTTTTACAATATGGAACTAAGGAAGAAGATTTTACACTTCAGTCCGGCGAAAAAACAAAAGCTAAAATGATGCGAAAAATCGATACTGTTTCGTATGCCGAATTGAAAGGCGCTCAGTTCATTAGCCTTTCGTTTGCGGCTGACGACTTTACTGCAGGACGGTTTGTTTTGGATATTGCACTACCTGCGACCAGAGTTACACTTCAAGATTTCATCAATGATCAAGTTGAGATCAGTCGTCTTCGAACTTCGGCGAAGCCTGAGGTCGTCAATCTCCTCGTACCAAAATTTAAATTTGATTTTCAGAAGTCTTTAAAACCCATTTTAATAAAATGGGGTATGGAAGATACATTTTCAGATCGAGCAGATCTAAGTGATTTGGGTCGATCAATTCATTATGGAGGCAATCTTTTTATTCAAGATGTCCTCCAAAAAACAGCGATCGAAATGGATGAAAACGGATTCAAGGCAGCAGCGGCAACAACGGTTCTTACAGGGTTGAAGTCCATTCGTATGCCCACTAAAACTTTTGTCGCCAACAGACCTTTCGTCATTTCTTTAAGAGATACCAAAACAGACGTCGTTATATTTCTGGGAGTTGTTTCAAACCCTGAATGGAAATAATTTTAAACGTCATGGCTGTTAATCAGCAATCGCCAAAGAAAATTTCTCAAAATAAGATCAGGGTAGGTAGTTAATAGCTTCGCTTTTTGGGAAGTAAGATTTGCCCAAGTAATCACGCGCATTCCAGTCGGGATGATAGTCGGGAATTTCTGTTCCTGGAGAGATCTGGCTTAAAACCGTTTTAATGAAATCGTGAAATAGAAGTCCAGAGAGATCAGAAGTCAGTACTTCGGTTTCGCTTCGAGAAAAAATATCTTTGATCGATAACTTATCCTTAAAAAAAATTATCCGGCGTCTCGATTCAAATATCTCAATAATTTTTTCGAGAAGCTCTTGAGAGGGCGGACTATCGAGCCATGCTTGAACCGCCTTCTCAATCTCTGCTTCGTGCAGTGAATGCGCAGCTCTCGATCGGATCCATCTGATAAGTGTTCCGCTCGAAGGTAAGAGCATGACGTTAAGATCATAATTCTCATTATGAATTTGTTGAAGATGCGTTTCAAGAGGCTCGTTCGAAAGTGATTTCTTAAAATCAAATGCAGCACCATGCACCGCTCCAACCAATACAAAGCTACTAAGATAAATGGTGATACTATGGATATAAGTGTGGATAGAAGTGTATTGAAGATTTTTGCCGAGGATTGTGCCTCCAACTAAGGTACTGAGTGCCACTGTACAGAGGGCGATTTGTTTTCCTCTCCTGCTTCTTGTCTCGGCTAAATTTAAATGATCTGAATTATAAACAACCGTTGCTTTAATGAGCCCACGCCGAGTTGGAAACAGTACGTCCGCGGCAAAGGTATGAGACAAACCAGAACTGAGAGAAATAAAAAATAGAATTGCGCCGACCTGTCCCTTAAGCATGCCACTACTTGGATACTCTAGAGAGAAATTAAACGACAAGTATTTAATGAATGGATGCCGATTTCATCTAAATTTGAACGACAGGGCCTCGTTCGAAATGTTTTTTGCCCTTCAATACCCCGGTTGCAGGACTTACGGGGTCGTGCTCGTAAATAAAAATCCATTGATCCCGAACAGCTTCTTCTAAAAGCGCTTCTTTTTCTTCGAGAAGTTTAATGACGTGAATATCGTAGCCCATCACCCAGGGCACTGGAATATGAGACGCAGTCGGAATCATATCCGATGGATAAAAGAATTTTCGATTTCCTAAACTGATGAGCGGACATTGAAGTCCGATCGTGTGTCCGTAAGAAAGTCTTACGGTAATGCCTGGCCAGTGGATGGCTTTTTCAAATTCTTGAACGCCATTGCAAATGACGAGCTGTTTTGAATCCACAAGCGGCATGAAATTTTGCGGAAGATAACTCGCCGCTTCACGTGAGTTCGGTGCCGTAGCCCAATCAAAATTATCTTTTTGCACATAATATTTTGCATTCGGAAAAGTGGGAACAAACTTTCCTTCCGAGATTTCTTTAGTAGAGCCGCCGGTATGATCAAAGTGAAGGTGAGTAAGAATCACATCTGTAATATCTTCAGGTTTGAGACCATGCTTTGCTAAATTTTTTTCGAGAGAATCTTGGGAGTGATCGATCGCATAAATACCGACCATCTTCTCCGTCCATTTTTCACCAATGCCGGTATCGACAATCAAATTTCTTTTTTGTTTAGAATCCTTCAATAAAATAACTCGCAGCGCCATCGGGATACGGTTTTGCCCATCCGGGGGAATGGCTTTCTCCCAAATCGGTTTTGGAACTGTTCCAAACATCGCTCCACCGTCGAGTTTAAATGTTCCCGTCTCTAAGGCATAAATTTCTGAGGAGTCGAATTTCATAAGTTAAGCGCAGAATAATCCAAGCTATTTGAAAATGAAATTTATAATTCGATGACGCGTGAGATCGCATAGCTGGACCCGTTTTCAGCCGAGTTTAGGGATCTGAGGGATCAGATCGAAATGGGCATCTCTAGTGAATAAGACGAGTTCGTGTTGAAGAACAAGGGCTCCGATCCATAGATCATTTGTGGGAATGGGTGTTCCTTTTTTTCTGAGATCATAGAAAATAGAAGCATAGAAAAAGGAAGTTTGGTCATCGGGGTGAAGCGGTCGAATCCCTGGCAAGTTTAAAAACTTGACCAAGTTCCTCTCATTCTTTTCTGAAGACTTTCCCAGTTTAAATCCCGCGCGAAGCTCTCCTAAGACGACAAATGGAATAAATATTTCATGCGCGCTCTGAAAAAGTTCGACAGTCGCCGGATCGTTTCTGCAAAAATCAGTATAGCGATTCGTGTCGACGGCGAATCTCATTTCCAAAGTTTCCCGTCAATCGTTCGTTGAGCAAGAATAGTTGCTTCGAGTTGCCGAGCTTCTGCACTGCTTAGACTGTCCCGCAAAAAATCCATATCCGCCCGTCTAGTAGGACGATCGCCAGATCCTTCGGAAAGCGCCTCTAATGCGATATCGTTGAGGCTCCTGCCTTCTCGCTTGGCTTTCCTCTTGAGAATTAGATCAACTCTCTCGGGCACATTTCGAATCGTATACTGTTTAGTATTCATATTATGCCTACATTGAAACATAAAATGTAGGCATTGTCAAGAGCCCCTATTTCAGGCCGCAAAAAATAGAAGTTTTACGTTTTGGCAGGTAAGGCCGGCTTCTCGAGAAAATAAAGTAGCCAATTTTCGCGAAAGGATAGACAAGCGGAAAGCCGAGCAGCTTTGAAAGCCATTGAAATCTTGGAAGTAAATGATAAATTTCTATTAACGCAGGAATTCCGTGAAGAATTTTCCCGTTCGGACAAATAATGTGCATTTCGGTGTCGACGGCTTTTTTTGAAAGCCCGTAAGACTCAGCTGAAAAGTTTGAATCCGCAATATCGATGAATTCCAATGTGTGGTTTGTATCGTATTTTTTTAACCAAAGGGCTTCGAGTGAGCAGAGATGACAAATGCCATCGAGAAAGACCCGATATTTTTCGGATGTAGCGACCATAGATGAATCACTCTATCAGAAGCTTAATCGAGCGTTGCTGTAAAAAGGTCTTATGCGGACTTCGTAATTTTCTTCGGCTCGTGAAAGACCGAAATATTTTTGCCTTGAAGCGACGGTCGATTCATTAAGAAATCGATTCCCACTACAAAATTTCTCTCGGCTAATTCGGCCATTTCATAATCTCGGCCCATACGAACCGCATCGACCGGGCAGGCGTCTTCGCAGTAGCCGCAGAATACACATCTGAGTAAATCGATCTCATAAATAGCTGGATATTTTTCGACTTGAGGATTCGGAGATTCGGCCGCCACGATATGTATACATTCAGCCGGACAAGCGGTCGCGCAGAGCATGCAGGAGGTACAGGCAATTTCACCATTATGCTTTTTAGTGAGTACATGCGTTCCCATAAACTTTTGCGAATATTTTCGCTTTTGCTCTGGGTACATAATCGTCGGACGTTTGGTGATACCGAGTAAGTTTTTAATAAAGTGCCCGCCGGTGATCATTAGGCCTTTAAAAATTCCGATGACGTAAGATTTACTCTCGAGTGTTGCCATTTTAATTCGCCATCCTTTCGCGACTCTCAGCACGTTTTGCTTGGGCCTCGAGAAGATCTTTCATTGTCTGTTGAATGGATCTCGATTCTTTAAACATTTGAAATCCCGCCTCTAGCGATTGCGAGATCTCGGCGTGGTTGATCATAGTTCCCGCCTTTTCGTAATGGCTAAGTGTCGGGAGACTCAAAGCTGATGGGAACATTTCGATCGCCGCATTTTGGGGAGTGAGAATCACCACAAACTGAGACGGCTTCACCATTTGGGATATGCGGCTCATATGTGGAAATTGTCTTTCACCTTCGGGGCAAATGATGACGAGATGAGAAATGGTTTCTTTTTCGAGCGCTTTAATTAGATCTTCAATCGATTGAAGTTTAATTTTCTTTTCTTTGGACGTTTTTAAAAAGCCTCGGCTATTGGGATAAGGATCCGATCGGAGTAAAAACCCGTCGACCGCTTCGTCTTTTTGAACGAGCGTTTCTACCGATTCGCTATAAAATTTATTAGTCTTTAATTGCGTCGCGAAGGTTTCAAATATCGAGACGAGCTCTTCATTCGTTTGATGCGGAGTAATCCAAACGCCGATTTCTTCGGTTCTTTCAGTGGCGATTAAAACTTTTAAATCTGCAGCCCAAGCAGCGATGGCTTCAGCATGGGGGAGATCCACTCCGCCCAGTTTTGCATTTGAGAGTCTGCGATCAAAATTGGAATCTTTATAAGTGACGCGGCCCTTGTCGCACATCCAATACGAATTCACTTGCTCGTTATAGCGAGGTTTTAAACGATAGATGTGTTTTCCTTTTTTATGGTGCACATCCACATTGCAACCCTTGCTGCAACCGGAGCAAATCGATTGGGTTTCATCTAAGAACCAAACTCTTTGCTCAAATCTAAAATCTTTGGAAGTAAGCGCACCGACAGGACAAATATCGACGACGTTCGTTTGGTAATTTCCGGTGAGTGGAGAGTCGTTTACAGTTCCGATCACCGAGCGATCGCCGCGGCTAAAAATTCCGAGCTCACTTGTTTTTGAAATTTCTTGAGTGAAGCGAACGCAGCGACTGCAAAGAATACAGCGCTCTTTATCGAGCACCACTTGATCGCCAATATCGACGACTTTAGGCTTTAATTCTTTTTCTTCGTGCATCTCACTCTTATATTTGCCGTGCTTCATATAATATTCTTGAAGCCCGCATTCACCCGCTTGGTCGCAGATGGGGCAGTCGATCGGGTGGTTGATGAGATGAAATTCTAAACTCCACTTCACAGCGTCGGTGACTTTGGGAGTATCGGTCTTCACTTTGAGTCCGTCGGAGCACTTCATATTGCAAGCAACTTGAAGTTTTGGATTTCCTTCTTGCTCGACGTAGCACATGCGGCACTGACCTGCGATCGAAAGCCCAGGATGGTAGCAATAGTGCGGAATTTCGAAGCCGTTTTCTTCTGCGGCATCGACGAGATTCTTGCCGGCCTCAACTTCAAGTTCTTTTCCGTTAACGGTGATTTTAACCTTAGCCATGTTTAGCCATCCTTTGACTCTGGTTCATAGTGCACGCCTCTGACGGGACGTATTAGAAGATGTTTCTAAATATTTTTGAAACTCTTGTGGAAACTTTTTCAGATAACTTTGAACAGGCATCGCAATCGAATCGGCAAGAACACAAATCGTTCGCCCGAGCATATTCGATGAAATGCGATCAAGAAGTTCGATATCGGTTTTTAGAGCCTGCTTTTCAGTAAAGCTGTGAAGAATTTTTTCTAACCAGCCCGTACCTTCTCGGCACGGTGTGCACTGACCGCACGATTCATCGGCATAAAATTCAGACAAGTTTTTTAAAACTTGAACGAGATCTCGCGACTCATCGAGAATGATCATTCCGCCCGATCCAAGCATACTTCCTTTGCTCGCAATCGATTCATAATCGAGCGTCATCGCAAACGCTTCTTCGGCGGTCACAATCGGAGCCGAGGATCCGCCAGGAATAACGGCTTTTAATTTTTTTCCACCGCGAATTCCACCGCAGCAGTCATTTAACAGGACCGAAAACGGAGCTCCGAGTTCCACTTCGTAAACACCGGGTTGAGCCACATCACCGCTCACCGACCACATTTTAGTTCCCTTACTTTTTTCGGTTCCCATTTTGGCGTAAGCTTCGGGTCCGTTATTAATAATCCATGGAACACAGGCGAGCGTTTCGACATTGTTCACAACCGTGGGGCATTTTAAATAACCTTCGACTGCAGGAAAGGGCGGCTTTAATTTGGGCCAGCCTTTTTTTCCTTCGAGAGAAGAGATGAGTCCGGTTTCTTCTCCGCAAATATAAGCGCCCGCGCCACGATGCACATACATATCGTGATCAAAGCCAGAGCCTAAAATGTTTTTTCCGAGATAGCCGACTTGGTAAGCCTCTTGAATGGCTTTCTCCACCATCATCGCTGCGTAAGTGTATTCGCCACGAATATAAACGTAAGATTTTCGTGCACCAAAAGAATAAGCGCCAATAATCATTCCCTCGATCATGAGGTGCGGAAGTTTTTCGAGAAGCACGCGGTCTTTAAAGGTTCCCGGCTCCGATTCATCCGCATTGCAAAGAAGATATTTGGGTTTGTCATTTCCCTTCGGAACAAATGACCATTTGGAGCCGGTAGGAAATCCTGCACCCCCGCGACCGCGAAGCCCTGAGGCTTTCATCAAATCGATAACAGAATCAGGAGTCATTTTATTTTGAAAAACTTTTTTGAGAGCGGAGTAGCCGCCTTTTGACGTATAGACGTCGATCTTATTAATTTCGGGAACATGCTCGTGCTCGAGTAAAATTCTTTTTTCAGATTTCAAAGGCGTTTGCTGAATCGCCATCGCACGCATATTTTTAAAATGATGGGTTTTTTTGATCATGGGATTAATGGCTCCCCTTCTTTGCAGGACGTAATCAGCCGATTGAGTTTTTCTGGATTTAAATTTTCGTAGTAAGTTTCGTTAATCTGAACAACAGGAGCAGAGCCACAACTTCCGAGACATTCCATTTTTGAGACGGTAAATTGGCCATCAGCCGTCGTTTCGCCTTCGCGAATACCCAGACGAGAGCACGCACTCTTCATCAGCTGATGCGAGCCGAACATCCAGCAGCTGAGAGTGACGCAAAATTGAAAATGATTTTTTCCAACCGGCTTTTTATTATACATGGTGTAGAAGGTCACCACTTCTAAAACTTGAGCGGGACTCAAATCCATTATTCGCGCTACGTATTCAATCACTTCATCGGAAACATAACCGAATTCATCTTGCGCCAAATGAAGGACGGGAAGGAGCGCCGATCTTTTAGAATCGTATCTCGATAAAATATCTTTCATCTGAAGCATTGCTTTTTCAGAAAACGAAAAGGGCTTTAGTTGGGGATTTGCACTCATCGATCAAGCTCTCCTGCGACGACATTAAATTGTCCGAGAGTGGCCACAGCGTCTGCGATCTGACCACCGGTAATCGTTTCTTCAAACGAAGAATAAATCGGAAAACACGGAGGACGCACTTTCACTCGGTAGGGATATCCTGTGCCGTCCGATACGATATAAAATCCAAGCTCTCCATTTGCCGCCTCGGTATAAGAATAAATTTCGCCTTTTGGTGGCTGAATGCCGTTGATCACCAGCATGAAGTGATTCATGAGCGCTTCGATATTGGTATAAACTTCAGCCTTTGGTGGAAGCACGATCTTTGGATCGTTCACTTGAATCGGACCGTCTGGAATTTTTGCAATCGCTTGCTCGACCAGTCGGCAGCTCTGTCTCATTTCTTCCATCCGAACCATATAGCGAGCAAAATTATCACTGTCGGTAAAAACGGGAACATCAAATTCAAGTCGGTCGTAGTCGTAGTAAGGCTCTGCCTTTCGGAGATCGTGATCGACTCCCGCCGCTCTCAAGCACGGACCTGTAAATCCGTAATCAATCGCGTTGGCTTGTGAGACGTAGCCCGTGCCCTTCATTCGATTGAGCCAAATTTTATTATTGGTGAGAAGACGATCCACTTCATCAATGGTTTCACGAAGGGTTTTAATGACTCCCGTGCAACGTCTCTTCCATTCATCATCGATATCGCCGTAGACTCCACCCACTCGAGTGATCGTCGTCAGCATTCGATTTCCGCAAAGGGCTTCGAAGAGTTCGTAAACATTTTCTCGTTGTCGAAAACAAAACCAAAAAGTCGTGAGCGCACCCATATCGACGGATGTTGTTCCAATGCAAACAAGGTGATCGATGATACGAGAAAGCTCGTTCAAGATGACTCGAATATATTGTGCGCGTGCAGGAATTTCGATTCCGATGAGTTTTTCGACCGCGCGGCAATAGCCTGCATTATTCATGGGAGCAGAAAGATAATTGAGTCGATCGGTGTAGGGGATGACTTGTTGATATTTATGGGTCTCCGCCATTTTTTCGAAACAGCGATGGAGATAACCGATCTCAGCTTTTGCTCGCATGATTCGTTCGCCTTGGAGCTCGGCGTAAATTCGAAATGTTCCGTGAGTAGCGGGATGGCTCGGGCCGATATTCACGAGCGTTCGCTGGTTAGTGAGAACGTCTTCATCTTCGTTCAGTGGAAGCGGCGGAAATGAAAAAACTTCCGGAGCATCACAGACTTGATTTTGAGTCGCGGGATAATCTTTTCGAAGTGCGTGACCTACAAATTGGTGATGGCAAAGAATTCGAGTGAGATCAGGATGGCCTTCAAATTTGAGACCCATCATATCAAACGCTTCTCGTTCAAACCAATTCGCAGCTTTATAAACAGGTGTTAAACTCGGAACAGATTCGCCTTCTTTATGGGGAACTTTTAAACGAACTCTTTGCTTTTGATCACGATTATAAAAATGATAAACGGCTTCAAGAGTTTGTTCGCGGTTGGGATAGTGGACACCGCAGATATCCATCAGGTACTGAAAATTTCGCTGACCTTTTAGATATTCCGCGATCTTTCGAACATCTTCTCTTCGAACAACGAGAACACATTCAAAAGGATTTCCGATGCCCGTTTCGACGGATGTAATCGCCTTGTCGCCTAGGCTTTCTTTAATTTGATGGACCAGTTGAAAGTGATATTCCATCTCTCTCCTTCTAATTTTTTAGCTTCCGGTATTTTCTAAATTGCCGGATGTAAGTTCTGCCATTTTCTTTTTAGCAACAAGACGCTGAGAAGGCGTGTCGCCTTTCGAAATTTTTTCTTGAAGCTTAATGACCGCCTGAAACACAGCTTCGGGTGTTGGGGGGCAGCCGGGAACATAAGCATCGACCGGTACAATTGACTGAATTCCTTGAACGGTATGATAAGCGCGATAAAATCCGCCCGAAGAAGCACAAACTCCCATGCTGATGACCCATTTGGGTTCCGGCATTTGTTCATAAATTTGTCTGAGCACCGGCGCCATCTTTTCAGTGATGGTTCCCGCAACAATCAAAAGGTCGGCTTGTCGTGGCGAAAAACGAACTACTTCAGCACCCAGACGACTGATATCGTAGTGAGAGCCGACGACCGCCATATATTCAATTCCACAACAGGCCGTTCCAAAAGGAAGCGGCCAAAGCGCATTTTTTCGAGTCCAATTAATAAATGCCTTAATTTGGGTAGTGAAAAGGGGGAGCTGTTCAATCGGTGTCAGAGTTTTCATCTATATATATGCCTCCAAATTTTACGCCTGCACACATCCTAAAGCCTTAGCCGCCTGCTTATCAACGATGGTTTCATGATTTTAGGGGGTCGGAAGGGAGTAACCTTCGCATCAAAAGACTGGAAAGAATCCAAAATTTAGGGGAAGAGGTAATGAGCCAAACGTATCGAGCAAATAGAGCTCAGGCCCGAAAACAATAAAGAGAGGCATAAGAATAGAGTAGAAAAAAAGGTAGAAATAGCTCGGGCCCTAAGGGCCCATTCTGCCAAAGGCAGAAATAAAAACAAGTTAGAGCCCGCTCTACCAGCAAACGGTAAAAGTAATCGAAGTACCAGCACCCAAGTTTTCTCAAAGATGGTGGATATAGCTCAGCTGGTAGAGCATCCGATTGTGATTCGGATGGTCACGGGTTCAAATCCCGTTATCCACCCGTCTTCCGCTTTGGACATTTTTCCCTGTGGACGGTTTGCTCCGCAAACCTCTTCGTTTTCTCCTCCTACTCGCTCGGTCAACGTGGATCTGACCACGTCTCTCTCGCTCGGGTGTCGTCGGCCTCGCCACAGGAAAAAATCGGAAGACGGGTTCCCCGTTTTTTTCGGCTACGACGAGGAGCCTGTGCTTCATGAAAATTTTTTGCGACTCCATTTCATCTATTTTATTTATTTGCTCCGGAGGGGGTCAAGTTTGTTAGGAGCCAGGTCAATCGGACGCCTTATTGTTTCAATTTCCGTAATCCGCACAGCCCAAACATTTATTGGATAAATTTACGAGACCTGGCTCCTGACAAACTTGACCCCTCCTCCTCCATACACAAACTCGTCCTGTCATCGCTAACGAAGTCCGCATTTAAGCGCATACGCGAGGCAAGCAGTTCCAAAACTGTCTAACCATCCACCCATTTTGATTCATCATGCGAGTACTCCCGACACTCATCAGGGATGGGCCGCGAGCGCCGGATAACGCTAAATTTGATAGACAGCATGGCGACCGTTTACTACCCCTATTTGAAAAGTCTTTGAAAGAAAGTTTTGAAACTGTCAAAGCTGCTTGAAAAAATTCACGATTAATCGCTAACGATTAGGAGAAATCATATGGCATGTATTATTCATAAATCGAATAAAAACGCTAAACAAAGGGATTCTCGAAAACACGTTGATCATAATCTAAAAAAAACTCCTCAGTATCTCGGTGTTCCGGCCACTGTGACCAAACAACAATTTGGAATCCATTCTCAAGCTGAAGCTAAAAAGGTTTTTTCTGAAAAAAAAGAACTTTTGGAGCAAAAAAAATAAATTGCCATTTCAAGAAGGTAACTGTTTGCAGAAAGAATTAGAAAAAGAATTCCGCCCAGAATGATACGTATGAGGATCGATACTTGGTAAACTCAAACCCGTCAATATCCACCAGAAATCCCAAACTCGTCCCGTCATCTCTAACTGAGCCGCCTTTAAGCCGCAGTTGTTCAGATATTGTCGGGCCGATCAAATCATGTTATCCCAGCTAAATGCTCAGGGTTCTGGCCATTTTTCTTTTTTTATCGGTTCCTGTTTATGCTTCTCTACTGGATGGAGAACCGAGCATTGACGACGACTTTGAGAAGATAGAACAGCTTCTCGATCTCGGATATCCTACGTTAGATCCGAGCGATAAGTTTCTTCATAAATTACTAGAAGAGAAAAGATTTGATTTTTTTTATACTAAGTCCCCCGTTTTTGACAGATTAGTCCAAGATGTTTCTGAGCGATTTCGTCGAATACGTTTAAAAATCCTTAAGCAAGAAAATAACAAACTAGACACGGCTCGCTTCAATAATTTTTTAATCGTCGCAACCGAGAGAATGATTTACTGCCTCGATCGTCCTGAAACTTGGCCAATTGGAAGACGTCCTTTGCTATTTGCTGAAGATGCTTTGGAGTTGGCGATTCGGCCAAACGCTTCTTTCGTAAGCGCTCTCGTATCTCATGCTTGGGTGAGTGCATTTCGAAAGAAGCCTGATCCTGGTCTTGCGGAATATTTTCGATTGGCTGACCACGCTGTCTTTCAATTTTATGTGCAAATGCGCATGGACGATGATGCACCTCTTGCAAATCAAATTGCTTTTCTTAAAAAAATTAATGGTGCAGATCCACTTTGGAGAAAGTGGGCAATATCTATTTATAACGGCGCTGGTCCCTATGAAGAAGGGATGGAGATGTTAATGAGCGAAAAGATTCCAGATGATGTGATAAAAGTACTCACCCGAAATTGGAAACCCATCAGTGTGATTCAATCAAAGGAAAAGGCTCGCGCGAAAATTTGGGCAGGGAACGATGATTTTGATGAAAAGCTAGAAAAAATGCGCCGATTTATGATTACATTTAGAGAGCGAGCATTGTTACAACTTGCGATGCATTTTGGGAAAGGTGTGATTTATTCAAAAGCATATGCCAATCCATTGAGGACTTGGGCAGCAGGCGTTTCACGAAGATGTAGCCTTTTTTTAAAAGGTTTAGTTCCAAGCTCGTCCCGTCATCCCTAACGAAGTCCGCGTTTAAGCCGCATACGCGACGCAAGTGGTTCTAAAATCGTCTAACCATCCACCCATTTTTTTTGGCTCCGACGAGGAGCCTGTGCTTGATGAACATTTCGCGCGACTCCATTTCATCTATTTCAATTTGAACCCTGACGAGATTGAACTCATGATATAAGTTTGGATTAGTGTCGCTCTACCCGCCAATAGAACCATACAATTCCGGTCACTTGAAAGTGTCTGATCTTCATCAAATTTACTTTGAAGAGTGCGGCAATCCTAACGGAGTTCCAGTCGTTCATCTTCATGGCGGACCGGGGGCTTCCTCTCTTCCCGATCATCGAAGATTTTTTGATCCGAAATTTTATCGCATTATTTTATTTGATCAAAGAGGATCTGGAAAAAGTATGCCTCTTGGTGAAATAAAAGAAAATACGACCTGGGATTTAGTCGAAGATCTTGAAAAGATTAGAATTCATTTAAATATTAATAAGTGGATAGTCTTCGGCGGATCTTGGGGGAGTTCTTTAGGACTGGCTTATGCTCAAACCCATCCACAATCTATTTCGGGAATTATTCTTCGAGGTATTTGGCTTCAGCAGAAATGGGAACTCGACTGGCTTTTTAAAAAAGAGGGCGCGGGCCAGCATCTTCCTGAGGCCTGGGATCGATTTTCCAATTTTATTCCTCTTCAAGAACGTGATGACTTACTGAAAGCCTATCACTCTCGCATTCAAGCAGATGAAGGATCGATTCGAACCGAGGCAGTTTTGCGTTGGTATGAATGGGAAGCAGCTCGATATTCTTTGAAGCCAGAACCAGTGGAATCCTCGAAAGGAAATTCTCCGGCGCTCGTGGCGTTCGCAAAAATTGAGTCACATTTCATGTTCAATAGAGGCTTTTTGAAGACAGAAGATCAGCTATTGAGAGGTGTTGATAAAATTCTCTCTATTCCAGCAAAAATTATTCACGGACGCTTGGATATGACTTGCCCCGTAAGAGCAGCTGAATTACTTCATGCTAAGTGGCCAGAAGCAAGTTTGCAGATAGTCGAGAATGCAGCTCATTCACCTTGGGATGCTGAGATGATCGAGGCATTGATAACGGCAACGGAAGAATTTAAAAAGAAAGTTCCAAACTCGTCCCATCATCCCTAACAAGGTCGCGGTTTAAGCAGCATACCCGACGCAAGCTGTTCCAAAATCGTCTAAGTACGCACTCGTTTTTCTTCCCACTACCGCATATGAGGGGTCAGGTCTGGTGGTTGCGAGAATTTAGGAGCTAGCAATTTCTGCAAGAGGGCGGTTTTTCGCAACCACCAGACCTGACCCCCTTCCTTTGAATGGTTTATTTGCCCTGAACGTCTACGACTTTGATATCATTGAAAGATTCGGAATAGTTTCGCCATGTATTTGGAATATTACTCCAAGTATAAACAAAATTTCCCATACCCATTACGAAGGCCGCTCCAAGGGCAGTTTTGCGAATCAAATTTAGCTGGGGAATTTCCGGGATAGTGTCTATATCGCGAGTAGCAGTAATCACTCGAACTTCCCCATCGGAGAACGCGCGAGCCAGTTCCTTTTGAAAGGACTGATCCTTTTCGTTGAATGGAGAACCACAAGAGACAGAACATGAGATAACTCGAATATCTAAATGAGATCCGCCGAATTTTAAATTCGCTTTTTGGAGCACTTTTAGGTCTAGAAAATTATGATCTGCAGTCTTCAATTTGTTGAAATCTCCGTGCATGCTAGTTTCAATTCGATCGAACTTGGCAGTCGCAGGCAGACTTTTAAGCTTCTCAACAAGATCTTCGGTGCTTTGAAACGAAATGAAAATATTTTTAGGATTTGCTTTGGTGCTTTTTAGAAATTTGTTGCTGATAAACGATCCTGCATTATCAGGAGAAGAATATGAGATCAGATATAAGACGCGGTCAGGATCAGGTGCCATTACTTTTTCGCTCACTTCATCAAATTTTTTGAAGTCTATCGTGTAAAAGTGGGAGTCGAACGAGTTTAGACCTGCGAAGATGAGGCCATAAAGTGCTAAATATTTTCGATATTCTTTAAAGGATTTTCCAAAAGCTTCTTTGGGCGAATCGCCGCTTGATTTGTGGCGAAGTGTGGTAAACAAAAACATCAATGGTGCAAACATGCTCTTTGCAGAGATCTCTGCGGATTTGCTCATAATGGCGGCTAAAGTTCGTTTGCAATTTTGAAGAGCACCAGCATCTGCCGGGGAACTTAAACTGAGGCTCAAACTGCAGATCGAAAGCAAAATGATTTTGCGGAGTGTTTTCATAAAAACTATTATCTATCAGTTCTCATCATCAGAAGTAAGAACGCTGTGCATGATAGAATCCATGCAATTTTCGTGCCATCCTCCACGCCCAAAAAATTTATACGAGCCGGCTCAAATTAAAGGTAACCGAGACCCCAAAGGACCTTTCATAATCACCTTACTGAAAACTTAATTTTAGAACCCACCAAGGGGAGGTGTTAGGAAATGAGCTTTGGGGCAAGACGAGAGT
>JAQBPA010000252.1 GCA_028287765.1 Bacteriovoracaceae bacterium
ATCAAACAGACTCCCGTTTCAGCACCTGCCAGTGAGCCGAGAACCACCCTTGGCGCGGTACTAGAAAAATCTCCCGAAGCTAAGGCGGTAGAAAATGTTGTAGCTGCGGCGGTTGTAATGAATACCGCCCAAGTAACGGAACTTCCTCCGATCGTCGTAGAGCCCGAAGTAGAAATTCTTGCAGAAATCGCAGAAGCCATTCCAGAGCCTGTACCAAAAGTCGAAGTCGCTGCGCCCAAAGTTTCTGAAGCACCCAAGCCCGAGGTCATCGTAACAGCAAGTTCTGAAGCTCCGAAAGTGGAAACCACTTCGACGGATGCTTCTCAAGCGGAGCCGCAAAAAGAAAAGCCAAAATTAAAAAAGAAGACGCTCGGACCCACTGTCGATATCGACGATCTTTGTTCTTCGATTGATGCTGTCCTCGACCATCCCGTCGAAAATGACGGAGAAATTCGAGCGGTGCTTTTTGCAAACTCGCCAGAAGAAACAATAGAAAAAGTTAAGAAAGAAAAAAATGGAACCGGCACTGAAGGATGAATTTCAATTCAACGTCCTTGTCGTGGATGACGACGCCTCGATTTTGAGTCTCATGAAAGAGATTTTAAGTATGGTTCCTGGCTGTAACATTATGACTGCGGCTGAACCTAAAGAGGCCATGAAACAAGTGATCGGCGAACGTGTGGATATTATTTTTACGGATATTCACATGCCGAATCATAGCGGCCTTGAATTTTTGCAGGATATTATCGCGCTCGAGCAGACACCCGAAGTGATTGTTATGTCGGCTTATCCGAATGGCGAAAATGCGCAGCAAGCCATGGAGCTCGGAGCAACAAGCTTAATCTCAAAACCCTTCGAAGACATCAGTGTTGTCGAAGTTGAATTACAAAAAGCGATTAAAAAAATTCTTCGGCAGCGCTCGGCTGAACGAGATGTTACACTGAAAAAAATCGAGCTCTCTCAAACTCAAAAAGGGCCCACAGATCACGATGCATTATTGAGAGTGACGATTCCACCGCTAAAAGAGATATCCGCGAATGAGTCGGCACAGTCTGTTCAACCCACTCAAACCTCTAAAGTTCCGGCCACTTTTAAACGTGAAAGAAAGTTTTACGATATTTCTCTGCTAGAGCCGCTCATCGAAATTGAGATCGAAAGAAGTAAGCGCTATAAAAAACAATTTGCCGTTGGATTTATCGATTTACCTGAAGATTATGGACTTAAAACGGACGAAGAGCGGATGAATGCTCGTGAGCAGCAATTTGCTCAGCTCGAGAGCTGTGTGAGACGCTCGGATGTTTTGATCGATGCCGGTCGCGACGGTGTGGCTGTGCTTGGATTTGAATGTAACAAAGTGGGTTCAGAAGTTCTCCAGCATAAATTAATGTCACAGGGATTTGAGCATTCCGGCTTTGCAATTTATCCTGCCGACGGCGATAGCTTAAAGCTCCAGGAAAATGCAAAATCTAAAGTTCAAACGAAACGAAAGCTGCAAATTGTTCTTCACGAAACAGACGAGTTTTTTGGCCGGCTGGTTCAAAATATGCTTTTGGACCCCAAGTATCATACGAACTGGTGCAGATCTTTGGACGAGACTTACCAATTTATTTTGGACGAGTCGGAGAGCGTAAAGCTGCTCGTTATTTCGATGACGCGAGAAAAAGATCAGTGGAAGCTTTTAGCTCGAATGCTTTCTGAGGGCTTAATCAAATGGCCCATTCTTCTCTTTGTGGATGTGCCACTGACAAAAGAAGTCAAAGTGAAGCTCAGTAAACTGGGTGTTCGCGCGATTGTTAACAAGAGCGCCAGCCAAGAAGAATTCATTTATTTGGTTCAGTCTTTTGTTATCCCTAAACCGATTGGAAAAGAGCGAAAAAACTATCGAGCTTTGATTTCGGTTCCAACGACTTTTAAATTAAATGGAAAAATGACCTCTTCAACAACGTTTACTCTTTCGAGAGATGGAGCTTTTGTCCGTGATATGAACCCCCCCTCGAGCGGAGACATTATCGACTTCGAAATTTTTGCGCCGGGTAAAGGCGGGCTTATGAAAACAAAAGCTGAAGTTCTTTACGCTGTGCCCTATTTTGTAGGCGTCACCCGATTTCACGTCGCGGGTTTTGCCTTAAGATTTATCGATTTAACTCCCGATCAGCGCGATCATTTAGATGAAGTCGTCAGTAATTCGCTGACGAGTTATCTATTATAGTCTGAAGCTTCAAAAGCAAATAAGCCGAGGTCAGGGGCCGATTTCATTCTTCCTGACATGAAAGTCATAAAGAAACTCCATTTTCAATCCTACCTAAGGCGCTAAAGCGACTTTTTTTAGTGTTGCCATTGACATCGTAAGGACGGCGTTTAAGTTTTAGCCGTGCCTACTTACGAATATCGGTGCCTCAAAGAGGGCCATACATTTGAAGTTTTCCAGAGCATTAAGGATGATCCCATCCAAACCTGTGAGGTTTGCAAGGGCCCTGTCGAAAAGCTCATTTCTCAGAGCGCATTCCATCTAAAAGGAACAGGTTGGTACGTGACAGATTACAAAAACAAGGCGAAAACGGGTACGGAGGCCGATAAAGGGTCCAAAAGTTTAGTTTCTGAGCCAGCTCAAAGTACGTCCGAAAGCGCGGTTGAGCCGGTAAAAGAAGCTACAAAACCTATAGTAGAAGCACAAAAAAAGGATTAAACGAACCGTTTAGTTCCTGATGAGGACTTAAAGAATGAAAAATAAACAAAGGAGGATACTAGTATGAAAATTCGACCATTACAGGATCGAGTCATTGTAAAACGAGTCGCTGAAGAAGAGCGAACCAAAGGCGGAATTCTGATTCCAGATACAGCGAAAGAAAAGCCAATGGAAGGCAAAGTCATTGCTGTTGGAAACGGAAAAATTCTGGAGAATGGAACGAAGATCACTCCTGAAGTTAAAACGGGCGATCGGATTCTTTTCGGAAAATATGCCGGAACAGAAGTAAAAATCGATGGCGATGAGCATTTGATTTTAAGAGAAGACGATATTTTAGGCGTCCTCGAAGCATAATTTAATATTGAATAAATAAGTCACGCCAAAAACGTGCAGAAAGGTACTAGTTATGTCAGCAAAAGAAATTCACTTCAGCGATCACGGAAGACGCGCTCTTCTTGAAGGCGTTGATGCCCTAGCAAACGCAGTCAAAGTGACCCTGGGTCCCAAAGGACGAAACGTTATTATCGATAAATCATTTGGTTCTCCAACGATTACCAAAGACGGAGTCTCCGTAGCGAAAGAAATCGAGCTCGAAGATAAGTTCCAAAATATGGGAGCTCAAATGGTTAAAGAAGTTGCCTCAAAAACTTCTGACGTCGCTGGAGACGGAACCACAACGGCAACCGTTTTAGCACAAGCTATTTTCCGAGAAGGATCAAAGCTCGTTGCCGCCGGACATAATCCGATGGATTTAAAACGAGGAATCGATGCTGCGGTAAACGTAGTGATTGAAGAACTCAAAAAACTTTCTCAACCCTGCAAAAGCAAAACCGAAATCGCTCAAGTTGGAACGATTTCTGCCAATAGCGATGAGACCATTGGACAAATTATTTCTCAAGCGATGGACAAGGTCGGAAAAGAAGGCGTGATTACGGTCGAAGAAGCTAAATCGATGGATACAACTTTAGA
>JAQBPA010000264.1 GCA_028287765.1 Bacteriovoracaceae bacterium
TTGGTTATTCGTAACTGTTCCGTTGCCCCTCAATGAGACCGTTCGCGTCTCGAAGCCGGTTGTGAGTGCGGTCACATCCCAGATCATGGTCGGATTGAGAGGCTGAGCATCAATATTCAGCCAGAAGGAATTGGAATTTTCGTTCGGCGCATTCACCAAAACATCGAGAACATAATTTCCGGCAACAGGAATATTAATACTATAAGTTGCTGATCCGCTGTTGATATCAATGACGGAAGCACTTTTGTCCTGTTGAATTGCTCCCGTCGAATTAAGATAAAGAGGTGCTTGGATCGTGCCAGCTGAAGCATCGAGCGAAATTGTTGCAGGTGCTTGCATAGGATTTATCACTGCATTACAAACCGTCATACTTCCGGTGTCTGCAAACGTACTGACATAATTAAGAGAAGGAACCGAAGCTTGTTCTGTGCGATAAGCAATATTTGTCGCAATCGCTAATGGAGATCCTCCTGACGGAGTGACGTAAGCGCTATAAATGTGCTTCGCCATAATTGCGTCGATGCGAAAGTGATAACTTGTCGAGGCCCGATAAGGAATTATGTTTTGAGCTTGGTAAGCTCCCCCATTTCGAACATCGATATTTCCTGACGGATTAAAACGAATAATTGTGGCGAGATCTGTATAGGTTGCAGCAGGATTTTGAGAGAGAGCCATCCCTCCATTCATCAGATCGTTGTTTGGAGTGGCATCGAATTCAAGACTAAAACTGCCGTTCTGAGGTGCAATCGCTACGCTGTTCCATAGGTTGGAAGTTGTATTACAAGTTGGTGAAGTTGGCGGAATAAACTCATAAGCACCGATATCATAGCCTGCGCCTTGGGGCTTAGAGACTCCTTCCAAATCCGTTGTCACTTCTGTCAATGCGATTCCCGCATTAATCGCAGGACTTGCCGACTGAAGATGAAAATCGGAGGCGTTGTTGATGAACAGTGGATCAGAAATGACCGGAGGAGTTGCGGTATAAATAAAATCTGAACCACCCCTTGCTAGATCGTAATTGCCAAGACCATTTCCAAAAGAAATGTTCCTATCGATCGCGATTCCACTTCCATGCGCGTCGTATGAGCTAATGGCTAATTTCACGTTTTGGAAAAAAATATTATTCTTAATTTGAACGCCGTTGAGGGCCATCCAGAGGATGATTCCATTCGTACCGTTCGAGGCAAACACATTATTATAAACGCGCATATTGCTTACGGTGGTATACCCAGCAATCTGTAAACCATTGCCGGCATTTTTTACGACAATATTATTGGCGACGAGTTCATTATCTCCGCAGAGGTAAAGACCATGATCGAGCGGATAGTTGGAATTTGTAGAGGGACGACCATTGTCGTGAATATAGTTTTGCAAATAAATATTATTGCTCGTCGACTCGCTAGAATAGATTCCATCCTGACCATTCGTGCTAATCCAATCGTAATTCCCATTATGATGAATTTCATTTCGGATGATCTGGTTATTGCTAGCCGCATCAACTACGTCGATTCCGCTTCTCGCACCTCGTGTAATCTGAAATCCGTCGATGATATTGTAACTTCCGTCGAGATAAATCGCTCGAATACGATCGAACCGCATTTCTCCATCAATAATCGCCTTTCCGCGAATCTGAGATTTCAGCACGATAGGCGCCGATGCAGTCCCGCTGCGGTTGAGATGAAGTCCCCAGCCGGCAGATTGGTAATCGGTGTAGGTGCCCGGAGCCACTAAGATCGTTGTTCCAGGAGTAGCGAGATTATAAGCTTTCGTAATTGTTCGAAACGGTGAACTCGATGTTCCAGTATTTAAATCGCTGCCTGATGTTGAGACGTAATAAGTCTGCGCCGACACGTCCGTGATTAAGATAAAAACTGAAATGCTTGCAAAGAGAAGGAGCTCAACGATTCTCATTCTCTTTGAATTTTTACGATTGGAATTTTGATCATGATGGGAAGCAATCATTGCACGCTCCTTCTCGCCTTCTCAGAAAGGCGTTGTGCACTAAAATGCTCCCCGCTTTTTGGTGCTCTTTTATTTTTCTATTATCGAATAAGTAGCACTCTCTGTCTAGATGGACATTTTTGACCGAACGATGAATTTTACTCAGGTTCAGAACGATGAGTCGGGCATTTTTGCCACATTCAAGAATTTTTCGATATTGGACCTTTAGTAGTTTCACGGTGACCACAAGCACTTCAAAATCAATGAAAGTTGAGTGTTTTCGACCGAGGTGAAAATTTTTTTTATGACGTCTACATTCAAAATCCATGTCTTCGTTTTAGAGATGCTCGACTCACTATGACATGCAACCTCTTCGAATAAAGATTTTAGGTACACGCGGCTATATTCCCGAAAGCGCTTGCCGTCATAGAAAACATTCTGGAGTTCTAATCGAATCACTTCTTTTTGATCTCGGAGAAAAAGAATTTTTGAAATACAACCCAAAGGCAATTTTTATTACGCATTTTCATCCGGATCACGCCTTCTTCGTAACTGATCATCTCGAATGCCGAGGAGTACCGATCTATGCACCTGAAAAACTTAGAAATTATCCGCAAATCCAGGTGATTAAAAAATCGATTCGAATCGGAAAAGCAAAGGTTACTCCCATTCCAACGATTCACAGTATTCGAGTGAAGTCTCAAGGCTACCTAATCGAAATGAGAAACAAGAAAATTTTCTATTCGAGCGATCTCATTACCGTTGAGAAGAAATTTAGAAATCTATTCAGCGATCTCGATCTTGTTATTACTGACGGAAGCTTCTTCAAAAAAGGCGGGTTGATTCGCCGGTTTGGAAACAAAATCGTTGGACATAATGGCATGGCAGAAATCATAAAGTTATTTCGACCTTACACGAGCCACATCATTTTCATGCACTTTGGCTCTTGGTTTATAAAGAATCCCAGACAAGCAAGATCTCAAATTAAATCGCTAAGCGAAGAAGTTCTTAAAATTGAGGCATCATTCGACGGGCAAGTCTTCGAGTTTTGATCCGAGACAGCAGCGCGAGTCGACGGTGAATGGCAGACAAAACAACATGGATTGGAGCAGTCCTATTTGGCTACGCCACTATCTTCAAAGTAAATGAGCTGACCGTGACTGGGATCGCAAACCCAAATCCCCTTCCGGCCGTCAGAAGCAACACAGTGGGATTGCAAAGCAATTTTTCCAGTCACAATTTTGGTGAGTTCACCCGTTGAGGAGACCGCGAGAACTTCTAACTTCTGTGTTTTTGCTGCTGGAACATACAAATGAGAAAGACGAGAGTTGTAGCTGATGATGTCGACTCCGGCACCGGTTTGAAGTTTTGAGAGAATTTTTCCATCATGATTAATATCCAAAACGACAGCTTTTCCTTCTGAGCAGCCTGCAAACAAAAATCCATGTTTTTCGTTCAACGCAATTCCACGCGAGCCGACACAATCATTCTTCCAGGTATTAGTTATTTTGCGAGACTTGATGTCGATCTCTACTGATTGTCCCTTCCACAAATGCGAATATGCTTTTTTTTGCGAACTATGGATGATTAATGATTCTGGTCCGCCGACAATTTTGATGATCACCTTCGATTCCATTTTTACCGGAACTTGAGTTTGCAGAGATAAAATTTCAATTTGTTCAGCCTCGGGCTCGGTCACCCAAATCTCATTAGTCGAAGCGACGAATCGCACGTAATCCGGACTCGCTCTTAAATCTGCTGAAGCGATAATTTTTTTTGTTCGCGAATTGATCATTTTGACCGACTTTGAAGTTCTATCCGTCGCAAAAAGAAATCCCGCCCCTTCATCCGCCGACGTCACACTATCGGCGTGACCTCCGGAGTATGAATCTTGAACGTTAAAGCCGCGAATTTCTGAAATGGAATTATTTGTAGGATCTATAAGATCGAGACTTCCCGTACGTCCTGCAGGAGCAAGAATTCGCTTAAGGGTTGGTGCGTAAAAGAGATCGTCGAATCCAATTCCCGGCGTACCTTGAGGAAGAGGAATAAGAACGGATTTCCATTCAACTCCGGACGCCGCCTCAACGACGATTCCGGTTGAAGTCAGCAAAACAACGATCGTTAATGTCAAAATAGAATTAATTGCTCTCATAAACTTCCTATTTGCCGTTAAGGCATTTCCCCGCCATGGTTAATCTGTTGGAGATTTCAAAATATCAGATCAAGGAGCGCCAATGCGAACATTAATTTATTCATTTCTCGTTCTTCTCTACTCGGCACCTAATTACGCGACAAATACGGAAATATTTTCCGATAAAAACACGGCGTCTATCGAGAAAATTACCGGACTCAAAGGTAAACTGAACGAAGCCGAACATGTTTTCAAAGTGAGTTCTCCACGTAGTGACGTAAACGTCAGCGTCGACGGTTTCAAAATGCCACCCTTTATGGGACTCACCTCATGGGCTGCATTCACCGGAACGAAAGAAGAAAAGGCGATGGTGATGGGAGATCTCGTTCTATTTGAAGACGAAGTGAATCCAGTGATGAGTACACTCCTAAAAAATCATATCGATGTCACAGCACTTCATAATCATTTTACCTACGAGGACCCCAAAGTTTATTTCATGCACATCGGGGGCGAAGGCAAACTTGACGCGCTCGCGAAAGGTATTCGATCGGCATTTGATGAGGAGAAAAAAATCCGAACAAAAAATCCGCAACCTCTCGGAAGTTCAGGCGCCAAAGCACTCCCCGAAAAAAATAGTATCACTTCCGTGACTCTCGAGAAAATTTTAAAGGTCTCCGGCCAATCGCAAGACGGAATGTTCAAAGCAGTCTTTGGTCGTGACGTGAAGATGAGTTGCGGATGTGAAGCAGGAAAAGAAATGGGCGTGAATACTTGGTCTGCCTTTGCCGGCTCTGACGAAAATGCAGTCGTCGATGGCGACTTTGCAGTGTGGGAATCGGAACTGCAGTCGATCCTTCGATCTCTTCGTGACCATGGCATTCAGATCGTGGCTATTCACCAGCATATGACGAATGAAACTCCTCGAACTCTCTTTTTACATTATTGGGGTCGCGGAAAAGCAGACGATCTTGCAAAAGCGATTCGAGCTACGCTAGATATTCAAAAAAGCAAAAATTAATGCGCTCAACCGATCGTTTGCAAAGTGATTTAGTGGCGCGGGGTCTGGGTCGAATCCGAAGTTGGCCCAAATCGTCCGTCGCTGACACTTATTGGGGTCGGCTGTGCTTTGGGCGGCTTGAATTTTCTAATTATTTTAGGATTCTATTGGATTCTTCCGTACTGCACCCTCGCTCAAGTTATTTTTCGTATACGAGGAGGTCTGGAGCATGGAAATGTTCCTGATCGCGAAGATTCTTATCAACAAACGAGAACGTATCTGCTCAATCCGTTTTTTGCTTATTTTGTCTCGCCTAAAAATGTTAACTATCATTTAGAACACCATCTTTATCCGACTGTTCCTTTTTATCGACTGAATACACTGCATAAACTTCTTTTGAATTCCGAGTATCGAGAGCACAAACCCTTTATTCAAAAATTTGGAATGAGCTTAAGAAGCCTTATTAAATAAATCTCACACACGTGTTTGAAAATTCGGTAACGACCCCTTAAATGCGAGTTCGATTTGTTATTCTTGAAAGACTTGGTTTTTCTGAAAAAAACTACTGGTAATTCGCGCTATCACCACCCGTCACGTCGAGCACCGCTCCGGAAATCATACGTGCGGAATCGGAGGCAAGAAAAACCGCAAGAGGAGCGACATCCTTCGGATCGATCCAGGGAACTTGAAGCGGAGTCTTCTTGGTGAGTATCGCTTTCGCCTTCGCTTCGTCTTGTTCGAGATTTCCGGTGGGCTTTTCTCCCGCCGATTCGATCACCTGGGCATAGCGCTCTTCATGACGAGTGAGCTCCGTGTCGATCAGCCCCGGTACAACAGCGTTCACGGTGGTACCATAAACCCCGAACTCGAGAGCGGCTGATTTCACAAGTCCGATAAGCCCCCACTTTGAAGCGGAGTAGGCTGCACCATACTTCGTTCCGTGTCGGCCCTGAGAAGAAGAAGTCACAATGATTCGACCTCCGCGATTTTTTACAATGATCGGCGCGAAAGCACGAATCATATTGGCCGTACCCGTGAGGTTCACATCGATTTGTATATGCCAATCGTCATCCGTCATCTCGAGCAAGGGTTTGAAGGCTTGAATTCCCGCATTCGCAAAAAGAATATCGACGCGGCCGAATTCATTCTCAATCGTTTTTGCATATTCGCTTAAAGCTTTATAATCGCGCTGGTCGATAATCACCGGCATCCAGCGACGTTCATAAGAGCGAACTCGCCTTCCGGTTTCATCCAAATCTTCCTTCGTCGCAGGTTTCACTCCCGAACTCGGTTGTACGACATCAACAATATCGATGCCTACAATATGAGCTCCCGATTTGGCAAAAGCTTCAGCAACCGCTCTCCCGATTCCGCGTGCCGCTCCAGTAATAACGGCAATTTTATTTTCAAGAACTCCGTTCATATGAATTAAAATTCTAAATGGTTCGATGAACTAGTTCTTCGACCTTATGTCGCATGAAAGTAAAAACGGAAATGCTGACTGGCTCTTACGGATCAGGCGGGCGTCGGCGCATTCTGCTCTAGTAGACCGCGGTGTTTCAGGTCCGCCCAGAACTCAGCGGGAATTTTAGTCTGCATTGAAGTGTAGTCCTCCAAAATCTGCTGTTCTCTGCTGACGCCTACGATTAACGACGAGACGACATCGGGTGCTGCGGAGAACTGAAGCGCCGCAGTTCGAAGATCCACCCCATGATCAGCCGCGACCTCGCGGAGTTTTTTGCGTTTCTCAAGAAACGCTGAGGGAATTTTGTATGATTCTAATCCATAATTATACCTGGCACTTCCGGAAATAAAGCCGGCGTTGAGCGCAGAGCCGATTACCAGCGATGCATTTTTTTGGCGGACTACGGGAAAGACATTATCGATCGCGTTCTTGTGTTCGATCAACGAATACTGTGAAGCGCAAAGACAGACGTCGAGATCTGCGACCTCCAGTGCCCTCAAAATGGGTTCCGGCCTATTCACGCCCAGGCCCCAGCCGTTAATGATGCCCTCTTCGCGCATTCGAGTGAGTTCAGGAAATGCGCCGTCCGTGGCAATCTTGAACTGGTCCTCCCAGCTGGGCAGATACTTATTGTCAGGGGAGAGATCGTGGACAAAGACAATATCCAAACTGTCGATGCCCATTCTTTGAAGGCTATCCTCGATCGAACGTCTGACCCCAGAAGCGGAGTAGTCGTAAATCACCTCGTTGGGTGAGGGGGAAAACCGGAAGTACTCGTCCTTATGTGCCCGCTTAGACGCCTTCAAAAGTTTTCCGACCTTCGAAGAAATAACGTAGTCGCTTCTTTTCTTGTCGTGAAGAAAGCCGCCAAATCTTCTTTCCGCCAAACCTAAGCCGTACCAAGGAGACACATCGAAGTATCGAACACCAATGGACCAGGCTGCTTCAAGCGTAGCAAAAGCATCTTTGTCGGTGACGATTGAAAACTCATTTCCAAGCGGCACTCCGCCCATCCCAAATCGGATAGGTGGCCGGTAACGTTTCGTCTTTCCATCATTTGCCGATCCTTGGACTGCCGAGTTCATAAATTCCTTTCTTGTGGCCATGCCGACTATGAATAACCCTATCGAACTAAATCTTTTAGAGTATCAACCTCAAGTCCTAGCTGGATTGATAAATCTTGAAGGGAAAATTCGCATGAAACTTACCTGTTCAATACTCACGCCGCTCGATTGATTTGTGACGAAGTCTCACGAGCAGACTTTGCTCACTCACCTCTTCTCCGTCCTACGGAGGTCGAGGGCTCGAGTCTCATACCGAATATTTATAAATTTTTGTTTGAAATTAATTGTTCAGAATTTTTTTAAAAATGACTTCCGAAATTCTGCGATTTACGCGGCAGATCCGGCACTCCCACCTCTACCAGGCACTTCATCGGTTTTAGCGTTGCTCTTCGTTCTTTCTATGATCGCAGACAATGATTGTTCGAGAGTGGCGCGATCCCAGTGACCTAAATTCGCACCGACCTCATAGGTGCTCTGAAAAAAATCTAATAAGACCTGCTCTGGAGCTGTCGAGTTGCGCACATGCTCATAGGGCAGGATAAACTCAGCGAGCTCTTTATCGAAGTAAGCTTCGGTTGGGTTAACTGGGACGCTCTCGAATCCTCGAGGGGCGGGATATGTATATGAGTAGAACGCAGGTGCTCCGTAGGTGAGACCATTGGCATTCGTGTTTCCTGGCCAAAAACCACAACTCACATTCTCCTGATCCTCACCGATCTTATAGAAGCGTGGGCCAACCGCCGGCATGCGCGCTTGCTGACCCGAAAATCGCGTGATGTTTAGGTCAAAGGAGCCCCAATAAAAAAGGATGGGACTGCTCTTGCCGACAAACCTCGAGCGATAACGCTGCAGCACTCGTGTGGTATGTGTCAAAATCTTCCACCATCGCTGTACGTATTCGGCATCATACGCGGAGTGAAGGGAATTTTCTTCGAACGGAATATCAGAAGTGGTTTCGACAGGATGAGTATTAATCGCGACTTCAATATCGAGTGCACGAAGCGCTGAGAAAAATTCTGAATAAAAATCAGCGACGGAACGCGGAAACAACGAGAGCGTTTTTTGCCGGCCATCACTTACGGTAATCACCAGCCTATGCTGCAAAAAATCAAAGTTGATTTCAAAAACACGCGTGTTGAACGGAATCAATCCTGTAGACAAGCCACTTGCGGACACATCAAAAGCAGCTTCCCACCACTCATTCCAAAATGGCGTCAGCTCGAGCTTCACCTTCCCCACGATCTGCGTCCACATATGCACGGTCTCGCAGCTCTCTTTCCATGAATCCCAAGATAGTGCGGGCCAGACTTCTTTTTGAGTTTGTATACCTGGTTGTACTTGCATTCGTTTTCTTCCTTGAAAAAACCAATTTAACCACTCATATACTTCTAACGTCTTCGGTCCGCCGGTCTTAAGTTGAATTTTGAACGGCGCACAACTTTGGCCGCGTTTCGCAACCGATGTCTTGAGAGGTTAAGAGCTAAATTCTAAATCACAATCTTCGAAGAATTGTTCCAAGAATCCACTGGCGGTGAATCCCGTCATTCCCGGTAAAGTAAAGGCATCGATCTGCATTTCGTTCAGCCTCTAAATGGGGAGCCAATTCATTTGATTTCGTATAGACGCCAAATTTAGCGATATAGGAATGAACATATAAAATTTCGTAGTTTTTCTCCATGAGCGAAATTATTACAGCAGGGTTACTCAGCGAACTCCACGCTAGTGCCAAAACCGATCCAGATGGAAACGGGTGCTGCAATATTTTCTTTAAATAGAAAGTCCCATCCGTTCCTCCATTGATCGAAGAAAACTTTGAGTTTTTAACGGACTCTGGAACAGGTAAATAGGGCGGATTCGAACCTATCAGTGTTTTAGAATCCAACACGAGGTCATCCATGACTTTTAAAAAATCCCCTTGATAGAATTGAAACCTCCGACTGACTCCGAAAGTTTCTGCGTTTTCAGAGGCCGTCTGCAATGCGGCAGCGTCAGTATCGATTCCAATCACTTTGAGGTCTAAATTCTGCGGATTATCTCTTAGCGCAATGATTGAAGGAATCGCACTTCCGATTCCCAAATCGATAAGGCGCCGAGAATTTGCTCCAGCCGTGATTCGCAAAAGCTCCGTGAGGAGCCGAGCATAGGCCAACGTATCCGCGAGAGCAGTGAATCCTACGATTTCAGGAAGCTTTAGTGCTTCAGCAAAAAAATCGCTACTCGAATCAGGATCGTCGATTCTCTTCTCGACAGCATGATGCCTATTTAAAAAATCTGAAAACTTTTCGAGAGATGATTCCAAAATAAACCCGCCTCATCGCCTATTGTAATGGAATCTACAGAATTGTATTATGAAAACGCTGTTCAGAGCATCAACTGATGAATTTTTTGAAATGGCGTGGCCGAGCGGACGAGTTTAGAACCTGGTGTTTTGAGGAGTTGGCGGCGTAATCGGTCGAGAATCGAAAAATAGGCCCTATATTCTTTAATTGACCTATTTTGGAGCCTATGGGACTTGTCGGCTCCGGTGAAAAAATTGATTCTCAGATTAATCTTTCATTTTGTCTTCGTCTCGGTCTTACCTTTAATCGCGACTGGCGCTCCTCTCTGCCCTACTCTGCTTAGTAAAATTCTCAAAGAGAAAGAGATTTCATCGTTGCCACCCATTAACGATCAGGGAATTGATCGGAACATTGAAAAGGAAAAATACCTTCGCGAAATTTTTGCTGAGGTGCTCGAGCTCAACAAAAAACTGGAGAACGCAATTTCTGCCAGTGAAAAATTTTTAGCGCGCTATTCCCTCAATAATTTATTCGGACTCTCGAGTTCAGTTTATGCCTTAACCGATGTTGAATTTCCAATCGTTAAGGACCCTGAAGAATATAAAGAATGGCTTTTAAATCGCGAGATTAGAAAAGCTGCCTGGGATGTTAGTCCCTACTTCAAACTGGAGCGGATTTTTTTAAATCACGACATCTCGAACGACCTCGACATTCAGCTTCGTTCAGCAACGATCGCCGCTGCACGAGAGAGAATTCTTAATTCAGTAAACGGCAGCTTACCGCAAGCGGCTCCAGGTTATTTAGACCCGATTTGGGGCTGGATGAGAACACTCGGAATTAACGATGCGTCTAAAATTGAAGAGTTTGCTACAATGACAACCGATCCTTACGGAAAACATTTTTTCTTCCGACTTGCTCGACGCGCCAGGGCTCTAGATCCTCAAAACCAAAAGGGGTTACGCAAATTTGCCGTGCGGTATTTAGGATACGATCCAATGAGATTGCCTCAAAATTCAAAACTCAGATTGGATTTTTCTGAGCTTATGAATCGCTTTTCAGAGGATTCCTACCAGAATGCCGAACAGATTTATGCGGAAATTAATTTGAAGAGAGATTTCCTGATTCTCGAAGATTTTGAGTCTCTCGTTCAAGAATCAATTAAGCGTGGTCGTTTAAATTTGGCTCTTCATCTCGCAGTAAAAACTGGGTGCAATGTCAGCGCTCAAAATATCTCGGTCTTAAGCAGAAATTTGAAAAAGCAATTTTCTACAATTCGGGCGACCCAATTTTCTGGCGATGAACTTATTTTCTTTGCCGGGTATGCACCCCTAAGTGAAGCTGTGGAAGTAATTACGAGCGTACGAAATCAATTCGGATTTTCCGAATCGCTAGGATCTTTAGATCGCGCGATTCTCATCATCAAAGACAGAACCGATGGTGGGTATGCAAATCGATTACCTTTGTAGGCGAGCGGCCGAAGGACGATATTCCACGGTTCCGGGAAATGGAATGGAGACATGAAATTTTGCGTTTCTACTGCGCAATCTCGTAGCAAGGCATTTCGAAAGTCGTCCAAATGGGCGCGGATTATTCAGAAATTGCTGCCAACGCATTTAAACAAGACACATAGGAATTCCTAATGGCCCACATCCTCATTGAAAGATCGTCAGGCTTCAGACTCTTAAAATGTTGAATACCAATTTTTAGAAGGTGATTCTCAACCGGACCAACAATTGAAATAAATTTACCCAGATGCTTCAGTTTTTGCTGAGCTAGATTTGTGCGAAAGTTGCCCCTTTTATCTGACAAGACGAACCAGGCGGTCCCTGAATGATCTGTTTCAGCGGCAAATTCGAGCAACTGAGACCAATCACGTTCGTCGTCTCCAATCAATATCGATGCTCCATCGACGTAAATACGTTGAACCCCTTGAATTTTTCTCAAACTTGCTTCAATAAAATTAAAGTCATCTTGAGAAATAGCCCCCTTTTTAATTTCTACACGCACCATTCCGTGCGCCTCACTTACATTTAAAATATCTTTAAAAAAAGAACGTAACCGAGAAGGAGCCGCCGCAATAATAAGATCCTCAACCGTCTGGGGTTTTAACATCATTGGTTTCGAAGAAGCGGAGACATAATATGCAACATGAAATGGTTGCTCGCAAAATGCGCGACACGAAATGGAACTAATGAGAATAAAAGATGCAAGCGTATATCGAAATTTGGTAAACATTGCGGATCTCCTGGATCTATAATTCATAAAAAGACTAAACTTTTTTGTCCTTATTAGTGAGCAAAACTTGCGTAGTAAAAATGGCGGGGACTAATTGAACGCGTTTCGCAACGGATGTTTAGAGAATTTACTCGAGAACCTGCGAAAGACGGCGGCGATGCAGATCACGCAATCGGTGCGGGTTTAGTACTGCACTTCGCTGAAGGACATAGGTCATCGGAATCGGAAAATTCGCTGGATAGCTTGCGAGATCATAGCGGCTGTTATCGAACCTAAGTCTCCCGTCCGCAAGCACACTGAGGCATAGTTTACGATCGTTTCTATGAGTGAATCTGTCAGTGTAATTCATGGTCCAACTGTTTTCAGTTGTCTCGGCGGGAAGAAAAAAAGCTTCAAGATCAGATTCAGACAGGGAATTGATTTCTGACTTTGCTACTGCGGGATGTAGAGAAAACCATAAACCTGATTTTGTATGTTTAAGAAGGCTCATGGCGAACCCACTTGGTTCAGGTCCATCCCAGAGTGTAAGGTCATATCTTTTTAAATGTGCGAGGTCGAGTTGAGCCATAAAGACATCACTGAGTGTTAGCTCAGCAATATAACGCCGCGCCTGTTTCGGATATTCAACAACTTTATAAGCACCGACAAACTCGTTGAGATCAGGCAGCGAACAAAGCGCAATGAAAAAAATCGAACCGATCACGACCGATTCTATAGCTCACGTAAAAACGTAATGCGAGGAATTTCAAGATCAGTAAAAAAAATTCGAGGCCGAAGGGACGCGTTTCGCATCTGGTCATTTGAGAGCCACGGTTCCGGGAAATGGAATGGTCACTCTCCCCGAAAACAAAAATTTCCTCCTAGAAATCCAAGTCCCACCGCTGCGACATTGATCTTCCGAATTTCGATTCGAAAAATTTTGGTAAAGTTCAAGGAAGCGCCTCTAATTCCTTTAAACTCCTCATTTAAATGCGTGGCCCCGTAGAACTGACCAGCCCGACTATTGGTGCAGAATCTTAAATCCTATA
>JAQBPA010000005.1 GCA_028287765.1 Bacteriovoracaceae bacterium
ATCAAAATAAAACAGACTCTGCATTTTATCAGGCTTCAGTGAGCACGCTTTTGAATCGACAATTTGATGTTCAAAATAATATTCAAAGAATGTCAGGCTCTTCAAATTTAAATTGGAAAACTTTAGCTGAACAATCAGTTTTGCCGAGCGACTTTGAATTACGAGAAAAACAAGGCTATCTTTTCGAGGGTCATAAAGTCACTCCCAATGGAAAATCCTATAATGGCGTCCAAGACCTTGTTTTTGAAAAAGAAGACAAACTTAAATTCATTTTAGCTGAAAAAGTTGCAAAGTTTGCACCCTCTCTTAATTCCTCTGATGACTCTATCTCTATCAATAAAGAAGCTCGCGAACTTCGCACTCGAGCGGACGAAATTGCGAAGCAAATCGATAATCACAAAATTTCAATCATCAAAGCCACTGGTGATCTTTTGGACTTAGAAGAAAAGAATTTAAGTGCTTCCAATTTATCTCCTGAAAGGCTCAAAGAAGCTCGAGCTCAAATTGAAAGAGAGCGAGCAGATTTACAGGACGAGCTTTCAGTTTTCAATCGAACGTTAGTAACACGTTCCGATATTTTAAATTCTCAAAGTTGGAAAGCTCTTCGAGATGCCAATGAAGCTGAATACGATATAAAGTTAAAACAGAGCCTTTTAGCGGAAGCGACAGCTAAAGTTCAAAAAACTCGCGATGATCTTTCCGATTTTTCAAAGCCTGGGCAAAAGCAAGGATCGCTTCAGGATTCAATCAGAGCTGACTTACAAGAACGCGAGAAACTCGTTGCCAAGATAGATTCTGCATTAAAAATAGCTGAATTAAAAGAAAAGGTCTTGCGTGAGAAATTTACAACAATCGAGCTCCGAAGATCCGAAAATGAGCTACGTGAAAAAATCCCAAAAGAAGTGGAAGTGGGACACTCCTATCTTTTAAATCATTGGGGTGCTGATACTTTAGAAGGGCTCTCCCTCATTCAATTTCTTTCTAAACTTGGTATCAAAGACGAAATCCCTAATCTCAAAATAGCGGATCTTCGTAAGATGGCTGAAGAAGGTCTTCAATTTACAAATGACCTTGGAGCTTTTTTTAAAACTTCGCCAGAAATTAAATTTACAAACTGGCAAGATTTTAAAAGCCGATCGCCACAAATTTTGGAGGCTTTGAAAAAAGCTTCGGCATTGGCGCCTGGAACCCCGCTAGATGTTTTGGGATTTAATTCTAAAGCTGGAAACACTTTCCAATTTAAACCAACAAAAGACGCGACGCGGAAAATTAGCGATTTTTGGAACGGTGGTATCGGGCAGCTCAGTTACGAATCACCAGCGATTGAACTTCGCACCAAAGAGTTTAAGCCCGGTGGCGTTTCTATCGAAAAAGAAATTCAGGCTTTTACGATCGATCTAGAAAATAGAAAAAAAGAGATCCAAAAGAAACTCGAGGCTCAACAAGATGGTAAACCTGCTCCTCAATTGAAGAGCCTAGAGTTATGGACCCTTCCTCAGCTTGAAGCTCTCTTTAGCTTAGTTGATCGTTACGGGTGGGACGAAAAAGTTTTAAAGCCAGAACCTGACGGCGAACTCCTGACGCTTCGCGAGAAGATGCAAACATTCGACCCACGAGATATTGGCGACTCCGCTCAACTTTTAAGCGGCGCTCAGATCATTGCTTTACGTGCTCCTCTTGCGAGCGCGATCTATGGAGCAAAATGGGAAGATTCTCTCGGTAAAGAAAATATAAGTCACGGAAGTCCTTCGGGTGAATTTTTAATGAATAGATTTTCGCGAACTGGGCAAGTGGCAGATGCCCTGATTAATTATTTAAATTATATGGGAGATCGTTATTTTACGATTGCCGACCATTCTGGGATTTTTTTAGCTCCCGAATTTTTAAATAAACCTTCACAAAAACGGGCTGATCTTATCGATCTTTTAAAGAGTAATAGAATTATTACAGGATCCAGCGATCCCGATATAAAAAAAGCAGAGGATCAAACAGTCCTCAATCTTCTTGCCGAAGTGAGCCCTATTGCTCATGAGAGATTTCAGGAACAGAACGGACTTGCTCGACTGCATCGATTAAATGCCGAAGAGAAGAAGAAAAATTCGAAATCACTTTTTGGTCCTGAATTCGAGTGGGTAGGTCAAGTCGGAGAAAAAGTCATCCCAAAGGATGAATTAGAAAAAAAGACGATCGACGAAGATCAAAAATTTGCTCACGAAGAAGAAATCAAAGCAGCGATGCAGTACGATAAAGTCTTTCGATTACCTGCGCCACATTTAGAGGCAAGCGATTCGGCTACAAAGACTCACTTTGGTCTTTCGATCAAAACTGAAATCGTAAAAGCGGAAGAGGAATTTGCTCTGCAAGCAGCTGGAGCGATGGAAGCTCGAATTCTTACTCAGAACGCTTTCTTTAAAAATTTATTTGCCGACCCAGAAACGGACGAAGGTAAGTTTATCAATCGATGGTTTGATTTAAAAACGGTTATAAATTTTGGAAAAGAGAAACGTGCTGATCGTTTGGGCGCCGAAAGCAGAGCAGCAATTGAAATGATGGGTCTTCCGAGGACGAGTGGATTTGACAAAATTATTTCGGATGATAATTACGCCCCTCAAAGGGATTTACTTCAGCAGATATCAAAAAACTTTTTTGACTCTGGTCGAGCGCTTCTCGATGGAGTTAATCGTCATCGTGAGGGCGGACTCACGCGAGATCAACTAAGGCAGATCGTAAAAAAAGTCATGACCGATAGCAAATACCGCAGTCTTGT
>JAQBPA010000011.1 GCA_028287765.1 Bacteriovoracaceae bacterium
GGGCCTGGCTATCGGATTTACTTTGCTCTGGAGAAGGACAAAATCATTCTTCTTCTACTAGGCGGTGATAAATCGTCTCAAGGGTCCGATATAAAAAAGGCTAAGGCGTATTACGAGGAATATAAAAGTAGGAGATCATTAGATGCCTAAATACTCTCAAAATTATAAAGAAATGCTCCATAAGCATTTAGACGATGCTGAAACCGCCGCCGAATACTTGAATGAGCATATGGGCTATGAAGGGATTAAGCGTAAAGAACTTCTCCTCCAAGCATTTAAGAATGTATTAGAAGCTCAAGGGTTTACCAACTTAGCTAAGAAGTCAGGAATCAGCCGTAGATCGCTTCATCATGCCTTCTCAGAGAAAGGTAATCCCACTCTGGATACCCTCTTCGCCCTTCTCGATACGATCGGACTAGAACTTCATTTTTCAACTTCTACTAAAAAACGAAAATCGAAGAAGTCTGCGGTAGCTTAGTACATCATAGAGATGGTGAGGGACTTTTAGACTGGAGAGAAAAACTCATTCACATTACGAGTCTTCCAAAAAATGCCGATCCAAAAATTTCGGAAGAAGAGGCCATTGCTGCCGTAAATAAACAATTTCAAAATTTTCCCACAGAGACAAAATTTTCTGTTGCGAAGCACAAATTACTCTGACCCCAGATCACAATCCGTTTTATGTGTCGGAAGATAAAAACGAAACTGAAGCGGATAAAGTTCGCTTCTGCGAAACAGACAGCGCGAGCCAGCGAAAAAGTTGACTTACAAAAATCTTCTTGGTATCTGAGTCTCCGATGAAGATCCGCATTCCACTATGTGTTCTACTTCTTCTACCAACCATTTCATTTTCTATGGACGAAACAAGCATTACTCTTTCGAATGCCTGGTCAGCGAAGACAGACTTTTGGAAGGTTGAGAATTTGGGCAGTGCTCTTTCCCGCTCAAAGGTATTTCCTATGACTGAGGCCGTCACGGACACACTGAACAAGCTGGATAAGCAAAAGACTTATGGTTGTCTGGCAAAAACAAATATTCTCTATGTGAGCTCGATTCTCGCTCTTATAGAAGTTTTTTCTCTCAGAGACTGCAAAACGAAATAATTGGTAAATGAATTTATTGAATACCCGGAGCGTTTCAGGGATTCGAACCTACGAATGGCAGTGTCAAAGACTGCTGACTTACCTCTTGCCGAGGATCAAAAAGTTCTGAAAGACTCTCTTTGAAATGATTCAGTTTTTATTGAAGGTTGTTTTGTCTGCGGTGATCATTGCAACCATCGCTGAAATCGGAAAGCGGTCAAGTATTTTGGCAGCACTCTTTGCTTCGCTGCCACTCTCTACATGCTTAGCGGTCATCTGGATTTATATTGATACAGGTGATAAAGAAAAAGTTGCAAATTTATCGATGAATATATTCTGGATTCTTCAGCCATCATTTATTTTCTTACTCCTGCTGCCGTTGTTATTGAGATGCGGATATTCGTTTTTGAGCAGTTTTACTCTTTCACTCGTCGCAATGGTGATAGGATATGCCGGTTACTTTTCGCTTTTAAAACGGCTTAAAATTCTCAACTGATCCCCAGGTTCGCTTCTGCGAAGCAGACAGAAAAAAGAAAACAAACAGAAGGTTCGAACCCTGAAACAGTCCAGTGGACTGTTTCAGCTGTCCACTTTTTGCAGAGCAAAAAAAATCAAATAGATCGAATTGTGCCTAAGCTCACGGAATCCGCTAAATGTAAGTTAAGCTCAGAAAGGCAAAAGAACAAATCTGGGGAGGTAGGATTCGAACCTACGAATGGCAGTGTCAAAGACTGCTGACTTACCACTTGTCGACTCCCCAATCTAAAAATCGACAATCAACTCAAGTTAAAAATGTTTTCAGCTTTTGTCTACGTCGAAGCAGTTGGAATCGCGCGAAGACCTCGTTTTCGAAGATATTTTGAAGCTTTGATTGCTGATGCTTGACTCGAATAAAGTCCAAAAAAGCTTGAACCCGAACCACTCATCAGCGCAGCCGCAGCTCCCGACTCGGCTAAAAGCTTTTTAATCTGCTTCAAAGCTGGTTTTGCACTCACGACCGGAAACTCAAAATCATTTTCGAGTTCCGGAATAGAATACGAATTTGAATTTAACCACGAGGGCCTTCCTTCCAATTTTCGTTGATAAGAACCACGAACTCGATCGAGTTCCCGATATGCCCACGGCGTCGGAACCTTTACTTTTGGAAGTACGATCACCATCCAAAATTTCGGATGGACTACTTTCTGAATTTTTTCGCCGAAGCCGGTGCACCAAGCTGCGCCTCCTTCTAGAAAAAAGGGAATGTCAGCACCGAGACCCGCTGCTATTTTTTTTACTTCCTTCCAAGTCTGTAAATTTTTTTTTCGATCTTTAAACTTCCATTTAAATAAGAGTTCTAAAACTTTTGCGGCATCACTGCTTCCGCCGCCGAGGCCTGCACCCGTAGGAACCACTTTTTTCAATAAAATTTTGGCATCCAATGGGCATCGGAATGTTTCTGAAAACAATTGAACAGCGCGGTAGACGAGATTTTTTTCTTGAGCGAGATGGAGACCGGGTGTTTTCAGGTCAATCGAAGTTACTTTGGCATTTCGCACGCTTAGGCTCAAAACGTCGCCCCAGTGGAGGAGAGTCATAAGAGTTTCAATCTCGTGAAAGCCGTCTTTTCGCCGAGGTCCGACGCGAAGAATGAGGTTCACCTTTGCCGGACATAAGATGTTCGGATATGAGGTATAACTAGGCATGAACGGCATTTCTACACCTTCTAACTACCAACTTTCCAGCCGAGTTTTCTCTGCGCCTATGGCCGGCTATACCGATCCGCCCTATCGTGATCTTCTGCAGGAATTTAAGGTGCCGGTGCTTTTTACCGAAATGATCGACTCACACGCGCTGATTCATCGAAATGAAAAGACGATGAAGATGCTCGGAAAGCGAGATCCTGATCTGTTTACGCAAATCGCTGCCGGAACCCCCCAACTTGCCGATCATGCCATGAATATTTTGCTCGAAGAAGAAACGGCGGGGATCAATATCAATATGGGATGCCCGGCAAAAAAAGTAACGAGCTGCGGTGGTGGAAGTAATTTGCTACGCGCACCTTCGGTCATTAAAGAAATCTGTCAGGTCGTTCGAAAAAAAACCTCCATCCCCTTTTCTGTAAAATTTCGATCAGGCTGGAATGCAGATCTTATTAATTATAAAGAAGTCGGAAAAATTTATGAGGGCGAAGGAGTAGATTTTGTGATGCTTCACGCTCGTACTCGCGCTGAAGCATTTTCTGGCCATTCGAATTGGGATCATATTCGCGATCTCAAACAAAATCTCAAAATTCCGGTCATCGGAAACGGCGATATCGTAAGCTACGAATCAGCAAAAGCCATGTTCGAACATACAGGCTGCGATGGTGTGGCGATTGGACGAGGCGCCATCGGAAATCCGTGGCTTTATTTGCAGGCCGATGCGGCGCTGAAAGGTTTACCTCCACTTCCCGAACCTGCTCCCGAAGAAAGACTTCGCGTGATGGTAAGACACTACGAACTCATGCTTCAATATTTTGACATTCGGATTTCAAGCCATCTCTATCGAAAAAATCTTGTCGGCTATCTTCGAGGACTTCCCGGTCATAAAGCGGTCAAAGAAGCTATCTTTGCCGACGAAGCAGTGACTGTGGAGCGTCTTAAAAATACACTTGGCGAATACTTTGAAACACTGAAGAATTTCTTTAGTGGAGAGCAAACAAATGCCAAGTACGAAATTAATTCAGCAGCTTAAAAACCGCCGAGTATTTTTTATTTCTTTCTTCTTAACCGCCGCTCTCACGCAAGCAACGGAATCCAATATGAAAAAAATCGAAGTCCAAGGTCATCGCGGCGCACGTGCGCGAGCGCCAGAAAATACTTTGCCCGCATTTCAGCACGCACTTGAAATAGGCGCCGACGGAATAGAACTCGATATGGCAGTGACGAAAGATCAGGTGATCGTTATCAGTCATAATCCATTTATCAGCCGAGAAATTTGTCTCGATCAAAACGGCAGTCGCCTGAGCGATCAGCCGCTCATCCATTCTCTCACTCTCGCCGAAGTGAAAAGCTACGATTGCGGAACGATCCAAAATTCAAAATTCCCAAACCAAGTTCCCGTGCCAAAAACAAAGATCCCGACACTTGAAGAAGTTTTTAGCCTTGTCCAAAATTCTCCACTTCCTGCCGCAAAAACTCTACGCTTCAATATCGAAACGAAAATTTATTCAAAGCATCCGAAGTACACGGTGGATCCGAAGACTTTTACGGACCTCGCGATCAAAGCCTTTAAAGAAAGTGGGTTCATCGATCGAATTATTTTGGAGTCCTTCGATCCGCGAACGCTTGTACTTGCTAAAGAACAAGAGCCAACACTGAAGACGTCCCTTCTCGTCGATCACAATGTTTGGAGCAAAATACGCGTACCTTTTTTTCATCCCAATCTTCTGAGCCGCGCAAAGAGATTTGGCGTTGATATTATTTCTCCCAATTACGAGCTGATCGTCGATCATCCAGAAATCGTCGATAAACTTCAGAAGAGCGGCATCCAAGTTTTTCCTTGGACGGTAAATGATCCAAACGCCTGGAACAAACTCATCGCGATGAAGGTCGATGGAATTATTACGGACGATCCTGCGATGTTGCTCAAAACGATGGGGCGAATTAATTAATTTTTAGAGATGGACTGTTACCCCGATCGATCTTCTCGATCTCCAAACGGCAAAAATGGAACTGATGGATCTGACTTCCGGCGTCTTCGAAATAAAATATATTCTTCGATAAGTCCACTCAGGAGATAGATTACGAAAAGTCCAAAGAGTGCGATTTCGTGATAAATCACAATCAACATAACAATCGCCATTACGCCGAGAAAATATTGAAGTGGGTAGTTTCTAAAATCGAGATCTTTGAATGATCTAAAGCGAACATTCGAAATCATGAGAAAAGCTACTAAGCCCGTCATCAATAAAAGTCCGATTTGATAAAGTAGCCCCGTATCGAAATCTCTGAGTAAAATCGCAAAGACGCAAAGGCCGGCCGCTGCGACTGGCGAAGACATTCCTTTAAAATATTTTTTGGATTGGCCTTCTGCAGCTAAAACATTAAATCGAGCGAGTCGAATCGCAGCACAAGCTAAGTATAAAAAAGCTCCAAGCCAACCCAGTCGGCCGAGTTTTGAGAGTCCTACGCAATACGCAAAAACAGCGGGAGCAACTCCGAACGAAACCATATCGGCGATCGAATCAAAGTGAGAACCAAAGTCCGATTCAACTTTCATGAGACGAGCCATTCGGCCATCAAGACTATCGAGAAGAGTCGCCGTCAAAATCGCATAGACCGCAGGCCGAAAATCATTTCGGCCTTCTAAAACTTCGTTCAGCGTATAAATAATCGAATAAAATCCTGCGAACATCGCAGCAGCGGTGAGCATCGACGGAAACAGAGCTACGCCTTTTGAAAGTCTCGACTTCCTTCGTTCAGGAAATGGCAAATCAGAGCTGTGAGAAAACTCTTTCATGCGAAGTGATCATTTTCGTAAATGGGAATTAAGTCGTTTAAATTTGGAAGCTTGCGAAAGTCTGCATCCTCTAAATATTTTATCTTCGGATAAAGAGCGTCAGGTTCTTTTAGTTTTGTTTTCTCTAAAAGTTTGGACGACGAAAAAGTAAATAGATCGGCCTTGTGAGTATAGGCCCAAATTTTTGCGACCGTCATTCCCATTCGGAGTCCGGTAAAAGATCCCGGTCCCTCGCCTACCGCAATTTCTTTCACTTCTTTCATTTCAATTCCAAAGGGACGAAATAAATCCTGAATCATCACGAGCAAAACTTTAGATTGTTGTTTGGGAATATCTGCTCGATCGACCGTCTCCATCCAGCCCTCTTCTGTCAAAATCCCGAGAGAAACAGCGGCTGTTGACGTATCAAAAACGAGTCGCATCATCGAAATAGCTTAAAGATCGAATCAAAAAATCCGTATCGAGTGAAGTCATTAAAAAGAACGACTCCAAAGAGTGCAATTAATAAAAATAAGCCGACCTGGCTGGCCAGCTCCATCACTCGAAGACTAACCGGTTTGCCACGAATCCATTCGATAAAAAAGAAGGTCGCATGTCCACCGTCGAGTACCGGAACCGGAAGTAAATTCATAATTCCGAGCGCAATCGAAAGCATCGCGAGCGTTGAAAAGAAAGAGAACCAACCTAAATATCCGCCGCCCGCCATACGATAAGAACTGCCCGCAACTTTATAAATCATGATCGGACTTCCGAGCATCTTAATCGAGAGTTGACCTGTAAAAAGTTTGGAGAGCGCGATCACCGTTGTGGCCGTCATCGTCCAAGTTTCATTAAGTCCGCGCTTCAACCATTTAATTGGATTAAAAGATCTCTCCATCATAAGAGAAGTTTCGGTCGCTTTTGCAGGAGAAATTCCAATTCGATAAATAGCATCTCTCGCGAGCGGGTTATCTTTACCCATCATCGGATCTTGAATGACAGTCTTCTCTGGAGTCATCGTCGCTTCCATCTTCGTGCCTTTGCGACTCCACTTCACTAAAATAGGTTTTCCGTCTGAAGCACGAATCGCTTTGGCAACATCATCCCACTCCGTTAAATTTTTGCTGCCAATCGAGAGAAGAAGATCGTGAACTTTGAGGCCTGATTTTTCAGCCGGACTATTTTTTTCGATTGCGCCCAGAACGAGTTGTGTAGGTTTCAATCCAATGCGTTCTTGAACAGAACCTTTTCCTGCCGGAAGGTTTAAAGAAACAGCTTTCGATTTACCAGCTTCATCGACCGTGAGCTCAAAAGGCCCTGGTTTTAGATGAGAAAGAGCTCCCAAAAATTGTTCCTGCGTGAGAACTTCCACATTGTTGACACTTTTTACGCGATCAAAAAGCTTGAGGCCCGCTTTGGCGAGAAGGCTCTGATCGTTTTCAAAAAATATTTGCGGAACAGTAAAATCCGGACCCACGCCAATCCGACCCATTTCGACATCTTCACCAAATTTAGATTTGGCGGCAGTCGTTTTGGGCACAACTACTTTGGTTAGAGTTTCCAGTGCACCCGTATCTAAATTTCTTCGCTCAATCGTAAACTGTAATTTTTTTCCGGCCGATTTTTCGATGATAGTTTCGAGTTGCTGGAATTTAGTAATTTTCTCACCATCCACGCTCACCACTTTGTCGCCAGGCTGAAGGCCCGCTTCGACCGCAGCCATTCCCGGCTCAAGCGAACCCACAACGGCTTGCATCGTTGGAATACCGGTAGCAAGCATAAGACCAAAAATAACAATCGGAAGAAGCAAATTAAAAACAGGACCACCAAAAACCACTAAAAGTTTTTGCCAAGGCTTTTTAGAAAGAAATCCTCGCTCTTTATCTTCACCAGAATATTCTTTAGAGGGATCATCGCCCGCCATTTTGACGTAACCACCGAGCGGCAGAAGTTCGAGTTTATATTCCGTCTCTCCACGTTTAAAGGAGAAGAGCTTCGGGCCCATTCCGAGAGAAAATTTTTCGACCTTTATATTGACCCATTTCGCCATCAAGAGATGGCCCATTTCGTGCACAAAAACCAAGAGG
>JAQBPA010000032.1 GCA_028287765.1 Bacteriovoracaceae bacterium
CAAAGGTCGGAAATGACAATGATACCAGCACGACGTGCTTTTTCTTCAGCTTCGGGGTGCATCACACCCTCTTGCAGCCAAAGCACCTTCGCCCCCAATGGGCTGAGTTCGTCCACAATTCCTGGCACCGCGTCTGAATTTCTAAATACGTCAACGATCTCAAGCGGAGGGGGAACGTCTTTCAGAGACTCATAACAAGGTCGCCCCAAGATTTTTGAAGTGCCCGGTCTGACTCCGCAGACGTCATAACCTTTTCCAATGAGATAATTAGCGATCGTATGACTCGGTCTCGAAGGGTCCGGACTTATTCCCACAATCGCCACTTTTGTATACTTCGTAAGCACGTCTTTAATCTCTGAAGCTGAACTCATAAGAATAGAGATAACTAACTTTAGGACGGCACACCAGCAAACTTGCTTCCGCCCGTTCCTTCCATTAGAAGATCCCCTAGGGTTTAACGGTAGAAAAAGATGGGAAAAATCGTATCTGTTTGTTTAATCGCGGCGCTTCTCTCGTCCATCGTTCCTTGCCACGCTGGCGTTCATATACCCACTGCAATCAAAAAAAGTGCGACCATTTGCACGATTGGAATTCTTTTATTAGGCGAATACGAAGTCAGAGTGCGCGATCAATATAAAAACAAGGTTGAAGATTTAAGAAGTAAATCGACAGAAAAATGGAATGGTTTTGAACGTCTCAATCACGGAAAGCTCAACACGTTTTGGGTACAAGAATATATTGGCGTTGATCTCGTACGTGCAGAATTAAAAAATTCTAACTTTCCGAATGTCGGCGTGGCCTCAATCGAAAACCAAATTGACCTTAATCAAATTCCTGCAGACCGACTGAATCGCTGGTCAAATTTTACCAGTCTTTCGTCTGCAAATTCCAATCACGCCACAGGGGTAGCCAATCTGATTGTCGGAGAAAATACGGGAGCAAGCGAAAAGGCGAATATGTTTGTGTTTCATTACGGATCGCTCTCTTCTGCAGTCAAAGTGATTAATGTCTCCGCAGTCTACCGCTTTACAGATTCGAAATCGTTCGATGCCATTCGAAAGATCTTTCAGCTCTGGACAGATAAAGGAAGAATCTTCGTCTTTTCTGCCGGAAACCAAAGCCCCGTCGGAATAGTAAAACCTTTTTATCAGAAATTTTTTCCACCTCCTTCAAATGTAGAAGTTCGACTACCGGGAATCATTGTCGGAAGTATTGATCCCGAAGGCGAGCGAAGTAAATTTTCAGTACTCGGTGATGATGTAACCATCGCCGTTCCAGCCGATTTAGCGCTCCAAAGCAGAACCAGTGGTTTAAGTTTTTTCGATTGCAGTAGTGCTACTGCGCCACTGGTTACAGGAACTCTCGCTGATATTATTTCTGTCTTAGGAGAGCTTAACCTCGAAGAGGCAAAAATTCTTCTTAAACGAACTTCTATTAAAGTTCATGGAACTGAAAATATTCGGGGGCGAAATGGATTTGGAATGTTGAATTCTTATCGAGCCTATAAAGTTGCGCTCAGGCTTTCGACTAAGAATTGGCAGAACTTAAATGCCGAAGAACGCAGACTCCTTTTATTAGATCCGTCTGTTTACGACTTCTCGGACGAGTCTGCAGGTTTATGGAAACAAAGCAAAATTGCCTTTTCAAATCACGACTCACTCATCGGACTCGATCTTCTGCGCAAAGCCTTTCTTCTGAACCCGGAGGAAAAAAAGGCGAATGAACTCTCAGATTTTTACTCGTCAAAAAATCTCATCACGAACGCAAAATTTTATTCCCGTCTTGCCAGACTCCAACCGAAATAGTTCAATGACTCCTATGAAAACCGGGCTCTGGCTCATTCAACTTGGAACTCCCGATGAGCCCTCGGTCGATGCCTGTAAAAAATTTCTTTACGAATTTTTGATGGATAAGCGGGTCATTGATATTCCCTTTCCATTTAGATGGTCACTTGTCCACGCGATCGTTCCCTTTCGCGCAAGAAAAGTCGTTCATGCCTATCGTTCAGTCTGGCTTCCAAACGGAAGTCCACTTCGTGTTTATTCAACAGAACTCGAAGCTGAACTCCAAAAGAAACTCGGAAGTAAAATTTTAGTTCGGCTTGGAATGATGTACGGAAATCCGAGCATGCAAAAGGCTTGGGAAGATTTTAAAAACGCCGATGTAGAGCGATTGATTGTTCTTCCACTTTATCCGCAATACGCTTCCGCAAGTTCGGGTTCCGCTCTTGAAAAGGTTCTTGGCCTTTTACAAAAAGAAGTGAATATCCCTTCACTTTCATTCGTGCCTCCGTTCTTTGATCAAGAGTTTTTTATTGAAGCACTTCATGCGCGAGCCAAAGAGACTGATCTTTCGCGATTTGATCATTTTCTTTTCAGCTTTCATGGTCTCCCCGAAAGACAAATTAAAAAAAGCGATGCGTCGGATGCGCATTGTCTTCTAACGAAGCACTGCTGTGACGAAGCAGAAGCTCAACTTTCTTTTTGCTATCGAGCTCAGTCGGTGAGATCGGCAAATCTTTTGGCCAAGCGTCTGAATATTTCTCCAGATAAAATGTCGATTGGATTTCAATCTCGCCTTGGTCGAACGCCTTGGATCCGACCGTACACAGACGAAATTATTATCAACCTCGCCAAAGAAGGAAAAAAAAGAATAGCCGTATTTGAGCCTTCCTTTGTTGCAGACTGCTTAGAAACTTTAGAAGAAATCGGCATTCGCGGAAGGGAAAGTTTTTTGAAGGCAGGAGGCGAAGAACTCTATTTAGTTCCATCACTCAATGCTCATTCTGTCTGGGTGAATGGGCTTTCTTCGTATCTAAAAAAGCACTTCTTTGTTGAAGTTTAAGTTCCTGAAATTACTACCTTTTTAGGTTTCAAGACACGTCGCCCCAAGACTTAAAAGCCATGATATTCTAGAAATATGGGAGTTCGTGTGGATTTAGAGGGGGCTTCACTCCTAACAAATCAATATTTCAAGGTTCCGATCAATCTTTATCAACCGGAAGATATGATCGAAGAGGACCTCTACTTTCTTTATCAGGGAAATTATCTTCTTTATCGACTTAAAAATCTGATTTGGAAACAAGAAGATCAAAAAAAACTCCGAGACTTTGAAGTCGAGCACCTTTTTATACGCTGTGCGAGCGAAAAAGATCACAACCAATTTTTAGAAAATAAACTTAAGAGAATTTTAGAACAGCCTAGCATTGGCTCGAGAGAAAAAGCTGAAATTGTTTACAGCACTTCTACCTCTCTTATTCAGGATCTTTTTGCAAATCCAGATTCGCCTGAAGCGCTGAAGCGCTCAATGACGGCCGTGCAAAATGTGATTAATTATTTGAGCAAAGATAAGTCTCATTTTTTTGAA
>JAQBPA010000040.1 GCA_028287765.1 Bacteriovoracaceae bacterium
GAGAGCTAAAGAAAGGGCCCATATCAACCCACGATTGATCTACACTGACTCCAATCATCGAAAAGCTCTTAGCCTTAAACTTTTGATTGAGCGCTTCCATTAAGGGGAATTCCTGAATGCAGGGTGGACACCAGGTTGCCCAAAAATTTAAAAAGACCAAATTTCCACGAAAATCAGAAAGCCGATGTTTTTGCCCCTTGGAATCTTCTAATTCAAAGTCTGGTACTTCTTTTCCAAGAACAGGTTCTTTCAATTGCTCTGAAACTGCGACTTTAGAGATCGGTTTCACATCTCGATGACAAGCCGCGATTAAGCAGAAACTTAAAAGAAATAGGCTTTCTATCCGTCTGGTACGCAGGATTGTCATCCCAACGAAAACTTTACGAAGCGGCGGCTTGCTTTGGTTCTGCCGTATCTTTTGGCTTCTTCTCTTTAACAGGCTTCAATTTGGCGTGAACGAGCTCAAGAAGAGCCATTGGCGCCGCGTCGCCAGGGCGAGGAGCAAGTTTAATGATTCTTGTATATCCGCCCTTTGACGTTAATTTTTTCGACAGATCGTTGAAAACTTTTCCGACGATATCGAGTTTTTTTCCGCCCGTATCAACTCCCGTAATATTTCCTAAAAGAGCAAAAGCTCTTCTTCGGTCGTGAAGCGTTCCACCTTTTCCAAGAGTAATGATTTGATCGATAAAAGGTCGAACTTCTTTCGCTTTCGCAAGCGTAGTTCGAATTCTTTCATGTTGAAAAATAGAGAAAGCGAGATTGCGCATCAAAGCAGTGTAATGACTTCTTTGACGGCTTAATTTTCGATAAGGTTTTGCATGTCTCATAAATAAACCAATCTATTAGGAATTATCGTCCGTATCCTCTGGCTCGTCTGTTCCCGTATCAAAATCGCTAGCCGAAGTTTGGAAATCTTTGCTCTCTTCAACTTCTTTCGGTTGAGCAAGAGCAGCAATTTGGTCCGGATGTACCCATCCTTCAAGTTTCATACCCAAAGATAATCCCATTTCAGCAAGAATTTCTTTAATTTCGTTCAGAGATTTTCGACCGAAATTTTTCGTACGAAGAATTTCAGCTTCTGTCTTTTGGACGAGTTCACCGATGTATCGGATATTTGCATTTGCTAAACAATTCGCAGAACGAACGCTGAGTTCAAGTTCGTCGACTCGTCGATTAAGATTTTCATTAAATCTTGGAGAAATTTCAGATCGTTCTTCCGTAACTTCTGGTTCTTCAGATTCGTTAAAATTAATGAAAATTGAAATCTGATCTTTGAGAATTTTTGCGGCATAGGCGAGAGCATCTTGCGGCTTAACACTCGCATCCGTCACCACTTCCATGGTAAGTCGATCGTAATCTGTTCGCTGACCTACCCGAGCATTCGTGATGAAATAGGTCACACGTTTCACAGGAGAGAAGAAGGCGTCCACAGGAATGAATCCAACTTCTTTAGCATCTTGCTCATAGCTTTCAGCAGAGACATAGCCACGTCCCATTTTCACTCGAATTTCCATATTGATCTCAGCTCGATCGCCGAGAGTACAAATTTTGTGTTCAGGATTTAAAATTTGAACGGCACCGCCGGTTTCAATTTGAGAGGCCAAAACAGGGCCAGGTCCCGAAGCCTTCAATCGAAGGATTTTAGTTTCTGGCGTATCCATTTTTAAACGAAGACCTTTGAGATTTAAAACAATATCGCCCACGTCTTCGATCGCGCCTCTGACAGGAGAGAACTCATGAAGGATGCCGTCGATTTTAATTCCGGTGACGGCAGCACCTTGTATAGAAGAAAGTAAAATTCTTCGAAGAGCATTTCCAAGAGTAATTCCAAAACCACGCTCAAGTGGTTTCGCAACGAACTTTCCATAAGTATCAGCCAAAGTGGTAGGATCGATATCTACTCGTCTCGGTTTAATGAGATCTCGCCAATTTCTATAAACAACTTCAGCTAACGCCATGATTTTCTCCTCTTATCAATTTTAAACACCCGTGGTGTTTGTAATACATTTTAAGCACCCGAAGTGCCCGTAATATTCTGAAACGTCTTTCATGCGACGCTCAGTCTCGTAATCAAAAACTAAACTCTTCGCTTCTTAGATGGTCTACAACCGTTATGCGGAATGGGAGTAATGTCTTTTATATTTGTTACTCGAATTCCAGCTTGAGCAATTGCCCGCACAGCAGATTCTCGTCCTGTTCCAGGACCTGAAACTAAAACACTGACTGTTCGCATTCCATTTTCAAGAGCTTTTTTGGAAGCTACTTCTGCGGCGACTTGAGCGGCAAATGGAGTACTTTTTCTAGATCCTTTAAAGCCCGCAGCACCAGCTGAACCCCAAGCAATACAATTTCCGGAGGGATCCGTGAAAGTAATAATCGTATTGTTGAAGCTCGCATCCACATGCGCGACACCAATGGGAACACTTTTCTTATCTTTTTTCTTCCGAGCTTTTGGAGCTTCGGGCTTTGCTTCTTCAGCAGCGACTTTTTCAGCCATAAATCAGTTCCCTTCTAAAAAATTAAACAACTTTCTTAACCATTGCGACAGCAGCTCTACGAGGGCCTTTTCGCGTTCGTGCATTTGTATGAGTTCGCTGTCCACGTACAGGGAGACCTCTTCGATGTCGAAGACCTCGGTAAGTACCAAGATCCATCAAACGTTTGATATTGAGACTAACTTGTCTTCGAAGATCCCCTTCGACTCGAAGATCTTTTTCAATATATTCTCGAATTCGATTTACATCGCCATCAGGCAAATCTTTAGCCTTGATCGATGGATCGATACCGAGTTCTTCTAAAATTTTCTCAGCTGTCTTGTGCCCAATTCCGTAAATATACGTAAGGGCAATTTCAATTCTTTTGTTACCTGGAAGATCAATACTTGCTATGCGCGCCATAATTTATTTTTCTATTTCAATTTCGTTTTTATTTTTGACGTTGCTTATGTCTTTTGGTGACACAGATGACCCTGAGAACGCCGTGGCGCTTTACGATCTTACATTTCTCGCAACGTTTTTTAACTGAACACAATACTTTCATTTATAGACTCTCCGTGACCAAGCCCCCAAATTTATATGGGAAGAATACAATTACCTTGACAAGAAATAGGGGGCATCAAGCTTCTTGTCAAACGCGAATCTCGAAAAGATTTTGCTAATTCGTTAGGACCCTTGCTCCGTCGGAAGTAATGGCGAGTGTATGCTCAAAATGAGCTGAAAGCGATCCATCCACAGTCACAACCGTCCAGCCGTCATCCAAAAGCTTCACATCAAAAGTTCCTAAGTTAATCATGGGCTCAATACAAATCACCATACCTGTTCTCAGCCGGGCCCCTTTCTCTCTCGTTAAATAATGCGGAATGGGG
>JAQBPA010000059.1 GCA_028287765.1 Bacteriovoracaceae bacterium
CATGACTTCGGTTCATCCCGACATATTCATAATCGGGCATTTTGTTTTCCCAACTTTTTCAAAAAACCATTTCCAACTTTCTTCGTCCCAGGTCTCACCGCTTGAACCTAAAATTCTAAGGGATTTAAGAGAATGTTTTTCAACAAATGAATCGCCGGCTTTTTTTAGAACGCGAATCGCTGTTGGTGCAATGCCGAGATGAGTAATTTGATGGTCATCAATAATCTTCCAGAGACGATCGGGTTCTGGAAAATCCGGGACACCCTCAAAAAGAACAACAGCTGCTCCATATTGAAGCACTCCAAAAAGTTCCCAAGGACCCATCATCCATCCGATATCCGTATACCAAAAAAAGCGATCGCTACGCTTCACGTCAAATGTATAGCGGAGCTCCTTTCCGGTCGTTGCTAAAACCCCAAAGCTCGTATGCACGCAGGCCTTTGGTTTTCCGGTCGTGCCCGAAGTATAGAGAAGCAGCACAGGCGATTCTGCGGGAGAGGCGACAGAATGATAGGAAGAAGATGCTTGATGGTTTTGAGAAATAAAATCCGCGCGTTTTAAAATTAAAGTATGTTCGATACTGGGGGAGGTTTTAAGAGCTTCATCGAGCGTCGATCTGACAGGAATTTCTTTTCCTCTTCGCGTCGTCTTTTCTTGAACAAAAATAAAGCGTGCTTTCGAGTCTTCAAGGCGCGAAGAAATCGCTTCTGCTCCATAACCTGAAAAAATAGGAACGACCGTGAGCCCTGCTCGCAAAATCCCAAAAAAAGCTGCGGCCATCTCTAAGCTCATCGGCATCAGAAGTGCAGCCCGGTCTCCTTTTTGTGCACCCTTTTTTTTAAGCTCTTCAGCAATAAAATGAGACTCACGAGCAAGATCGTTAAACGTCCACGAAACAGACTCGCCGGGTTTATCTGCTTCGAAAATGAGAGCGGTGTCGCTCCCATGATCTTTCAAATGTCGGTCGATGCAATTTTCGACAACGGAAATTTCTCCACCAAGCGCCCATTTCGGCCAAGGCAGACCTTCTGCTAAAAGTTTTTTGTAAGGAGTACGAAACTGAAGCCCCATGTCTTTCAGCGCTAATTCCCAAAACCACTCGGGATCTTTCTGAGACTTCAAAAGGAGGCTAGGAAAGTCTTTGCACCCTGCCTTTTCAATGAACTTCGCCACAAACGAGTCCTGGGTCCATTTTGCTCGAGGTTCATAGACAATCACGCTGTCCACCCTATAGATGTTTTATGGGGATGAGTATGGCTTTTTTTAAGCTATAAAGACGTTTTATTGACGCTATTTCAAATCCCCATAACAATAGAAGTGTGACGAAAGACCGCCGCCGTTTTCCAAGATACGATGTTGCGAAACTTGCTGAGTTTAAAGGTGAGCTTCAGCAGGGTCGAAAGAAGACAAGACTCATTATGTTCGGTCTAGGCGGCTGTGGTTTTTTTTCGGATCCCATTGAAGAAATGCTCAAAGCAGATCAAAACGTCGTTTGTACTTTTAAATGCGATGGGATTTTAAAAGAACCTTTAAAGCTTCAAGCAAAAGTCGCTTATGTTCAGGCTGTCCAAATCTTTCAGGCAAAAGAAATATTTTATGGAATCGAATTTCTTCCGAATCAAGAAAGTGCCATCGGTCCGCTGGTAAAATATCTCGAAGAACTTCAAAGCCAAGGAAAAATAAAAGTTTGCGCGTAATGATTTTCGGTAGGTCATCCTAATGACGGAGTGGGCGGGGATGGTTTTTGTTTTTTGTCTTATTTCGATTGCGATCATTTTAATGTTTTTGTCGGTCCATGCGCTGGGAGATCCTACTCATTTTATTAAATGGTTTTCGCCGGTTCATTGGATGACTCGAGAAATCTTTGGATCCAAGGCTGCGAAGTTTGATGGAATTATTTCTCATGGGATTGGACTTGTGACTTTATGTGCTTTGATATTTGTTTCGTTTTTTATGGGGGGATGGTTTGTTACGGCTTTTTTTACGCTTTGGAATTCGCCTTTTGCTCGGATTGTGTTTCCTTGATGTCCTTCCGGACGGGATAAGTTTTTTGGAAAAAACTTAACTAAAAAACTTGGATCGGGGTCCGGCCAGGGCTTGAATTTCCGGGCGGAAGCGAATGGTTGCTTGGTGAGAAAACTCGCTCATTGCCGAGTCGATTAAATTCTGAACTTGGTGCGCGTGTTGCTTCCTCGGCGTAGAACTTTCAACTCTCGCATGACTTACTTGCCCGCCTCAGGAGTTTTTCACCGAGCAACCATTCGCTTCCGTCCTCAATTCAAGTCCTGGCCGGATTCAAATACACGTACAAATACAAATACAAATTTTAATACAAATACAAAATCGCAATTCTGAAAATCAGGTTAATACGATCGAAATTTCGATCGGTTGGGGTCAGGCCTTGGAAGTGCCACACCTCGTTTCATAGTGAAAAAGATTTTATGCGATCGGATTTCTTTTTATTTTTTTATCCGAAGAAAACGGATTTTCGGTCTTTTAGTTCTGCGTAGACCATTTCTTGGATTTGTTCTCTTAGCTTT
>JAQBPA010000076.1 GCA_028287765.1 Bacteriovoracaceae bacterium
ATAAGGGACTTTTTCCAGAAAAAGTCCCAAATCCTTCCGGACTTCCCGAAGTCGCTCTTAAGGAATATGTTCTTCAATACGCTTATTATGTGCTGATGAATTCTTATCAGAATATTTTGGCTGGAAATATGCCTTATCTTAGTTGGGAGCCTTTTTATTGTGCGGCAGTGGGGCTTTTTATGGACGGCTTTCTCATTATTGCGAACCAATCGATTAACCTTAAAATGAAGATGAAAGTTCAGGCCGCGTTAGCGAAAAATAATCTAAATTCAATTCAAATTAAGCAACTTCAACAAAAAATGAAAATGAATTGGCGAATTACAAAATTTTGCTCCTTGTTGATTTCAGGAGTGGGAACCTATTTAGGTTTTATGGCCATGCAACCGGATTCTACCTGGGCTATTAAAACGGCTGGCGGTCTTGCGATCATCGGATTTCTTGCTTCGGTTTCTATCTACAACCCTAAAATCAACGCTAAACTAAGAGCTATTCCAAAACATATTCGTTCGGCATTCGAAAGCTGCCAGACAATCGTGTCTCGTCTCGCCGATTAAATTAATTCTTAGGGCGCTTCAAAAACGTCGCTCGATTGAGCGGCGCCATGAGAGTGACCAGACAAACCAGATTTTCTTTCGCAACAGCGGCGTACGAAGTATCCATTCGATTGCGCCCGACGAATCGTCTGAATTCTGCGAATACAGATAAAAGCCGATCGCGTAAGGTAATCATTTGCTCAGGAGTAAGATAATCGACCACCATCATATTTCGAATAAATTTAATGAGATCGGGTCGAACTTCTTCGATCGTGACGGTCGTATCATGAATGTCGAGAACGTTTTTCAGTAAGAGGTCCGTATATCCTTCCACAAAATCAACCGTTGCGAGTTGAAAAGCGTTTGCATTTAGTCGGTAAGTCGTTTCTTTGGCTGAACCTAATTCCAGGATGATTTTCTTCTCAAGTAGCTGCTTCACAATCTTCTCCACATCTCTACACTCCGGAAAAAGATGAACGAGTTCGCGCTCCGTTCTCGGAAGACTGAGTGCCTTCATGATTCGGTAGCGCCAGGGATCGCTTACTAAGAACATTTCTTGTTCGGTCGTGAACGGTTGCTCAAACTTCGGATCGGGATTCGAGTGATGAAGGAGTTCAAGGGGATCGGCTTGAATGAGCTTAGAAAGTTGAAAAAAACGATCGAGAGTGAGGGCGCTTCCCCCATTTAGCAAATGCCGAAGCTGAGATTCCGAAAGCGGCGGTCGAAGCGCTTTGGCAAGATCCCCTGGCCTTAACTTGGCTTCACGGATCTTAAGCCGAAGGAGTTCGGCTGCTCGTTTTTCAACTGAATCGAGAGGCGCTGTTTTTAAGAGAGCGCTTCTCTTCTTCATTTATCCCAGCTTCGCTTTAAGATTTTTATCTAAACAATCGAGAAAGGCTTCTGTGGTGAGATAGTTCTCGGGTTGAACCTTGTTTCCATAAATACAGACCGCGAGATCTTTCGTCATACTTCCGGCTTCCACCGTTTCGACACAAACTTTTTCGAGCGTTTTACAAAAATTGACGAGCTCTTGGTTAGCGTCCAGATTTCCGCGGAATTCAAGTCCTCTCGTCCAAGCAAAAATGGACGCAATGGGGTTCGTCGAAGTTTTTTTGCCGGCTTGGTAGTCGCGGTAATGTCTCGTCACCGTTCCGTGAGCGGCCTCGGCTTCCATGGTTTTTCCGTCGGGAGTAAGAAGAGTGGAAGTCATCAGACCTAGAGATCCGAATCCTTGAGCAATTGTGTCGGACTGAACATCGCCATCATAATTCTTACACGCCCAAATGAAATCGCCTTCCCATTTAAGCGCCGAAGCAACCATATCGTCGATCAATCGATGTTCGTAAGTGATTCCCTTGGCTGCAAACTTGGTTTTATATTCCGTATTATAAATTTCTTCAAAAATATCCTTAAATCGCCCGTCGTATTTTTTGAGAATGGTATTTTTACTCGAAAAATAGAGCGGCCAGCCTTTTATGAGCGCCAATTGAAAGCAGCTCTTTGCAAAACCGCGAATAGATTCGTCTGTATTATACATCGCGAGCGCAACGCCATCGCCTTTAAAATCGTAGACTGAATGGGTCTGAGGAGCGCCCGATTCTGGAGTAAACGTAATCGTGAGCTTACCTTTTCCTTTGGTTAAAAAATCAGTCGCTTTATATTGATCTCCAAAAGCATGTCTTCCAATACAGATGGGTTTTTTCCAGTTCGGTACAAGCCGTGGAATGTTTTTACAAAGAATGGGTTCTCGAAACACCGTTCCGTCTAAAATATTTCGAATGGTGCCGTTCGGAGACTTCCACATTTCGGTGAGCTTAAATTCTTTTACGCGAGCTTCGTCGGGTGTGATCGTCGCGCATTTGATTCCAACGCCACATTTTTGAATCGCATGAGCCGAATCAATGGTGACTTGATCCCGAGTTTTTTCTCGATTTTCTATGCCCAGATCGAAGTACTGAAGATTGAGATCGAGATAAGGCTTAATAAGCTTATCTTTAATCAGAGCCCAAATGATTCGGGTCATCTCATCGCCATCAAGCTCCGCAACAGGATTTTTAACTGCAATTTTTTTCATATAATAATTTATCTCCGCTAAGTTAAAACGTGTCGATCAATTTATAAGAAAAGGTTTGCCGCCATATGCCATCAGCTCTTATTCAGCTCAAATGAATGAGTTGAAGAGCAATAATCTGTGTTATGGTGGATTTACTATGCTTCAGAGTTTTATCAGCTGCTTTATTCCCCTCTTTGTCGCGATAGATGCCCTTGGTGTGCTTCCTCTCTTTCTTAATTTAACGAGTTCTTTGAAGTCTGATGAGAGAAAAAAGCTCATCACAGAAGCGACCGCAGCAGCCTTTGTCATTTCTATTTTATTTCTTTTTACCGGAAAATTGGTTTTCTTGTTCCTTGGAATTAATGAAAGTGATTTCCGAATCGCGGGGGGTCTCCTTCTTCTGATCATTTCAATTTCGGATATCGCGTTTGCGGGCTTAAGACTTCGAGGACAGCAGACGACGGAAATCGGAATCGTCCCCATCGGTATCCCTCTCATTATCGGTCCGGCAACCTTGACCACTCTCCTCATTTTAGTGGATCAGCACGGTGTGACGATGACGCTTCTCGCGCTGGTCGTAAACCTTCTTCTCGTTTTGATTTTCTTTCGTAATTCAGACATTTTTCTGCGTATCATGGGAGTGTCGGGTTCGCGAGCCTTTGCGAAAATTATGGCCCTTTTTCTGGCGGCGATTGCCGTCATGATGATTCGCGTTGGGCTCACGGATATCTTGACGAAATAGATACTTCTTGCGTAGTTGAGTTCATCTTCGGGCTTTTTTTGAGTTATTTTCAAAACTTAGGGTTTTTGCTATTTTGGCCTAAAAATTGCATTTAGTAGGAGTGAGATGAGATCCTTTTTTAGAATTGTCCTTTTTGCGCTCTGCGCCCCTCTTTTGATTTGGGCAGGCGAACCCCAAAGAGAAAGACTGCGAGACTCTGATAGGTACTGCTACTATTTCATTTCCCTCCTTGAAGAATCAGAGAGTGAGTTCCATGCTCAAACATCGATTCCTATTTTTTCTGATTTGAAGGGGGAGTCGATGACCGGAAAAGCGGTTCGATATGGGCTCGATCATCCAGCTTCACCTGAGATCATAAAGAGAATCAAAAATTTAGCAGAGCGTTCAGAAGTCGTTGGAAAAACGGTGATGGATCGCTGGAAAGTTCTGAACGAAATTGAGAAAAAAAATTTCGTTGAAACAGTAGAGTTCGAGGGATTGAATCAAGAATTCACCGCTCATGCGACAAAGATGCAGTATTATCGAGAAATGGCGCGTGCTATGGAAGAGCCATGGAATCCGAATTTTGATTCCTACCGAACTGGGCTGAAGCGTCTTCCCGAACCTTCTTCCGGTTTAGTGAGTGCGGTTCAATTTGGTATTTCGAAAGCAGGCAATCCTGGACTCATCAAAGATGCCGAGACGATGGTGAACATTTATAATTCACGATTGATATGGGCAGAAAATATTTTAAAAGAAAATCATAGGAAGAACGCAGGAAAGGTGATTGTCGATATCGATGAGGATCGAATCAAAACCATCCTGAACGAAAGAACATTTTATAGAAGCATTCTCGTCGCTCTCAAGCATCCCGAAGCCTATATTGCCGCACACTACACTAGACCGGTTTTGCCGATCGAATAAAAAACAGCGCAAGTAAAATAACAGAAACCCCGAAGACACCCATCAATTCTATGCGGTGTCCGCGAAGAAAAAAATCAAGCGTGAGCGCGACGATCGGGATCACATACGTAACAGCCGCGGTTTGCACAGAGCCAATTTCTTTTAACAGATAAAAATAAATCATAAAGGCTATC
>JAQBPA010000120.1 GCA_028287765.1 Bacteriovoracaceae bacterium
AGTGGCTGATTAACGAAATATTTCCAACGTGCGCGAAAGTATGTCTGCGATGTGCCAGCTCCTTCCAGTTAACGGAGAGACCTAATCCTAACAGAGCAACTCCGCATGCCAGTGATATAGAGGCTACCGTCACCACCTTTTTTCCCCAAGGGGTTAGAAAATTTTCTTTTGGATCTGCGGAGGCTGGCGATAGGATGAGTTCTAAAAACATAACCAATGCAACACTTGCAGAAATAAAATTTGATCTTTGTTTATACATGAATCATCGGCCTGTTAATTTTTTGTCTTCGCTTTCTGAATACTTCTCTCTACCTTGTCTTTAGCTTCTTCGTCTTTCAACAGCGGAAAAATATACTCCAGTTCTTTAATATCTCCACCCCGAAGAAAGTAATCGAGCACGTCTGGAATTTGGAGGGCTTCCGTCGCAAGTTCCTTTAATTGCGGATTATTGCTGCGCATGGCCCATTGTACGATCACAATATTTGCAAACGAACTTTCCGCACCATTTAGAAACTTTTTGACTGTTAAAATATCAGCTGTTGTTGGTTCACGTAAAGGCAGCTCTGCCAAAAAATAGGTCACAACGAAGCCTTTGCTTTTCGATAATTCTTCCATCAGTTTTGCACTCGGATGCTTCATTTTTGCAATCGACCTGCCAATATTGGGTCCTTCATTTCCGTTTTTTAATGCATTGTTCCTTAATGCATTAAGTAGATAAGGCTCTGCCTCGTCATCCAATAACCAGCAGTTTGAAAGACCGAGTGATTGTAAGGATTCTATATTAGAATTTAAGATCTTTCTGATTAGCTTTTTTTTAGTCTCTCCGACGGAAACTTTTAGAAGATCTGAAACACTAAAGAAAACCAAATCATCGGGAGCCCGAACATGAAAATAATTTCCACTGCTTCCGGCAAAGCCGCGAACTCTCGGACTCAGTTTTCCAAATGTATTCAGCTGACGATAAAAAAAATCTCCTCGGCCCAAATCACTTAATCGATCAAAGATTTTTACTACAATATCTTCTGAAAGCGAGATCTGCGCATCAGCGGCAATGTATGTAATGGAAGAGAGCTGAGCTCTATCCAATGATGGAATAAAATCGGAAAAATTCCTGAAGGAGGGATCAATTTTTAAAAGAACAAGCGTCACGAATGAACGATCAATTCCAGTAAAAAAAGCTGAAGAATTCTTCGAAATAATGGAAGTATCGTCTTTAAAAGATTGAAAAAGTTTCGTCTTAATGTTTTCTTTTTCTAAGGCCGTTAGCGATTTATACTGTTGTAAGTTCCGCCGCAACCAAGGCTCAAGAGGAGAATCCTGACCTACAATCTTATCTAAGTCATCTTGAAGTAATTTTTCAGATTGGACCTGGTTGAATTGTTTTTCAGCAGCACGAATAATATCTGAACTTACAGACGACGTTGGCGGTTGGCAATTGAGCTCGACAGCTTCAAGTCGTCCGAGAATGACGATGAGCTGTATTAATAGAGAAAACGATATTCGCTTATAGATGCAAAACTTGCTCATCATTTTCTTCTTCCAAGCTCTCCCTGAATGTGTTTTTTTACTTCGTTTTTAGCTTCTTCGTCTTTCAATAACGGAAAAATATATTCGAGTTCTTCAAGATCTTCTCTGCGGAGAAAGTAGTCGAGCACGTCCGGTAATTGAAGTGCTTCCGTCGCAAGTTCCTTCAATTTGGGATCAGTCCAGCGTACGGCCCATTCTACGATTTGAATATTCGCGTATAAACTTTCCGGACCGTTTAGAAACTGTTTAACGATTGAAATCCGAGTCGTTGTTGGTTCATGTGAACACAAGGCAACCAAAAAAAAATCTACAGCTAGGCCTTTGCTTTTGGATAGCTCTCCAATTAATTTTGCGCTCGGGTGATCCATTTTTGCTATAGACTCACCCACTTCGGCCCCAGCATCTCCTTTCTTTATGGCACTAAGAATATAAGGCTCTGCCTCGTCTTCTAGTTCCCAACTAAATGAAAGGCCGACTGATTGAATGGTTTCCAATTTTGAATTTAGAGCTTTTCTGATTAACTTTCGTTTGTCCCCACTGACGGAAATCTGGAAGAGTTCTAAAATGCCAAAAGGAGCCATTTGATCGGGAGTCCGAATATGACCTCTAGTTAAGCCTCGAGTTTTCGTGCCCAGCTTTCCATATTTATTCAGTTGCCGATAAAAAAAATCTCCCTGAGCCAAGTCACTCAATCGATCAAACATTTGGAGAACGACGGTTTCGGAAAGAGAAATTTTGGCACCACCAGCAATTTCTGCGATGTCAGTGAGGTGATCGCCACTCAGTGATGGAATAAACGAAGCATCCAAGAAAGAAGGATAAATTTTTAAAAGAATAAGCGAAGCAACCGCCCTCTGCTGATCAGAATATTTTGAATCTCTAGAAAGTAAAAAAAGTTTATTTTTAAAATTTTCTTTTTTTGAGGCCGTTAGCGATTTGTACCGCTGTAGATTTTCCACTATCCAAGGCATAAGATTAAAACGAAGATTTTGCGAAATTAATTTTTCGAGATCCTCTTGAAATTTATTTTCTAATTGGATTCGCTTGGATTGCTCTTCGGCTGAACGAATAATATCTGAACTCAACGACGGCGTTGGCGGCTGGCAATTGAGCTCGACTGCTTCTAGTCGTCCGAGATTTACGATGAGAGTTAAAAATAAAAACGCCTTCATTCAAAACACCTTAGTGTAGAATGAATGCAAGAAGCGTGCCAAAAAACCAAGAATATGGGACTTCTAAGTACTTAAGATTACTCAGATTTTGAACAGCGAAAACCCGCAAAGTCGCGAGCGTTTATCAGGCTGCGGTTTCCTTGTCCCATTTCGATCCTGGAAAAAACAAATCAAAAAAATAAAACTTCAAAACAAATCCGAGTAATTAAAATTCGTATCTGTATTCGGTCTTGATTTTTGAATTTGTATTTCTCTGATTCCGGTTCGTAGTCGAATTGAGGACGAACGTGCGGGGGGTCGCTTCTGAAAAATTCCTGAACCGCGCAAGAAAATCATGCGAGAGTTGAAAGCCCTGCGGTGAAGAAGCAACACGCGCACGACAATTTTTATTATTTGAAATCCGCTGAGCGTATTTTTCAGAAGCGACCCCCCGCACGCTCGCCCGGAGATTCGACTACGAACCGGACCCCAGGCCTTATCTCTTGCTTTTTCGTCTTCAGGGTCGGTATTGTTGCCTCATGTTTGGTCAAGGTCAGTGGAAAAATGAAATCATCGAGAGTGTTCGTCAATTAGAACTTCAGGTGAATGATCTTAAAAAGAATGATCTTGAGTTGAAGGCACAAAATGTACGTCTTCTTCAAATTATCAAAAATATTGGACGAAAATTAGTTTCTCGACTTCCCATTTCGCTGGAGTCTTTAGATAAGGGTCTCAATTACGATTTGATTTTTCCTGAAGAAGTAGAGACGTGGAGAGTTTCTGTCGAAGGCGGCGTTCTTCTCGATACGCGTGCTAGTCATGAATTTACAAAGGCTTCCATTCCTGGAGCTTACAATATTCCCTTCGATCAACTGGCAGCGAGGTCGGAATCGCTTTTGAAAGATCGACCGATTCTTCTCGTTTGTGAAAATGGAATTAAGAGCGTTGCGGCTTGTGAACTTTTGAGCGGAAAAGGCTATTTTTTCCTCTATGTTCTGAAAGGTGGAATGTCTCTTTATCGTGGTCAAATCGTTCGTGAAGCCGATGTTGTACCGATGGAGCTAGACGTTTTAGAGCCGATCGAAGAGCCCGGACCTACAGCGTCTGTCTAATCTCGATTTCTTCCGCATCTCCTAGTTTCAAGACTGTTTCTAGACTTTCAACTCGAAGCACGCTTAACTTTTAGCATGAAGATATTTCTCGATACGGCGAATCTTTCTGAAATTCGAGAGGCTGCAAAGACGGGGCTCATTGACGGAATCACGACCAATCCTTCTCTCATTGCCAAAGAAGGGAAATCCTTTAAAGAAATTTTAAAAGAAATCATTAGTCTTGTGAATGGACCGATTAGCGCGGAAGTGGTCGCGGTCGATTATGACGGAATGCTGAAAGAAGCAAAGCCGCTCTCCGACCTTCATGAAAATATTGTGATTAAAGTTCCTCTCACTCCTGACGGCCTTCGTGCTTGTCAGACGCTCAGTCGCGCTGGAACAAAAGTGAATGTGACTC
>JAQBPA010000130.1 GCA_028287765.1 Bacteriovoracaceae bacterium
ACTAATGCCAAGCGCTTCTTCAAAACTGCTTTTATATTTTTCGGAACGCTGGGATGTTTGCCCGGAGATCAAATCAAAAGCTTTTGAAAGTCTCTCGACAAAGACGTCTTTTGCTTCCGGATCGAAATCGTAGACGTTTAAAATAAGTTCTGATGCCGCACTTCGCCTTTTTTCAGTGAGCTCTTCATCGGTGACTCTGATATTTTCTAAAGCTCTAATATCTTTTCGAGCGATATCGCCCATCGCGTAGGACGGAAGATGTTCCTGAAATGGATTTCTGCAAATAATCGCAATCGATCCCGAAACAGCCGCTGTTACGAGAATGGTACGATAGGAACGAAACAGAGATGTTCCAAGATCCTCTACTCGCTCTTTGATCGCTGCTATGTCCCACATGATTGAATTTTACCACTTTGAGAGCTAATTTCGGGACCTTGTTTTCGCTTTAATTTCATAACGCAGGGGATCCGACAGGGAATATTCGAAATCTTGCCCCGCCCGCTTGGGATTGATGAGGTTTTTTGGAAGATCGCTCAGCGTCAACGGGTAGTGTCCTTCTAATTTTCTATAAATTTCAACCGCCTGAGTTATCTCTTGAGGCATATTTGAAGGTGCGTCGGGACGAGAGAGCTCCGAGAAAGTAAAAAAACAAAGTGAAATTAAAATGATCATCCAGATCGAGGCAAAAATATCTCGTCCGCCGATATCTCCTGAACGAGTGTGGATCGATACAAGGGATTCTTCATCATCTTTTGGACGAATGGCGCCCTTGCGCCAAAGTTCCAGAAGCCTTCGTACAATTAAAAATTCTCCATCCGGTAAAATACGAATGAGGTCTTGCACTGTATTTCGTCCGTCACATATTTTTAAAATCTCAACTTCTTCTGAAGAAAAAGGAACGTGTGGAAGAACAATCTTAGGAGACACGCCATCAGCAATTTGATCAAAACTTTCTTCGACCAAATCAAAGTTCACTTGAAGAGACGAGGTTTCGACTTGCGAAATAAAAATCCGGCGACTCGATCCCATTCGAGTCTTCATCTTCGGCCACTCTTCAACTCTTTTTTTAGCTTCAGTCAGTAAGCGATCAAATTTTCTAACCGAATAAAAACCGAGTTCTGTTGCATCGAGAGGAGCTAGATCGCCTCCTCGCGGAATAATTTCAAGATTCGTCCAAAAGAAAATTCTAAAAAAAACTTCGAGACGGTCCACTTTCAGGAGGCTCACGACTCGCCCGTATTGCTCTTGGTTTTCTGCAAGCAGAAGACCTACAAAGCTATGCCAACTTCTTGCATTTAAAAGAGCTTCGCTGTCAGGCATCTTCATCCACGAAATCTTTTGAAATCGTTCAATCGCCCGATCGAGTGGACGATGAGCCCAAACAAATCGCCCCTCTTTTATATAGACGGTCGCATGACCCTGACTTGCCGTAACGTCCACTTCCCCTGAAAAGCCTTCCTTCTCCAAACCATCGAAAAGTTCAAAAACAGTTTTCATGCCGCGGACCTCGAAAGATTTTGTGATAAAAAAAGTAAATAAGAGGCGAGAAATAAGATTAAAAATCCGAGAGAGAAGTTTGAAGAACTAAAATAGTTTTCTGGTGAACTGTGAAAAAAATGAAGAAGATGTGCACGAAAAGAAACAGAAAAGGCGTTCCACAAAAAAAGAAGCGGAACGGCTGTCTTCACGTACGCAAGCCCTATCGATTGATCTAATACAAGAGAAGAAGAACCACAAAAAACCCACATCCATGTTTTTATCTGAGCGATTTGAATCTGACTAAAACGCCGGACCAAAATATCGAGCTGCTGTCGAATGGTATGATTCGTCGCATCTTTTTTCATGATGACCGACTGATAAAGGGCCGAAAGAGATTCGTCAGGTGATGGGGTAGGTTCTCCCGTTTGAATGCAGACGCCCGCGGCTTTGGATCTTCTAAGAAGAGCGAGCAAAATTAAAAGCCACGGAAGGAACCATACAAGTAAACTTAGACCACCTTTAAAGGGTGAAAAGGGAAGAAGTCCCGAACTCGCTAAAATATTTTGAAAACTTTTTGAAATGGAATCCGTCATGGGAGACAGGCGACTTCGAGTGGGAGGCGGGATGAGAAGCCGGTTAATCAGTGCTGCCTTCGAGGATGCTTCGTTGTAAAAATCTCCGTTTATTTTAGCTCTTACCTGGTCTGCCTGAATCAATTGCTGCGTTCGAATATAAAGCTGTGAAAGATTGAAAAGAATCGTCGGATCATCTCCGTAAGTTTTTTGGAGATTTTCGTAACTGAGAAGAAGATCAGCAGGCGTAGAATAATTTGCCGAGAGATTCACAGAAAGAATGGCTTTTTCTTTTGAGGATTCGGCTTGCTCAAGCCAATAATTCGCAGCTCGTAAGTCTCCGTTATAATCTGACCAAATACTTTTTTCGGTGGAAGTCAGATTGTCGAGCGCAGCAGGTGGATATTCGATTCTCGTCCGACCAAGATCAATGGCCTCTTGAGCCGAAAAAATCACCATCGTCGAAGCAATGGCAGCGACGAAAGGTTTCAGAGTGAAGTAGAGTGCAAAGAGAATGGCGCCAATGAGCGGAAGAAGTCTGCGCTGACTATAAATGATACTCAAACAAAGAACTAAAAAAGAGGTGATGGCCCAGGCGCCGGTCATCATCGTGCCAATGATCAGTGACGAAAAAATGACAAAGAGAACCAGTTTCGATCGCGACCCAAACCATCGCGGAAAATTTTTACGGAGTGCCGCCCCCCAAATCCAGAGGTGAAAAAAGAGCACGATAAGGAGCGCCAAAACAAGTGGCGGAATAAAATCATCCCACCAAGATTTCCAATCGTCCGTCGCATCGAGAGGACGCTCGAAA
>JAQBPA010000143.1 GCA_028287765.1 Bacteriovoracaceae bacterium
TCGACTAAAAAATCAATTTTAGATTTGTTTCGTAGCGAGATTAAGAGCAGCGCTCCAATCCCCGAGAGCACCAGAGTTCCCATCACCTTTATTATACCGCCGAGCCCCAAAAAAAAGTTCGAACTAAATTCGATGGAGGTGCTTTTTAAGCGTTCTCCAGCTCCAAACACGAATTCTTTTGGAGAATTTTTTATGCCGTGCGATAATTAAGACTCACCACAAAAATCCGATCGAATTTTTTTTGAAAGAAGCTGCGTTTGGCGATGCCCCGATTTTTATTTTTGGGGTTTTTTATCGCTATCGTGACTCCAAAATTCTTCTTTAAGCAGGGTCGGTTTATTAAAATTCCAAGTTCCAAGTTCTTCAGGCGATAAAAACTTTTTGTCTACGAGGATCGAAAACTCATATTTGGAAGACCAAGGTTGATAATCGTGAAAAATGCCAAGCGTTCCAACGTCCGTGCCCCAGGAATTTTGAACTTTTGTTTTGAGAATTTTCTTTTCGTCACCTGGCTTGATGCCTCGTTCACGAAGCCAAATGATAGCTACGCCCGGTTTGTAGCGGTCTTCTTCTTTGAGGCCTTTGCTTTCCAGCCAAGCTTTGGGAACGAGTTTCTCTAAACCTGGCCAATGAAACGCCGTCTTCACCATCGCGTGATCGGGATCGGCGAGGTAATAACGAACGGAGTTCACTCGATTGAGTGGACGGGGTGACTCGCTTTTTTTAAGGTCGTAGACATTATCGTCGTAAATATCGGGGTGCATAATGCCTTTACTATATTCAACGTCATGGGTGACGTCGGCATCAAAGCGAACTCTTTGTCCTCCGAGAAGTGCGGTTAATGTCAGTTGTTGAAGTCGAGCCATTGAAACGTTCAGAATTTTTGCAGATCCGTCGGAAGACATTCTGTATGCATCTGACTTTATTTCTTTGTAAAAGCCTTCCGGTCGGAGCGGATTCGAGGCAATCACCACTTGATCCTCAGGTTTAAACAAAGTGATCGCCGCCGCGAATGCAAAAGGATTATATAATTTCGTTTGGATAGGGGTGTGAACGCCTATTCCGTCAGAACCTGGATTTCCAACGAGATCGAATTGAAATTCTTTATCGAGCGCAGGAGGAGTGCCGAGATGGGTCGCTAAAAGTTTTGAATATCCAATGAGCCCTGTGTTTTTGAGAGCGTCGAGTCTCTCGACTATTTTTGCGTCCGACACTCGGTCTTCTAGCATTTTACGTTTGGCAGATTCGATTTTGTACGCCCATTCCGCCAAATATTGTTTGATCTCCGCCATCATGGCGCGTGTATTTTGTGAACTTGCGGTTTCGGGCATCAAATTATACGGAACTAATCCGTAGTTTTTCATGAGATAAGGGAATTGTTCGTCCCAGGCACCTTCACTGATATTCGGCGCGATCGCCCCGGTCGTTTTATTTTCGATGACGTCTTGAAAATAATTATTTCCTTGTTCAAGAAGGTGGTAAAAAAACGGATAGTTCGGCGAGAGAAGTTGATCGGAGATCATGAGTTCATACGAAAAATCCCAGCAACGTCCCGATTGCGCTTGGTTGCTAATAGGAAGAGAGGGCAGTTCCCAAGTATAGTTGTCGGTGTGGCTATTATAAATTTTGGGATTAAGTCCCACAGCATTTAATCCCCCTTTTTGAACGTCATCTCGTAAGTGCTCGGCACTCATTGAACTTGGCTTCAGCGCAAGTAGCATTTTTTTAATCCAAGCAGGAGATAAACTTCCGTTCAGTGCTCGGACAGTCTCTTCACAAGCGCCCTGTTTTCGGACACCAGCGTCTGCATAAGTGTTAATAAGCGAGAATATAACAAAAATAAGGACGTTCAATTTCTTAGCCATTGAAGGCAATTACAAGATTTACGTAAGAGCGTCAAACAATCAACCGAACGGTCAGAGCACTTTCCCTTCGAGTTCTGAAAGCTGGGAATCAATCTCTATATAATGAGAGGGTTTTGAGAGGATTTCCTGGAGGGTGTCTGGGATTTCGATTTGTTTTTTTATTAGGGGCTCAACGATCGTTTCGAATTTTGCGGGGTGAGCAGTTGCCACTGCGATCCAGTGGCCATCTTTTATTTTTTCGCGTGCAAAAATGGCGGTTGCTGTATGTGGGCACCATACTTCGCCCCAATTTTTTTCGCCTTCTTGAATCGTCTGGCGGATCTCGTTATCCGTAACAGAAATGGATGCCGCATCTTTTTTTAAATCTTCAGGATTTGGATAAAGCGAAATGAGCCGTTCGATATTACTTGGATTTCCTACGTCCATCGCATTCGCAAGAGTTTCGATGGTGGGATGTTCTTTCCATTTTCCGGATGCAAAATAATCAGGAATAGCTCGGTTTGCATTTGTCGCTAAAATAATCTGGCCGATTGGAAATCCCATTTTCTTTGCCCAAAAAGCAGCGACGGAATTCCCTAAATTTCCTGTTGGGATAATAAAGCCTGGTTTTTGTTTTGTTCGATTAAAATACTGAGTACTCGCACCCGCGTAAAAAACCATCTGGGGAAGAAGGCGAGCGAGACTTATGCTGTTCGCCGAAATAAGTTTTTTATTTTTCTTCCACCAGTCGCTTTGAAGAGCTTCTTTGACCATTTTTTGGCAGGCATCAAAATCTCCGTTCACCGAAAAGGCACGAATATTTTTACCCCAAGAGGTGAGTTGCTTTTCTTGCCTGGGAGAAATTTTTCCTTTGGGATAAAGAATGATTACTTCGACATTCGGTTTATCGTGAAACGCAGCACCTACGGCTCCACCTGTATCTCCGGAAGT
>JAQBPA010000190.1 GCA_028287765.1 Bacteriovoracaceae bacterium
TCTTCCGATGATTATAACGCCTGATGTTGGCGATATTTCGGAGCTCGTGAGGTCTCATAGCCTGGGGACGTTGATCAATTTAGAGGACTCATTCGCTGCTCAGAAGATTCTTCAATGGGCCATAAAACTTAAAACAGAAAGATCGCATATTGCTGAGAAGTGCGCTCGTTTGGGAGAAGAATTCTTTAATTTCGAAAAAATGAATCAAGCGCAGGGGCTTATAAATAATATTTTAGGGAAGTCGATTGCGAAGCATTGAGAGCGGTCGCTGACTTTTTAAAAAGTCGATTAAATTTTTAAGCTCTGCAGATTTCAAAACAAAATATTGAATCAGTAAATAAATTAGGAAATTGAACGCCATGCAGGCGCACGCTAAAATGGGGTGTGAACTAAGGAAAATATTGATCACAATCAGTAGGGGGATGCACGGGATCAATGCGATGAGTGGCCCCCAAAGCGACGCGATTGCAAAATTAAACAACTTAAAATCATGTTTGCGTTGAATGATGAAGCTATCGAGTAAAATAGTGAAAATAAAATAAATCGATTGAGCTATTGGAAAAGCTAAAATTTGAAAACGCGGCAGAAGGAAGAGGCAGGTCCCCCCATACAAAAAAGCTGCGCCGATATTCGTAATCGTACAGGTGAGAATATCTTTCTTAATATAATATCCTTGCCCGATGATTCCCCCGATGGCGCAAGCCGGTAGACCAATCATATAGAGTGACAAGACTTGAGAGGTTAATTGAGCATCAGAGGCATTAAATCTTCCGTGTTCAAATAAAACGCGAACAAGATGTTGCCCTGAAATTCCCAAAAAAATGGCGATTGGAATAAACAGAAAAAAAACAAATCGAATACTTTTTTCAAAGAGTCGATTGGCGGATGCAGTTTCATTTTTGTTTGCATGAGCAGCGATCACGGGAAAGAGCGATGTGGTGAGACCTGAGATAAATATAAATTGCGGGATTTCATAGAGCCGATTGGCATAACCCAAAATAGAAATGCTTCCCTCCGCTAGTTTCGATCCGAGCCAGCGATCAAAAAGAGGAATAGCTTTGTAAATGAACATTCCAGCAAAAAGGGGAATGTTCAGTCGAAAAAAAATTCTTAACTCGGGATGCTGAAAGACATTCTTTAAGTTGAACTCCGACCGTAGAGCCTTTCCAAGGCCGACAAATAAAATGACGGGGGATAAAATGGCGGCAAAAATATTTCCAAGTACTAAAGAATAAATCCCCAGGGTTCTCCAAAATAAAAAAACGACCAAAAATAAAATTACCACCGAAAGGGCCCGCACAAAACTGGGCAGAAAAAATTTTCCAACAACATAATATTGGCAGGAGATAATTTCTGAAACCGATGAAATCAGAAATGCAGGTAAAAGAAATTGAAATAAATGAGTGGTCAGCGCGAGTTGCGTTTCAGAAAATCCAGGCGCTAAAATACGACAAATGGACGACGCGGCTAAAACCCCGAGGATCGAAAGCTGCGTATTTATGAGAAGCGTGGAGCAGAGCACCGACGAAACGAGAGAAAGTTCTGAGCCGGCGGACTTGTGACGTGCTTCAGTTAGCATCGGGAGCAAAGTGAAGGAGGTTCCGGAAGAAATTAAGCCCATCAGAAATGTGGGAACCGTGAGGGCCATTAAAAAAGCATCTAACTCCGCACTTGCGCCAAAATATTTTGCGGTAAAAGAACCAACTAATATTTTAAAGAGGATCGCCCAAAAAACAAAAATCATTACGGTAAGACTATTTTTGTGGAGCCTACTCACTTGAGTTTCAGGTTACCTTCGTACCTATGAAATAAAAAGGTTTCAGTAAATGACAGCGCCACTTTCAAAGAAAGGGCTTGCCAATTTTCGAACGCTTAGCGGATCGTTCTAATGTGATTAATCGAAACTTCGGGATTTGTTTTTGCCCTCATGTCGGCGGCTAAAAGAAATGGTTTCTTCAGAAAATAATTTAGACCCCCGAGTGGTTGATGGGTTCGGAGAGGAATGGAAACGTTTTGATCAATCCGAATTGACGGAAGCTGAAAGGGAAATTGTTTTTGCACAGTACTTCTCCATTTTTCCATGGCAAGTCCTTCCAGCAAATGCCGTCGGAGCGGATATTGGCTGCGGCACGGGACGCTGGGCGAAGACGGTTGCTGAGCGTGTGGGTCTTCTCCATGTGGCAGATCCAAGTCTTCAGGCCCTGGATGTGGCTAAACAAAATTTAAAAAATTTCTCAAACATTCGCTATCATTTGTCTTCTGTGGAAAATCTGCCTTTTCCAGATCGGTCACTCGACTTTGCTTATTCTCTCGGTGTTCTACATCATATTCCTGATACGAAAGCGGGGCTTTCATCCCTTGCGAAAAAACTCAAGCCTGGAGCTCCGATTCTCATCTATCTTTATTATGCATTTGATAATCGACCCATTTGGTATCGATGGCTTTGGAAGCTTTCTGATCTGCTCCGTCGAGTGATCTCGTCTTTACCGTTTTTTGTGAGAGCCACTGTGAGCGAAATTCTTGCGGCCACAATCTATTTTCCACTTTCTCGAATGGCCAGAATTTTGGAGGTGTTCCACTGCCTGCCATCTTCGTGGCCCTTAAGTTATTATCGAAATCGATCCTATTATATGCTCCGAACGGATGCACTGGATCGCTTTGGAACAAAGCTCGAACGGCGGTTTACCAAAAAACAAATCGAAGAATTATTTAAATCTACGGGTTTTGAAAAAATTACATTTTCAGACTCGGCACCTTATTGGTGTGCGACAGCATTTAAGAGACTTTCTTCCAATTGAGTTCGCGAGTCCTATGTGATTAAAGACGCTTTGATTAAAGGCCTTATGAAGTTATGGCAAACTGAAATCCAGTTTGATCACAAAAAGGGCGCTACTTTTCGGGAACTTTTCAATCATCCTTACTATTTGGGTCTCGGCGATGCTGAACAAATGGAACTTGGTTTAAGTTGGTGTCGCAACTTATACGAAATAGAAAAAAATTCGCCCTCTCTTGATCTTTATCTTGGAAAGACTCATTTAGCCGATTTTATTTCCGAGGGTTCAACCATTTTGGACATCGGATGCTATATTGGCGGAAAAACAGTTCGTTGGATCGAAAAATATAAAGGCGCCGAAATTCACGGAATCGATATCGATTCAAAATTTATAAAAGTGGCCAATAGGTTTGCGAAAGAGAAATGCGTTAACGCGCATTTCAAAGTAAATTTTGCTGAAGACTTGGATTTTGAAGGTCATTATTTCGACGCCATTGTCACCGAAAATACTTTTGAACATGTCGTCGACTTAAAAAAGGTGATGTCAGAATGCGCTCGAGTTTTGAAACCAAACGGTTATTTAATTGTGAGTTTTCCAGGATTTTACGGACCCTTTAGTCACCACCTAGACTTGGTCACTCGCACTCCCTGCCTTCATTGGTTTTTTAAATATCATTCGTTAGTAAAGATTTATAAAGATATTCTCGACGAACGTGGAGAAGCTTCGAATTGGTATAAACGCTCTCGCGACCTGAAAGATTCGATCGATAATGGATTTCCTCTTAATTCACTCAACGGCACAAGTGCTTTTGAATTTCACAAGATCGCAAAAGAAAATTGGAAGATAGTCGTCGACGGTTTTAAACAAAGGACACGAAATAGGAATCCTGCAAAAAGCATCATTTTGAATACGATCAAAACTTTTCCCATCAATGCTTTTCGAGAATTATTGCCGATAGCGTATGTTCTTCAAAAACCTGAGTGAAAATCTATGGGAAATGTAGCTTAGACTAAATCATCTCGCTCAAAATTTGAGCATTCACGTTTTTGACATCAAAGTTTTGCTCCGCGAATTCTCGGCTATTTTTTCCCATTGTAGCAATGAGATCTGGAGTGGAGATAAATTTTTTCATTGCCGCTTCGAGTAGGTTAGAATTTTTTATGGGCACGAGAAAACCATTTACTCCTGATCGAACAGTCTCTCGGCACCCCGGAGTATTGGTGGTAATGATGGGCTTACCACAAGCCATGGCCTCCAAAATAATTCGCGAAAGGCCTTCGCGATAGGACGGCAAAACAAAAACGCTCGAGGCTTGGAGAGCGGGGCGAACATCTTCGAGCTCTTCCAAATATTCGACGACTCCCTCTTTTTTCCAAGAAGTCATCATGACTCGCGAAATGGACATCGGATTCGAATCAAAAGGCCCGGCAATTTGAAACCGGACATTTGGGTTTTGAGATTTAATTTTTCGAGCTGCTTCGATGAATTCAAAAATTCCTTTGTCACGAAGAAGGCGAGCGATAAGTAAAAAAGAGATTTCTTTTGCGTCAGACTTTTCAGTTATTTGAAATTTTTGAAGATTCACTCCTGAGCCGGCGGTAATTTTTATTCGCGCTTTCGAAGGCAGAAGTTTTAAATCTGAAAAATGATCCCGGTCGTCTTGGTTATGAAAAAATATGATTTCGTTTTTAGTAAGCGCCAGACGATAAAGAGCGCGCGCTATTAAGTGAACCGCACGATCCTTTATTGAGCGTGGATGAAACGCATAGCCCAATCCGGTAATCATCGAAGCGATGCGTATCTTTCGACTTGCCAAACGAGCCGCAAGGGAACCAAAGATGACGGGTTTAATCGTCGTGCAAAAAATCCAATCGGGTTTTGTTTTTTTGAAGAATAAAAAGAGCTTAAAAAAGAGATAGAGATCTGAAAAAGGATTGAGCCCTGTTCGCTGAAGCGGGATTAAAAAAATTCGGACTCCCCTTGATTTGAGCTCTTCTTGAGCTTTGGAGTTGCCGGGAGGAATGCAGACTGTAACATTCATTTGAGCTGCGAGCGCAGATTCTATTAAATCGCCTCGAAGAGACAAAATGGTCGAGGCAGAATTGTGAATGAAAACGAATTCCGTCTTAACTTTTGAGGCACTGCTGATCTGCATTTCAGATCTTATAGATCGAAGGGCTGATGGCTTCGAGCTTTTTCTTCTAGGGTGCCGATTTCCTCAAGCTCGAGATCTGATCAGCTTTTCCTTGTTTATTCACCTGATCAAGAAGCTCCTTCATTTCTGAATAGCTGTCATTTAGATGACGAGTCATTTCCAGCATTTTTCCAATGACGACGCGTTTTATTAGTTCGTCTTTGGGATTGGGACGAATGTCGACGTAGCAAAGCTGTCTGTTAAGACCCGTCATGACAGTCGAGACGTCTCTTAAAATAGAACTCCAATTTCTAAGCTCTTTTAATTGGCCTCTTTTCTCAGGCGAATCGTTTTCGGATGATCGAATGAAGGTGAGTGATGAGAGGACTTGATCGAGCGCCTTCCATTTGGTCCCGAGGCGCATCACTTGGTTGGGCTCTTTCGGGAGAGAATTTCCAAGAATAGCCCAGGCCATATCATATTTAAATCGAAGGCCAATTTCTTCGGCGGGAACTTGAGCAAATGCACGGTAGAAATTTTCCATGGTGGCCTGGCCGCAAAGATGCGCATTTAAATAACGCGCAAACTCGCGAATGGCATAAGCCACGTCGAGCTTCGTGACGTCCATAAAATAGCCATATTTTGATTTAACAATTTTAAAATCAATCTGCGTATTTTTTTTCTCGACGATATGAGCGACTCCGTAAAAATTAAAAGTTTGAAAAAGCACTTCAAGTGCCACCTTTTCGGAGGAGCCACTTCGCGTGCTGGAAGGAAACGGAAAGTCATAGCCGTAGCCGCCTGGATCATAGGACGGCTGCGATCCTCCGGGATCCAGTGGAAAATCGACATCGCCTTGAAAGTTTCCCGGATAACTTGAAACAGGGTTACTGACGTCATCTGCGAGCGACGAAACTCCTTTTGGAGTACGAGTTTTTTTGGGTTTTATTTGGACATTCCCAATTTGATCATTCATTCCGAGTAAAAATTGGTCGAGTTGATTTTCTTCGTTAGGCGAGAGTTGAAGATCTGCTTCATTTATTTCATGAATGACATCTTCATTGATCGCTTCGGCTCTTAACGCAAAAGAATAAAATATTGCAAAAAAAATCGCCCCAATTCTGCGATAAACAGTCGTATTTTCTACAAAAGTAAACATGATCACCCCTCCCCCCGTTTAGCGTGCTGACCTGTTGGCTTGTCCGTCGACAGTGAAACTGAAATGTCTCAATCCCCTATCTTTAACGCTACGCATTTGAGTGCTTCGTGATCAAGGAATAGACGCCTACGCACTGCGTAAACTCTCATTTTCTAGATGGGTTAAAGTTGCACTTCGAGAGCTAACGAGGGCTAATTCCCGCATATTATACAAAAGTCAGAGTTGCACCGCGTTAGCTTTACATCTGGTAGATGGTGTGATACATATTGGCATCTCGAATTCTTGGCCTGTGGGCTCACGGAGTAGAGCCTAGGTACAAAAATCAGACAATATGGATCATTAAGATCTGCAAAGTATAGAGTAAGGGGTAAAAAGTAATGAGAGCACAAAAACTAGCCGTTCGCACGTCGCCTTTTTCACGAGCACATGCCGTTTCTAAACCAAAAACATCGGGAAAACTGTCTGAATTTGTCGTCGGCCAAAAGGTCGTCTATCCCGGTCATGGAGTCGGTCAAATCCAATCGATCGAAAGTAAAGAAATCGCTGGAAGCTCAATATCTTTTTATATGATTCGAATTTTAGAAAGTGACGTCACGGTCATGGTTCCTTTGAACAAAGTGGACAGTGTTGGTCTTCGTCCCACCGTATCCGCCAAAGAAGTTGAAGACGTTTACACGATGCTTCGAGATAAAAAGATTGTTGTCGAGCAAACGACATGGAATCGACGCTACCGAGAATATATGGAGAAGATTAAGACGGGATCCATTGTTGAAATCGGAGAAGTCGTTCGAGATCTTTGCGTCCTTCGACAAGATAAGGTTCTTTCTTTTGGAGAACGAAAAATGCTTGAGCTCGCTAAAGGCCTGCTCGTGAAAGAGCTCGCTATTGGTGAAGGCACAGATGAGCCCACCGTCGAAGCTCAAGTCGAAGAAATTTTCACCAAAACCACGGCGTAATTATGGTCCTGGATCTTTCTGCTGTTGTTGTTGCAGCGGGGAGAGGTCTGCGATTTCAAAAGACGTCGAATAGTGCACAATCAAAACAGCTTCTCGAATGGGGCGGAAAACCTCTTTTCGTCCACACGCTTGAAGCGTTAAGCGAACTCTCTTTATCGGAAATCATTCTCGTCATTCGAGCGGAAGAAGAAGCGCAGATTCATCGTCATCTGGAGGCGTATTCTTTAAACCAACCTATCAAAATTTCGTTTGGCGGAGAGAGGCGGCAGGATTCTGTTCGACTTGGCCTCGAAAAAATTTCTTCATGCAACCGAGTGTTAATCCACGACGGTGCGAGGCCTAATTTGAGTGCTTCGTTTCTTCGTCGACTTGACGAGGCCTCTAAGAATCACGATTGTTTGATTCCCGTGCTTCCGGTCGTTGAGACATTAAAAGAAATTAATGCCGCTGGTGAGGTCGTCCGCACACACGACCGAAGTAAATTTGTTCGAGTTCAGACCCCGCAATTCTTTAAATTCTCAAAAATCAAAGACGCGCACGAAAAATTAAAAGATTCAAAAATCGAGTTTACGGACGACGCTGCGATGTTTGAACATTTAGGGTTTAAAGTACAAACCTGTGAGGGAAGTTTAGAAAATATAAAGGTCACGGTGTTTGAAGATATTAAGGAGAGAGTTTTAAATGCTCGATAGACTTCGAATTGGGCTTGGCTTTGATGTTCATCCTTTTAAAGAAGGCCGACCGCTTTTTATTGGGGGAATTAAAATTCCCTATGAAAAAGGGCTCGACGGACATTCAGACGCTGACGTTTTAATTCATGCGGTTGTTGATTCTATTCTCGGTGCACTTGGACTCGGCGATATTGGAGAGCATTTTCCCCCGTCTGATCCCAAATGGAAGGGCGCGCCCAGTTCAGAATTTCTTAAATACGCGGCCGAAACACTTCGAAAGCGCGGAGCAGAACTTATCTCGATTGATTCGACTCTCATTCTTGAACTTCCCAAAATGAAGCCGCACTATCCGGCAATGAGAGAGAAGATGGCTGAAATTTTAGGCATTACGATTGATCGCATTCATGTGAAGGCAACAACGACCGAACGTCTGGGATTTACCGGGCGAGAAGAGGGCATCGCTGCCCAGGCAGTTTGTCTCTTAAGTCTTGGACAGAAGCTCTAGCCCGCGATAAGAATTAATATTCGATGGCACTAGTTCGCACACGATTTGCACCTTCTCCTTCGGGATTTCTACATCTCGGAAATGCGCGAACAGCTTTGTTTGCTTTTCTCTACGCCAGAAAAACAAACGGAAGATTCATTTTAAGAATTGAAGATACCGATCAGGAGAGATTAGTTCCGGGCTCTGAAGCGTCTATTTATGAAGATCTTAAATGGCTCAATTTAAATTGGGATGAAGGCCCCGATATTGGCGGTCCACTCGGCCCTTATCGTTGCTCTGAAAGATATGACGTTTATAAAGTTCAACTAAAACGGCTTCAAAAAGCGACGCGAGTGTACCGCTGTTTTTGTACAACCGAGCAGCTCGATCAAGATCGAGCGCTTCTCTCTTCACAAAAAAAGTTAATTAAGTATGTGGGCCGTTGTTTAAATATTTCGGACGCAGAGTCTGAGAAGCGTGCTGCGACCGAAAATTTTGTTTGGCGAATGCATATTCCTCCTGGCGATCCCGTCGTTGTAAACGATGTGATCCGGGGAAAAGTGGAGATGAGCCGAGATGTGATCGGCGATTTTGTTCTCGGTCGTGCGAGTGGAGTTCCTGTTTTTCTTTTTGCGAATGCGATCGATGACGCCGTTCAGGAAATGACCCACGTCATACGTGGAGAAGATCACCTCTCAAATACCTTTCGCCAAGTTCTTATTTATCAAGCTCTCGGCCATGAACCTCCTGTTTTCGTTCACCTTCCCATGATCGGATCTGAGGGCGGCGGAAAATTGAGTAAGCGAGAGGGCAGTCTTTCGATCGGCGATCTAAGAAAAGAGGGATTTATTCCCGCGGGAATTTTAAACTATCTCGCACTTCTTGGCTGGTCTCCTGGCGACACCGCACAAACCGGCGAAAAATTTTCGCTTAAAGAACTTTCGGAGAGATTTGATCTGGAGCGAGTACATAAAGGCCGAGCTCTTTTTGATTATCAAAAGTTGAGATTTTTAAATCAGCAGCATCTAAATGATTTGTCGCTTGAGGAGCTTGCAAAGCTCGCACCCCCGAGAAAGCCGGGCCTTGAGGGAATTTGGAAGGACGCGATCGCTCTCGTGCGACAAGACGCCGCGACTCTTGAAGAACTCTATCGAATCGACGCTTTTTTGGCCGCGCCTGATTTGAAATCTTCTCCTTCAGCGACTACAATTCTAAAAGGTGAAAACCCGAAGAAAGCCCTACAAGAAGGCCTTTCTCTTTTTGAGAAAGCAGTAGCGGGAAATCAACCCGCCGAAGTGGCATTGAAAGAAAGTATTCAGGCGGCTGGAAAAACTGTGGGAATTAAAGGAAAGGATTTATTTTTTCCTTTCCGAGTAGCGCTCACGGGCGTTGAAGCTGGGCCAGAGCTTGTACCTCTTGCGAAAATTTTAGGGAGCAGTGAAATCATCTCCCGCCTCAAAAACGCCATAGAATTTACAGCTTCGAATACTTAACCATTTCGAGAATAATGGTCCGAATTATTTTTTTGGTTGAAACAAGTCTACCGAGTATTGGTTTCGATCGTCGTTCAGGTGCATAAGATCGGTGGCCCCTTTTCCCGTACTTCTATAAAGATTCTTTGGCTTACTAACAGAAAACGTGAGGCTCGTTCCATCTTCGTATTTAATATTTAAGCGTGTTCCGGCCTGCATTTTTTTCTCTCGCATAAGGGCATTTATGGCTTTAATCATCTCGGAATCTTTTTGTTGAGAATAGGCTGATGGAATATTCAAGGTATCATCCTTTATATCGTGGTGAAATTTATTCGCATCCATCGCCTTCATACATTCAAGATGTGAAGCAGCCCAAGCTATGACAATCAATTGATTGCCGGATGGAGCGTCGCTTTCGTTCGCCAATATTTGAGAAATACCGAGGCACTCGAAACTAAAAAGGGCAAACATCCAAATGATTCGGTTCATATTCTTCTTTTAAAATCGAGTAAGTGGGGCATTTGAACTTTATAAAGCAAGAATCATACCAAAATTTACTGCCGCCCGTGCTTCCCGAGCCGGCTCAAATTAAAGGTAACCGAGACCCCAAAGGACCTTTCATAATCACCTTACTGAAAACTTAATTTTAGAACCCACCAAGGGGAGGTGTTAGGAAATGAGCTTTGGGGCAAGACGAGAGT
>JAQBPA010000203.1 GCA_028287765.1 Bacteriovoracaceae bacterium
AGCTCTCGAAGTCTCGTTAGATCTCTACCTGGAAAAGAAAGACCCTGTTATCAAAGCCGATCGAGCCGAGAAAAAAGCACTTTGCCCGGGCCGAAAAACAGGCGGAATGGTTCACGTCATGAAACGCGAGCCCCTTAAAGCAAGCCTCAGGCATCAAGTCTTCCAAAGAGACCGCGGTCAATGCGGCTATACCGTTCACGGAAGAAAGTGCAGCTCGCCTTCATTTGTTGAGATTCATCACAAGATTCCGGTCGCATCGGGAGGACAAAATCAAATCGAAAACCTCATCACCCTCTGCAGTGCCCATCACAGGTATTACCACACGCAAGAACCCCATCGAAGCTTCTTGGCACCCCAAATCAAAACGGGAAATCGGTGCTGACATTCGTCAGGGTGTCGGCCCCGATTTTCCCCCACTGATGGAACTCCTCCGAAGACGCGGACTCCCGCGACTTCTCGAACTCTCGAATTCCAATGCTTGAGGGTAAGAGAAAGACCTTCGAGGCCTAATCCCTTCTCTCTTAAACGATGTCTTTGGGTTTGATCGGATATTTGCCTGTGAAACAGGCGTCGCACATGGATGTTTTTGGTTTAAGTCTCTCGGTGATCAAATCCATATTTAAATAAGTCAGTGTGTCGGCCACCATAAAATCTCGGATTTCATTGACGGTCATATTCGCAGCAATGAGCTCCTTTTTTTGAGGCGTATCGATACCGTAGTAGCACGGAGAAATGGTTGGAGGTGCAGAAATTCGCATATGAATTTCGGCGACGCCGGCGTCTCTTAAAAATTGGTTAATCTTTTTTGAAGTTGTTCCGCGCACGACACTATCGTCAATCACAACGACTTTTTTACCGACCAGACTTCCACGAAGTGGATTCTGCTTAATTTTGACCGAAAAATCTCGAATGCTTTGAAGCGGCTCGATAAACGTTCGTCCTATATAATGATTTCTGATGAGTCCCATCTCGAACGGAATGCCACTTGCTTGAGAGTAACCAATTGCTGCAGGAATTCCAGAATCGGGAACACCAATGACCATATCAGCCTTTAATCCATTCGCTTTATCTTGCTCCGCTAAAATCTCACCGAGTTTTTTTCGCATCTCATAAACACTCTCGCCAAAGACGAGGGAGTCGGGCCTCGAAAAATAAATCCATTCAAAAACACAGGGCGCTGGTTTCGCCTTTTCTTTTAAAAACCAAGACTTCACTTCGTTTCCTGAAAACTCAACCACCTCTCCTGGCTCGAGCTCTCGCACCATTTCGGCGCCCACTAAATCAAAAGCACAGGATTCCGAAGCTGCCACCCAACCGCCATCTAAACGACCGAGCGCAAGCGGTCGAAAACCGTATGGATCTTTCACTACAAAAACTTTCGTTTCATTCGCTTCTCGGGTCATCACGATAAGCGAATACGCGCCTTCGACTTGCGAAAGCGCTGTTTTCAATTTAGCAGCCGCATTTCCTTCAGCGACCGCCATCAAATGTAAAATTACTTCGGTATCCACTAGCGTTTGAAAGACAGAGCCTTTCTTTTCAAGCTGATGACGAATCGTTACGGCATTCGTAAGATTTCCGTTATGCGCAATTGCCACTTCAGAAAGCGAGCTTTCGACCCAAAGGGGTTGAACATTTTTAGCTAAACTTCCGCCGGCTGTTGAATAACGAACATGGCCGATCGCTCGATCTCCCGGAAGATTGGCAAGCGTTGCCTTAGAAAAAACATTGTAAACGAGACCTTCGCCGCGATGTCCTTGAAATCTTCCGCCATTCGACGCCACAATCCCCGCACCTTCTTGCCCTCGGTGTTGAAGAGCGAAAAGTCCAAGATAGGTGACGTGTGCAGCCTCCGGCACATTCCACGCCGCAAAAACTCCGCATTTATCTTTAAAATCGCCACTCATTTAAACACACTACTCCAAGCCTGAAAAAGAGTCTCAATCGATCCACTTAAAGTTGGGCGAATCCTAAACGTGGGATCTTGGGTTACGTTTCCTAATTTTCGAATTTGGAGATTGAACTCTGCACCTAACTTCATCAGTTCCGACCGACGGTTCGGATTAATTTCTAAAATGACACGGCCCTGAGCTTCGCCAAATAAAAGTTGATCGCGACGGCTCTGAGTTTTTGAAAGATCTCCTTCAAATCCAAAACGCTTCTCACTGAAGCAAGCTTTCGCGAGTGAAACCGCAAGTCCTCCGGTCGAAACGTCTCGACAACTTAACATAAGATTTAAGTCGTTCGCTTTAAGAAGTGCATTTTGAAGTCTCTGTTCTCCTTCGAGATCCAGAAACGGACAAACGCTCGGTTTAAGCTCTGGAAAAAACTCTCGAGCGTAGAGACTGGCCTCCGGAAACAGTTCACGATTTCCAGGAATTTCAAGCAGCCAAATCTCTGAACCCTCACTCTGGAAAAGCGAAGGGACCGCCTTTCGAACGTCGTCCATCACCCCCACAACGACTACAAAGGTCGTCGGATAAATATCTCTCGGCACTCCGTCCGAAACGGTTTGATTATACATCGAAACATTTCCAGAAACGCAAGGCGTTTCAAATGCAATGATGGCTTCGTTAAGTCCTTCGACCGTTTCGGAAAGCGCGGCCTGAGTTTTAGCGTTCTTTGGATTTCCAACATTGATCCCATCGGTAAATGCTCGAGCCCGAGCACCAACACACGAGAGAGATCTCACCGCTTTAGCCATCGCCGCCTTCGCACCAAATCGCGGATTCAGCTGATAAAAATTTTCATCGGCAACACCCTTGAAGGCGATTCCGAGATGCGGATGCTCCTTCGATCCCACCCATAGAACAGAAGCTTCCTGTCCCGGTCCAAATACGGTCGCTGCACCGACCGTCGTATCATAACGTTTAAAAATTTCTTTTTTGGAAGCAACCGACGGATGACATAAAAGTTTTTCAAGGACTTCCCATTCTTTTTTTATCTCGTCAGGAATTTTATAAGCCTGAGACTGAACGGCTGGCCATTCGGGCTCTGGCAAATCTGCAGGAGGTGCGTCCATTAATTTTTGAATCGGAAGATCCACGACTGTCTGCCCGTCAAAAGTCATTCGAAGAAGTTCAGAATCATCGGTTTCACCAACAACCTCGCCCTCACATCCCCATTTATTTAAAATCGCCTTAAATTTTTCTTCGGAGCCTTTTTCTACAATGGCCAGCATTCGCTCTTGAGATTCTGAAAGGAGAAGTTCAAAAGCTTTCATTCCTGTTTCTCGAACCGGAACTTTTGAAAGATCGATCTTCATTCCAATTTTAGATTTTGCAGCCATTTCTGTCGTTGAGGAGGTAAGACCAGCCGCTCCCATATCTTGAATCGCTGCGAGATCCGAACTCAACGATTGCATGCACTCAAGAGTGGCCTCCATTAAAACTTTTTCTTTAAATGGATCTCCCACTTGAACTCGAATTTTTTGTTCTTTGGTCTCCGTCTTTCCAGATTCGAAATCTGCAGAAGCTAAAAGCGAAGCTCCGTGAATCCCGTCTCGTCCGGTTTTGGCACCCCAGACCATCACCACTTGTCCGGGCTTTCCGGTATTCGATCTAAATATTTTATTCCGATCGACAATTCCGAGTGCAAAAACATTCACTAAAATATTCCCGTTATAAGAAGAGCCGCTACCGACGTGCCCCGCTACAACCGGAATGCCCATACAATTTCCATAATGAGCGATGCCTCCGATCACGCCGTCGAGAAGATACTGATGTTTTTCAAGATTGAGATCGCCGAATCTCAAATAATCTCCAAGTGCGATGGGTCTTGCTCCCATGGTAAAAATATCTCGAAGAATTCCGCCAACGCCGGTCGCGGCTCCCTGAAAAGGCTCCACGAAACTTGGATGATTATGGCTCTCAATTTTAAATGCTATTCCTCTTTCAGCATCGAGAGCGATCAGCCCAGCATTTTCGCCAGGCCCTTCGAGAACATATTTGCCTTTGGTGATTAATTTTTTGAGATAGCGCTTAGAACTTTTATAACTGCAGTGTTCACTCCACATCACTCCGATCATTTGAAGTTCACTCTCAGACGGATGCCGCCCCAGAACAAAAATTAAATGATTCCATTCTTTATCGGAAAGACCCACCGCAGCAGCGAGTTCACGAATCGGATCGAGCCCTTCTTTTGAAATCGCCTGACTCAAATGAGATTCTCCACAGCGTTTTGCCAAATCGGCTGACCATCGGTGAGACGAAGATCTTCAAAAAAAGCGCGCTCAGGATGCGGCATCAGTCCGAACACCGAACCCTTTCCAAGAGTGCGATACACTCCCGCAATCCCGTCGATCGATCCATTCGGATTTTCTTGATATTTGAGAACGGGCTTCATTTCACCTTTGTCGATTTTTGAAAGCTGATAATTTCCGAATCGATGCGCAATCGGATAACGAACGACTTCTCCTTTATTTTTTTTGGTGAACCAAGGAAAAGCTTCATCTTCAATTTTGAGAGAAACCGTGTCTGAAATAAATTTGAGCGATTTATTCACTTGCAGATAACCAGGAAGAAGCCGAGTTTCGAGAAGAATTTGGAAACCATTACAAATTCCCATGACATGAGCACCCGCTTCAATCACTTCTTCTAAATTATTTAAAGCCTGACTAATTTTTGCAATCGCGCCGGCCCGAAGATAATCGCCGTAACTAAATCCTCCAGGAAGAATAATGACTTCGTATACATTTTTTTCGATGGGATCTTCGTGCCAATGAAGTACAGGCTCAATTTCAGGATATTTTTTACTTAAAGACTGAAAAACCTTCAGAACGTCATGGTCGCAGTTCGACCCTGGAAATTGAACCACGGCCCAGTGTCGCGACATCGCTAAGTCACCACTTCCACTTCAAAATTTTCCATGACCACATTGGCAAGAAGTTGATTCGCCATTTTGCGGCCAAGATCTTGCGCGGCCGTTTCAGACTCAGCCTCAAGTGAAATCAAAAAAGCTTTATCACAGCGAACATTCTGCACAGATTTAAATTGAAGTTTTTTGAGAGCACTTTGAATAGCTTCAGCTTGCGGATCTAAAATGCCGTCCTTAAATTGCACTCGAACTTGAATCTTAAACGATTTCATTTGAGAGCCTCAATTAATCGATCATAAACAATTTGATATCCCGTCATTAAATCTCCGAGGTCGTGACGAAAACGATCTTTGTCGAGCTTCTCACCCGTCGCCATATCCCAGAGCCTGCAACAGTCCGGCGAAATTTCATCAGCAAGTAAAATTTTTCCGCCAGGTGTTTTTCCAAATTCGAGTTTAAAATCAATGAGGTTAAGCTTAGCTTTTTGAAATAAAACTAAAAGTGCCGAGTTTATTTTAAGTGCAAGCTCTCGCATTCGAAGAAGGTCTTCACGTTTTTGGTGAAAAAGGGAAACCATGAGGTCTTCAGAGACAAGCGGATCGCCCTTCGCATCATCTTTCAAATAAAATTCGACCGTTGGGGGATTTAAAATCGCACCTTCATCTTCACCCAATCGTTTCGCGAGAGAGCCGGCCACTCGATTTCGAACGACCACTTCGGCAGGAATCATTTTAAGCGAAAGTGATTCAAACGTTCGGTCATCAATTTGTTTAATGAGATGACTTTCGATTCCATGCATTTTTAAATAATCAAAAAGAAGAACAGAAATTTTTAAATTCATCTGCCCTTTACCATCAAACTCCGCTTTTTTTTGTGCATTGAACGCCGTAGCCGAATCTTTAAAATAATGAAGAATCGTATCCTTCGGACCTCGATAAAGGATTTTCGCCTTACCTTCGTAGATTTTATCTCCGTAGGTAGACTGAACTGATTTGGCAGGCATTTGCGGGTATTAAAGCAAAAAAGAGCCGTCGAGATCAATGCTGAATCCTAAAACAGCCGTGGACGGGAGGGAGGTCG
>JAQBPA010000209.1 GCA_028287765.1 Bacteriovoracaceae bacterium
CGCTCTCCGCTAATTGTGCCAGCGCTGCAAGAAGATGAATCGGCAATCTAAAACCTCGAAGGCCGGGATCATCTCGAATTCGAAACTCCATCGTTTTTTGATCAGGACCGTGATCTAAGAATTTTAAAAAAACTGGAGAATCATTTTTCATCTGCATTTTAATTTTTGCCTGTTCAGCATTAGTTTTTCCGAAAATATAGAGATCCGCTCGAGTTAAATCTGAAATCCATTCGACCTTTCCGCGCTCCGCCTTAGATTCTGGGGTGATCAACTTCTCCCACTCAGCTCGGCTCATGGGAAGGTCGAGCTTCTCTTCCCACAATTCATACATTTCAGGCATTAAAAACATTTCTTTGTAGTCTTCTCTCGCTTCCATCAATTTAGCCCAGGCGTGCAAACGATCAACTGGCGGAAGATCCTTCCAAAACTTCTCAAAATCAAAATGGCGGTGGAGAATCTTAGCAAAAACCTCTGTAAAAAGTTCCATATCGAAACTGATTCGGACTTTACCTTCGTATTTTGCCGCGAGAGCGTCGATACGCGCTTCAACACTTGGAGAAAGCCTCAGAATAAAATTTTTACAGTCGACTTCAGATGCAGCATACGAAGTTGCCGAAAAGAAAAGAGAGATGCACAAAATAAAAACCCCGAAAAAACGCATAATTTATTGGCCTATATAACCTAATATGCAATTTCCATTCCAATTGAGATTCGATTTAAAGCGCCCTGATATTGGCATTTGAAAGGATTGAATGGAAATTGCACTTAAAATAGGGATAGGCCTGTCCCAAGTCCACATAGAGAGAAATGGTCGGGGCGAGAAGATTCGAACTTCCGACCCCCTGAATTTCAGCGAATAGCTGGAATTCAGCACACTGCTTTGCTTGTCGGTCGATAGAAAAAAGTCGTGTGTGAATTGAATCGCGGACTTTCAATTAGGTCGGTAACGCGGACGTCGTTAGGTGCATGGATGTTGTTGGGAGAAAGATGGTCGGGGCGAGAAGATTCGAACTTCCGACCCCTAGTTCCCAAAACTAGTGCTCTAGCCAGGCTGAGCTACGCCCCGACGATTAATTCATTTGGCATTTTTAAATTTCAAATGAACTTACTTTACTGTCCATCGATTTGTAAGCTCAGCCTGACTAGAGCACAAAGTGCTCTGCCTGTTTTTATGTTCGCCTTCGGCAAACAAAGCTGAACTACGCCTCGATCGATGAAGCATTAGACAACATGCAAGCGAATTTGAACAATGAAAAATTTAAAATGGGGTCAGGGCACTTAGGATACAGGTGATTTGGCAAACTTGTCCGTTCTTTTTTCCGTAAAATCAAAGGCTTAGAATTTAATTTAGTCGATGGTAGCTTATTAAGGTGAACAATTTTTCTAAGGCCTTTGCAGTTGTAATTTTAATTTTTGCCACGCGTAGCACGCTTGCGAACGATCCTCGGGCGGCCGAAAATATTCCGAACACAGAGACACACCGTCTCCAGTACCCTCAAACTCGGAAAGAGGATCTTCGAGAAAATCTTTTTGGTGTCGAGGTCCATGATCCCTATCGGTGGCTTGAAGACGGAAAGTCTCCGAATGTTTCCAAATGGGTCGTTGAAGAAGCGAACTTAACTCGAACCTATCTTGATCGATTGCCCAAACGTGAAGAACTCGCCAAGCGATTAATGGAACTCACTTATTACGACTCATTCAGTGAACCCTTTCGAATGGGAAACAAGCTTTTTTACTCGAAAAGATTAAAGAGCCAAGAAAAGGGAATTCTTTATTCAAGTGATTTGAACGGAGAAAATGAAAAGATAATTCTTAATCTAGACACTGAAATTCCGAAAACTTCTTCTCTCGGCAGTCACTCGATTTCTTTTGATGGTTCAAAAATGGCTTATATTGTGCGCGAAAATAATGCTGATGAAGAAATTGTTTACGTTCGAGATCTGAAGACGGGCCTAGATTCGAAAGTCGATGCTGTCTCCGGTCTTAAATATGACGGAATCAGTTGGAACTATGATGGCACCGGTTTTTTCTATGAATATTTTGGCAAAGACAAAGATACTCCCTCCATAGAAAGAATCGCTCACGCCACTACTCGATTCCACCGATTGGGTCAGAATGCGATCCAAGACGAAGTTGTTTTCGGCGCGACCCATGATGCGCAAATGTTTCCAGCCGTTCAAACGTCTTGGGATGGACGCTGGGCATTTGTTTCTTACAGTCGACCTTCGGAGCACGAAACCGTTTTTGCAAAAAACTTATCAATTGCACATTCGAAGTTTGAAAAGATTTTTGAAGGAAACGGGAAAGTTTCAAAGATCGAGGCGTTTAAGGATGATTTTTACATTCTGACAAATGTTGGAGCTCCTCGTTTCCATCTCTTAAGAATTCCGACAAAAAAAATTCAAGCACGAGAAGTCATCATTCCAGAAGATAAGAACCGTGGAATTGAAGGGTTTGAAATTATCGGAGGCCGACTCGTTGTACAATTTCAAAAAAATGTATCTCATCTCTTAGAAATAAGAAGTCTTAAAGGAAAACTTGAACACCTCGTTCACTTACCAGACGCTGGAACCGTCGACAGCATCACCGGAAGACCTGATGAAAAAGATTTTTATTTTTACTTCGACTCGTTTCTTCATCCTTATGAAATTTTTAAAGCCAGCGTTGATTCTGGAAAGCTTATACTATGGGAAAAATTACCCATTCCTGTGGATACTTCAGCTTATGAAATGAAACAGGTTTGGTATAAATCAAAAGATGGAACTCGAGTGCCCATGTTTTTGGTCTATCGAAAAAATCTTGTCCGAGACGGGAACACGCCATTTATTTTATATGGCTATGGAGGATTCGCTTCATCTTTTATTCCGAGTTTTAATCCGAGTATCACGGTTTGGCTAGAAAACGGCGGGGGCTACGCTCTCGCAAATATTCGTGGAGGTGGAGAGTTCGGAGAAAAATGGCATCTCGCTGGAAAAAAAGAAAAGAAACAAAATGTTTTTGACGATTTTATTTCGGCGGCAGAATTTTTGCATCGAGAAAAGTATACTCGCCCAGAGAAGCTCGCCATCTCGGGTGGATCCAACGGAGGGCTACTTGTAGGAGCTGTCATGACTCAAAGACCCGATTTAATGAAAGCCGTCATATGTGACGTGCCAGTTCTCGATATGATTCGGTTTCCTCTTGTGGGAGACGGAAAATTCTGGACGACCGAGTGGGGTTCCCCAACGATCGAAAAAGAATTCAAAGCGCTCTACGCATACTCCCCTTATCACCATATAAAAGAAGGAATTCACTATCCCTCGCTTCTTTTAGCTTCAAGTCGCGACGATGATCGAGTGGATCCCATGCATGCACGAAAATTTGTGGCTGCCCTTCAAGCAGTTTCATCGGCAACCAATCCCATTCTCCTTCGAATTGAGCAAAGTGCAGGTCACGGCGGTGGCGCAGGTATTCGTCCTTGGATCAACACGGCAGTCGACAAGCAGGCCTTCTTAATGGATCAGCTTCGAGACAAGTAACCACGAAGGTTAGAAATCTTCTCGACCATTTACCTCCAGTTTGTTTCAGTTACAAAAATCCAGGGGAGCCGCTAGAAAGCGGCTGAGAGGCTGAATATTTTTCGGCGACCCTTTAACTTGATCCAGGTAATGCTGGCGGAAGGAATTAAATGAAAAAGCTTTCTCCCCTACAGTTCACTTTTTATTTCATCAGCATCGCTGCCTCCATTCTTTTGCTTCTCGCGTCTTCTTTTAAATGGATCGATCAGGATATTACTGAAGCTTGGGGGTTCGTCACGGGTGCTTGGTGTGTTTGGCTTGTGGCTTTAGAAAATATTTGGAACTTTCCGATTGGTCTTGCGAATAGCGTTTTTTATTTTGTTCTTTTTTTTCAGGCGCGGCTCTTCGCTGATGCCTTTTTACAAGTTGTCTATTTTATTTTGGAAATAATTGGATGGTATCAATGGCTTCGAGGCGGCGAGAAGAAAACGGCGCTTAAGGTCTCTCGTACTTCTTTAAAAACCTGGGGAATTGTCATTTTGTTTTTAACTGCCGGAACAGTCGCGATCCAATGGATCCTCATTCGCGTGAAGGGAGCGGCTCCATTTACCGATGCCCTTACGACCTCCATTAGTCTTGCGGCTCAATTTATGATGAATGCAAAGTTGTTTGAAAATTGGCATTTATGGCTGATAGCGGACGTCATTTACGTCTGGCTTTATATTTCTCGCGGACTTTATCTCACGTCGCTTCTCTATTTTATTTTTATCTTACTTTGCTTTGCTGGCATTCGATATTGGGGAGCTGCTTTAAAAGCTTTAAACGCGAAAAAATAATTTCGATAACAAACCTTCACCAAGAAAAACTAATAAACGTAAGTGCCGCTCCGATTCCGCTGGCGTTTTCTGCATAGGCTTCGAGATGTTGCTTATGTGTTTCTTGGCTATCGATAACGACTTCTTTTGCAATGCCCGCGCCGGCCGATAGAGCTACACCGACAATCGTGCAGGCGAGTTTATTTGGGCGCTTAAAAATGGCCGTACAAACGACTTCACTTGCATGAGTCATAATATAGGAGGCGCCAGAATGTGCGGCGATATGCATGGTTCTATCCGAACTCACAAGGGCTGCTTCGCTTGAAGGAATTCCTGCGAATAAAATGACAATTGAAACAACAATGCTTGAAATATAACTCTTCCCCATGGAGTGGTTGATATCATGTCCAGGTTTTCTCTGTAAGATGCGACGCCCATTTCCAAATTTGGGTAAAAAAAAAGCCAATAATATTGAAAGCTTATATATTATGGGACATAGATTGGACAAATGAATTTCAAGCCAGTGGGACATTTTCCCAAAAATAATGAACTATTCTGAAAGAATGAAAAAAATTTGAGTAGATTTGCTTCTCTTCTTTAATTGCGTTTATTAGGATGTCGAAATGAAAAAAATAAATCACTTAGCTTTTCTTGTCACAGGCATCGTTTTCGCATCATGTAAAGGTATGCCTACTAAAGACATTTCTCTAAAAACCGAAGATCAAAAAGTAAGTTACGCCATTGGACAACAAATTGGCACTGGCCTCAAGCAACAAGGAATTAGCGTTGATGCAGACGTTCTCGCAGCGTCTATCAATGATGTTCTCAAGGGCCAAGCGAGCAAACTTTCTCCAGAAGAAATTCAATCTTCGTTAATGAGTATGCAAACCAAAATGATGAAAAAGATGAGCGAAGCCGGAAATGCAAGCAAAGAGAAGGGCGAAAAGTTTTTAGCCGATAACAAAAATAAAAAAGGTGTTCATGTCACCGCCTCTGGACTTCAATACGAAGTCCTTCAAGAAGGAAAAGGCAATTCTCCTAAGGCTACCGATAAAGTTAAAGTTCATTACAAGGGAACTTTGTTAGACGGCACTGAGTTTGACTCTTCTTACAAACGAAATGAACCGATTGAATTTCCAGTGAATGGCGTCATCAAGGGATGGACCGAAGCGCTTCAACTGATGAAGACTGGAAGTAAATTTAAACTTTATATTCCCAGTGGGCTTGCTTACGGCGAGCGTGGTCAATCGGCTATTCCGCCCAATTCTGTTCTTATTTTTGAAGTTGAACTTCTTAGCTTCAAGTCCTAAAGACTTGAAGCTACTTTAATTTATTTTACTTCAATTCAAATACGGTCATGACGGCACCCACTGTATTTCGATCTGTGGGACGAACATCATGTTTATAAATAATAGACTTAATATGACCTTCAAATAATTTCAAAATGTCTTCGACTTTATAAAAACGGGGATAATCATTTTTAAGAAATCCTCCCGTAAGTTCTTCGGAAGTCGCAGGATTATATTCACATCCGATTGCAATCGTTGCTCCTG
>JAQBPA010000210.1 GCA_028287765.1 Bacteriovoracaceae bacterium
TTAAAGGATGTTTGCGTGATAACACTTGCCGCCAGCAGTTATGTTTCGATTTGCGGCGGCTTTAATAACTCAAATCTTTTTACCAAAGCCTTTATCAATTTGCCTCCACCGGGCACGGAAATTAATCTTCAAGACCAATTTTTAAAAGCACGAACTGTCGATACGGGGTCAGCCAATCTTCCTCAAATCTCGAGCATACCCACTCCTAATCTAAAACTTTGGGATAAATTTTTGAGCTCTACAGATCCGACCAATCACAGACGGATGGATCAGTTCGATGGATTCGATCATTCGCCCAATATGGATGAAGCGATGAAATGGGTCGAACCAGAAAGTGAAGATCGCAGAGAGCTGCCATCGTCAGAGTTAAAGAAAAATAATGCAAATTCAGGGCAAGCTTGTTTTCCCATGCGAGAAGACATTCTTGCCGGTATGGATAAGATTATCGTCAAAGTGAAAGACGATCAGAAGCAGGTGCTACAACGTCAAAAGAATCAGCTCGGCAAAGCATTAACTAAATATCTCGAAATCGAAAAGCAACTTACGCAAACTGTGGCCGATGTTCAAAAACTTCAAGTCGGAAAAATCAACTGGAACCTGAAGGACGAAAAATTTCCTCAAATTGAGCGCTTCAATCATCTCACTCTGGGGGATATGCAGGGCATTCTCTCAATGACAAAATCCAAAACAAAAATAGACGATGTTCAGTGGATGGGTGCTGAAGAAAAAGAAATCTATAAAGCTTTGGCCGAACACTCATCTGAATTGCAAAAAAAATATGACGATGTCCTTCGTGATAGCTGGAAATCCTGGAGGAAATACGAGGCATTGTCGAAAAAGCTCACGTCACAAGGTGAAAAGGTGATGATTGCAGAGAGGGCATTTTATAATACGTATGCTCGTTCGGAATTTCTGGAGGGGAACAATCCATGCAAGTCTTTCAAACTTTAGGATTCGTTGTTTTAGTTTTATCTTCTCGGCAGCCAGAAGTTGCGCCAAACTCTTCGACTTCTCTTTCTTGTGGTGCTTATGAATTTAGAGGGAGCCTTTCATCTGATCTTAAGAAAAAGCCTCTATTGGTTACACAGACCTCTTCTGGAATTCCAATCGAAATCGAGCTCCAATTAAAGGGTCACATTTCTTTTGAAGCTATTGGACTTCGGGGCAAAACAGTAAAGGCTTCCATCGATATTTTAAAAAAATCCGGTCCAAGAAATTATATTGGCCGTCTAACAAGTGTTGAGCTGGATGTTCCTTACGGCTTGAAACCTAATCCGTCCGAGAGTGCGCGACTGATTTCGCTTGGAAAATGTAGCGAGGCCAATTAACAGCTAGTGCGAAAATTATTTTCTGGAAACAGGGGTCAGAGCAATTTCCTGAGCTTTCAAGTTATTGATTCCATTAGCCCTTTCTGGCGTTTTGAAAAATTATTCTGACCACTTCTTCCCAAACTTTATAATTTGGTTCCGGATACATCAGTGTTCTTAATGGAGTTAGATAGGACGTTCGGCAGAAAATCGCTTAAAATTTGGACGAAGGTGGGAAAATGTTATTTGCCCACTATACATATATCCCACTTTGGAGGATAATGGTTTTAGGTGAATCATGATAAAAGTAGGTACTAGTAAAAAAGCAATCCAATTACGTCCCGACGGAAAAGGGCGCATCACGCTGGGTAAACTTGCTCAAGGAGTCAGCAGTTTCATCGTTTCGGAATACCCCGGCGGCGGTTATTTATTGGAACCGCTTGTGGAGATTCCCGCGCGCGAGAAATGGCTGTTTGAGAATAAGTCAGCTCTTGAGAGTGTGAAACGCGGACTTTCGCAATCAACTCAAAGAGAAACTCGCTCTCGGGGTTCATTTTCGAAATATTTAAATGAAAAAGAAAAATAAATTGAGATGCCTTTCGAACTGAAGTTCACACGAGAGGCTGACGTTCATTTAAATTCTTTGGAAAAAGACAAAGGCCTTAAAAAAAGACTTCAGAGCGTCCAAAAAGCATTGGGCTACTTGGAGCATAATCCGCGACACAAAAGTTTGAATACTCACAAATATACATCTATTCAAGGTGAGAACGGCGAAGAAATTTTTGAAGCTTATGCTGAAAACAATACTCCTTCTGCCTATCGAATTTTTTGGCACTACGGTCCCGGAAAAAATATCATCACCGTGATAGCGATCACGCCTCATCCATAGTCCATCTTTTTACGATGCGATAGTGGCTTCATTTTCTGCGAACAAGAATTAAAAGCAAAAATAACGAGAGTAAAAGCGTTCCAACCCAAAGCGGAATTTCTATTGGCGATCCTGGCCTAACCGTTGAGATCAAAGTCGAGCAGAGCATTAGAACGATCGTAAAAAAACTTAGGAGTGTCAGTCGGTGCGTTTTTTGAAATTCTTTAAGCGTTCGTTCTGTCGCTTCATTTCCAAAAGAAAAATCTTCGTTATCTATTTTTTTGACGAGATTTTTAATTTGCGTTGGAAGCTCAGTGCCGAGAGAGCGGAGACCTTCGACTGTTTTAAAAATATCTCTAAAGATTTCTTGAGACGAAAATCGCCTCTTTACAAGTGTCTGTGCAAATTTTTGGCCGTAAGTTAAAAAATCAAATTCGGGATCGAGCTTTCTTCCAATATGTTCGAGTGTCATGAGGGATCGATAAAACATGATCAGATCACGAGGGAGTTTTACGTGGTATTTTCTGGCAACCTTTGTTGAATCTAAAAGAAGCTGACCCATATTAATCTGTTTTAAAGTTTTGCCGAGATGAGGAGAAAGAAGTTCTGAAATGTCGGCCTGAAATTCTCTCACCGAAAATTTTTTCTGAAACTCTCCGATATCCGTATAAAGAAGCGCCAAACTTTCAAAATCACGAGAGACGATGGCCATAAATAACTGAGAGAGTTTCGATCTTAAATTCGGACCCAAGGTTCCCACCATTCCAAAATCGAGGAGCGCGAGTCGGCCCCGACCTTCTGTTTGGAGAAGAATATTTCCTGAATGGGCGTCCGCGTGAAAGAGGCCATGAAAGAACATACTTTCAAAAAAGAAATTTACAATGGCTTCCGCCAAAAAAGATCGATCAATATTTGCAGGGAATTCTGGAAGTTGCGACAGCGGAGTGCCGGAGAGTTCCGTCATCGTTAGTATTCGAGTGGTCGTATGCGACCACTGCACATGAGGGATCACAATGCCGTCGAGCTCCGGAAAATTTTGAGCGAATTGGTCGATGTTGCGAGCTTCAAGAGTAAAATCGAGTTCTTCGTAAATGGTGCGCTGGAATTCTTTCACGACGGCCGAAAGGTTCATGAGCCTAAATTCTTCCCGCACTTTTTCTAAGTTCTTGGCTACAAAATGAAGAACCTGAATATCGCCCTCGATCATTTCTAAAATACCAGGACGTTGAACCTTGATCACCACCTTCTCTCCGTCATGAAGGACAGCGCGGTGTACTTGAGCAATGCTTGCCGCTGCGAGCGGTTTTTCTTCGATAGAATTAAAAACTTCAAGAGGATCTCGGCCGAGTTCTTTTTCTAAAATCACCAAAACCTCTTTGAACGGAAATCCAGAAATCTGATCGGTCAGTTTCGAAAATTCAAAAATATATTCTTCAGGAAGAATGTCGGGCCTCGTACTGAGAAGTTGCCCGAGTTTAATAAACGTGGGGCCCAGTTCCTCAAAGGCTTTACGAAGTTGTTTCGGAACTCCGGCTTTTAATGTTTCAGTCGATTCTCGAAAAGTACCAGGAAGAGGAAATCCAAAATCTCGAATGAAGCTTGTAAACCCGTGCTTTGCGAAGGTCTTAAGAATGGTTTGGAAGCGGGTCCAATTTGAAATTTTATTTTTTAGATTTATCATACCTAAAATGTTTTTTTTGTTGCGAGGGCTCGTGATTCGCTCGTGCGGGCTTCTCTCCATCGAGATGCGACAAAAATCTAAAGGTAATTTGCCGTTTCAAGCGATCGACATCGGATACTTGAATGCGAATACGATCTCCTAGGCGAAGATGGAATTTAGATCTTCGCCCATAAAGTGAAATCTCAAGTTCATCTGTTTGCCAAAAATCGTGAGGAAGAAGTCGAATGGGAATGAGCCCCTCGATAAAATGCGGAAGAATTTCTACAAAGCATCCAAAGTTTTTAACCGTGGTGACAACTCCGTCAAAAGATTTTCCGACAAATTGTTGCATGAAGCGAACCTTTTTTAAGTCTTCCATATCACGCTCTGCTAGAAACGCCCGTCGTTCTGACTCGGAGCAAGCTTTTGCGATCTCGTCGAGCTTCTCCACAGGATAGGGAGACGCCGGAGATTTCAAAAAGTTCGACTTTCTGAGAATTCGATGAACCATAAGATCCGGGTACCTACGAATCGGACTTGTAAAGTGAGTATACGATTCCGATCCAAGACCAAAGTGTCCAGCATTTGAAGCAGAGTACTGGGCTTGCTTAAGTGATCTGAGAAGAGATACCACGAGCATTTTTTCATTCTCATGACCTCTTACGGATTCTAAATAAGCTTGTAGCGATTCGATTAGATCCTTTTTTTCAGCAAGTATAAAACCCCACTGTTTAATAACGTTTTTAAGTTTTTCGATCTTAAGCGGATCGGGATTTTCATGAACTCTAAAAATTGAAGAGTATCCGGCTTTCTCAATGGCTTCTGATACGGCTTCGTTCGCAAGAATCATAAAATCTTCGATCAATTTATGAGCTTCGTTTCTTTCGCTAAGTCCGATTGAAACGATATTTCCCTCTTTATCGAGTTTCATTTCGGCTTCGGGAAGATCGAGATCGAGTCCGCCTTTTGCTTTTCTTGCCTTTCGCACGATAAGCGAGAGCTCAAATGCAAGTTTGAGCAATTTTTCGATCGACTGATCGACAAGACCCTTTTTGTTTTCCTGAATCACTGAAGCGACCGTTGTGTAAGTGAGTCGAGCGGCGCTCTTTATAATAGAAGGATAAATAAACGATTTTAAAATTTTTCCAGCTGGCGAGATTTCCATTTCGCAGGTGAGAGTAAAGCGCGGCTCGTGTGGAACCAGACTGCAAAGATTATTTGAGAGAACTTCTGGAAGCATCGGAACGCATCGGTCCGGAAAATAAATGGAAGTGCCGCGAAGATAAGCCTCGCGATCAAGTGCAGTGCCCTCGGTTACAAAATGAGAAACGTCGGCGATCGATACTTTTAAATTATAATTTCCGCTTTCGAGTTTCTCGACAGAAATGGCATCGTCAAAGTCTTTGGCGGTCTCGCCGTCAATAGTAACCGTTGTGCAGCGCGTTAAGTCGGTTCGCTTTCCAGGATTTTGGTTTTGTGCAACCTCCGCATCTTTAAGTGCGTGCTCAGAAAACTCGATTGGAAAACCATGTGCTTCTTGAACAACGGCCATCTCTAAACCGGGATCATCGAGAGACGGAAAGGCTTCTAAAATTCTCCCTTCGTATTGATTTCCTTTTTGACGCTTTAGGCTAACTCGCACAATTGTGTGCAATTTGGAGTTAAAGTTCTTTAGATCGTCCTTTCGTAAGAAAATATCTCCAGAGAAGTCTTTCTGAAAGGGGAGAACACAAAGAGAATGTCTACGGTGAGAGCGATCAATCCAACCCAAGATAGTTGTCTGATTATTCTGGGTTTTTTTGATAGACCTCGACCGGGACTTTAATGAATCATTTGTATTGGAGGTATTTTTAACTATGAAATTTAATTTACGTTTTTTCATTCCACTTATTGGAATAACAGCTTTGTCGGTGTCAGCGCCAGCGGCAGATATGATGAGTCACTCTGGAAGCGCTAGAACGCGTCTAGATCTGATGAAGAATAGCTTCGGCCAGACGAACGACTGGACTGAAACTTGGTCTAACCGAGTTCGTTTAAATATCGACGTCAGCCCGTCAAAGACTGTCATGGTCCGATTGACCCCTCAAGCGACCTATACCTGGGGTGGATTAGGAAACACAACCGCCGCTCTTCCAACTGGCAATCCGAACGATGCCGCACTGACCGCCCAAGAAGCTTGGATGTCATGGACCGCGAGCGATATGGTTAGCCTATATGTAGGACGCCAAATGCTTTCTTACGGAAGAGGACTCATCATCGG
>JAQBPA010000245.1 GCA_028287765.1 Bacteriovoracaceae bacterium
AATAGAAAAACTTCATCGTTCAAGAAAAGTTGTTTCCATTGATCGAAAGCGGGGAGAATCTTAATCGTGGCGACAGAACTCGAACTTGGCCGAATTCAACCCGGGGCCTTTTTTGGTGAAATGGGCATCCTCGGTCACGCTCCCAGATCGGCACAAGTCTCCGCTGAATCAGTTTGCGATTTTCTTGAGTGCCCTGACTATCTCTTTGATTCTCTTTGCAAACAGTCTCCCCAATTAAAAGATTGGCTCCGTCAGAGCGCGGACGCACGGATGGACTCCAGACTAAAGATACGTGACTGAGTTGCAAAATAGCATAAATCTTTTAGGGTTGCCGTATGGGTACCGCTCCTAAACAATCTAGCATTCGGACATTAAATCAAGATGGCTCTTTTAATACGGGTCGTCGCCGCTCCAATTTTTTTCATGATTCTTATCATGAGCTTCTTTCGGCATCTTGGCCGAAGTTTCTTTTTCTTGTTCTCTCTACTTACTTTTTAGTGAATCTTGTTTTTGCGATTCTTTATTTTTTCTGCAATCCAGAGTCATTTGAGGGGATGAGAACAACTTCAAGAGAAGTTCATTTTTCAGATTGCTTCTTCTTTAGCATCCAAACGCTGGCAACCATCGGTTACGGACGAATTAGTCCTGTTCAACTTCTGCCCAATCTCATTGTTTCTATCGAAGCTTTAGTTAGTTTGATGGGACTTGCTCTCGTCACCGGGCTTTTCTTTACACGTTTTTCTCGACCCACCGCGCGAGTTATTTTTAGTAAAAATGCTGTCATTACAAAATATGACGGGAAAGACGTACTGATGTTTCGTATGGCGAATGAGCGCCTCAATCATATCGTGGAGGCTCATGTGGATGTCGCGCTTGCTCATATCATCGTTCAGCCCGATGGTGAAAGATTTAGAAATCTGACGGATCTCAAATTAAAGCGCCGAAAATCTCCCTTGTTTGCTAGTACGTGGACCGTGATGCATTTCATCGAGCCTGACAGTCCCCTCTACCAAAAATCGAAGGAAGATCTTGAAAAATGCGAGGCAGAAATTTTAGTTTCGCTGTCAGGGCTGGATGAAACCTTCGCTCAAACCATTCACGCCAGATATTCTTATACCGCTGACGATTTAGTGTGGAATAAAAAGTTCGAAGACATTCTTGTTCGAGATGCCAACGGACAAATTTCTGTCAATCTCAAGAAAATGCATGAATTAAAAGCGTCCTAAACTTCTAATTACGATCTTTTTTCAATAGGCACAAATTTAACGTTCGTCTGACCCGTATAAATTTGTCGCGGGCGACAAATCTTCATTTGCGGATCTTCAATCATCTCTTTCCACTGAGCGATCCATCCTGGAAGTCGGCCGATAGCGAACATGACCGTAAACATATTGGTTGGAATGCCAAGAGCCCGGTAAATGATTCCAGAATAAAAATCGACGTTCGGATAAAGTTTTCGCTCAATAAAATAGGGATCTTTCAGGGCGGTTTCTTCAAGGCCTTTAGCGATTTCTAATATCGGATCATTCACGCCTAGTTTTTGAAGAACATCATCGCAGGCCTTTTTGATAATTTTCGCACGGGGATCAAAGTTTTTATAAACACGATGACCGAATCCCATAAGTTTAAAAGGATCGTTCTTATCTTTGGCCTTATCCAAGAATTTCTTATAACCACCGCCATCCGCGTGAATGGCTTCAAGCATTTCTAAAACTTCTTGATTAGCTCCACCATGAAGGGGACCCCAGAGCGCACAAATTCCAGCCGAAAGGGATGCGAATAAATTAGCTTTCGCCGAGCCGACCATTCTGACGGTCGAAGTTGAACAGTTTTGTTCATGATCCGCGTGTAGAATCAAAAGCAAATTGATTGCTTTCACAGCTACCGGATCCATTTGATAAGGCTCTGCCGGAACGGCGAACATCATGTGTAAGAAATTTTGAACATAATCCAATTCATTTTTGGGATAAACGAAAGGATGTCCCACGGATCTTTTATACGCGAAAGCCGCAAGAACGCGGACCTTCGAAATGAGTCGTGTGATCGTTCCGTTTTTTTCTTCTTCGGTTTGATCGGGTTTTAAAAGTTCGGGATAGTAAGCCGAAAGTGAGCAGACCATCGAAGACAAAATGGCCATGGGATGTGCATGACTCGGATAAGTGTTAAAAAAATTCTTCATATCCTCGTGAATGAGGGAATGATATTTGATACCTTCTCGAAAATTTTTGAGTTCCGTTTGATTCGGAAGATGGCCGTAAATGAGCAGATAACTACATTCGATAAAACTTACTTTATCGCTGAGTTCTTCAATCGAAATACCTCGATATTTGAGAATTCCTTTTTCACCATCCAAAAAAGTGATGGCAGAAGTGCATGCGCCTGTATTCATATAACCAGAATCGAGGGTTACGAATCCCGTCGAAGCCCTGAGCTTTGAGATATCAATCGCTTTCTCACCTTCGGATCCTATGACGATCGGAAGTTCTACCGTTTTTCCGTCGAGTTCCAATTTTGCCGTCGTTGCCATGCGTAAACTCCTTACCTAGTTTCCAGTCTATTTTATTCTGCTCAGAAAATACAAAAGATTCCGAATAAAGTGATCTCATTCAGCATTGCATCATTTCGACCATCGCAGGTGAGACATTCTTGCCTCAAATCTGGATAGATTTCATCAGCTAAACCACGTCTTTTCGCCTCGCAATGCCATTTTAGCCTGTGTATGATTCTTGCATCTAAATCGATTATGCAGTGGCGAGGTCTATTTTACATTTTTTCTGCCCTTTTAATGTTGCGATCTGTCGAGGCAGGAAATCCGCGGTGTTACCAATTAACCTTGAAACTGGGCCGCTCTGCGGAGCCAAAATATTCCATGGAAAAATTAAAACAGAAGCTTGAAAGGGAAAAGGTTTATACTTCTGCCTATGAAGCATTCCGAGATGCTGTTCGTTTCAAGAAGAATTTAGAGACGCCTTTAATATTTGGCGTTCTTAAGGTCTCGATCGGTGAAGAAGAGACTTTTTTTTATTGGAATAATAAAAACAAAGGTCATCAAGATGTGATCAATCGTATTTCCAGTAAAAAGCTTGGCGCTCGTTTTGATTTTGCAGCTCATTATATTTTAGAAGACGTGGAATGGACGCGAACTCAGATATTTCCGCATCTGATTAAATTTCCAAGACAACCCGCCTATTTAGATCAAGTTCCTGGCTTAAAATTGCCTCGTCATAGGGAACTCCTCCAACTGGCCACCCATATGGAGGAGACGGGATTCAATTTTGGGAAATTAAAAAAGATGCTCATCGGATGGTCCACACTAACAAGAGGTCATCAGAGCCTTGAAATCACTCCCAGTAATCCATTCGCTAAACCAGAATCATCCGCATCTCAGCCATAAGGTGACATCTTGAATCGCAAGTATCCATTTTTAACCGCCGACGATTGGGGAATGTCTCCCGCCGTCAATGAAGCGATTTTGAATTTATCTAAACGGGGGTTGATCTCAAGAGTCTCGATCATGCCGAACGAGGCCTTTGTTGATCGCGAGCTTAAAGCTTTAAAAGAATTGAACCTGAGCTTGGGGCTTCATTTTAATCTTACTCACCACCAACCCTATCGGTCGCCTGGCGAACTCATGAAAGCGTGGCTCTTGGCCTCTTCCGAAAAAAAGCAAAAATTAAAAATCTGGGTGCTTCAAGAACTAAAGCTTCAAATTGAAAAGATGGAAGCGTTAGAAATCAAAACAGATTATTTGGACGGGCATCAACATATTCATTTAATTCCAGGTTTATTTGACGAAATTTCAGATTTCTTGAAACAAAAGAAAATCTTGCAGGTAAGGCTCCCACTGGATTGGAAACTCCTCTTTACAGCACGCTTTCCTATTCCTCTTCTGGCCAGCAGTCTTAAAGGTACGCTCAAAACTCTCGGCTTTCACACCCTCGATTTTTTTTATCCCTCTTCATCAGATTTTAAAAGTCCAGAGTCACTGCTAAGAGCTCTGAATAAAAATGCTCAAAAAGAAATTCTAATCCATCCTTCGACTCGGAATGATTTTAAAGAATTTAAAATTCAAGATAGTTATCAAGACGAAAGAGTCCACGAATACCAAATGCTCTTGGCACTCCTCGATTTAGAAAAAATTAATTGAGATAAGATTACGATCTTTTGAAGGACGAGTCTTCTTCTTCGTAAGCCGTTGTTGAAGCTTCCGATAAGCCCAGAGACACTTCATAGGTTCCAAGAAAATCACGAACAAAGATCTTTGAGAGCCAGCCGAGAGCGACAAAAAACTCCCGGAAGAATCGGATGGAGCTTTTATTTTCTCCATAATTAAAAATCACCGGCAAACTTGTGTATCGATAACTATGCGCAACCGCGATTAAAAAGAGCTCGATATCGCCGTAAAATCCAGGACAAATCTGAAGTTGAAAGGCATGATTGGCAAATCTGCGGGTCATTGCCTTAATTCCAGCTTGAGTATCTCGAACAGGAATACTGGGGAATAAAAGACGAACGCCAAGGTTAAAAACTCTTCCAATTCGATCTCGCATTAAAAGCTTCTTTAAAAGTTTTTGAGGCGTGCGAATCATACTGTCCGGATGTCGACGATTCCCCACCACAAAGTCAAAATCCGCGCGTAACTTTTGAGCGGCTTCATCAAAAAAGGAAAGTTCAAAAGGCAAATCAGCATCGGTTATAAAAATCCAAGCACCAGTCGACGCTTGAACTCCGGTTTTGATGGCAGCATATTTTCCTGCTTTGCCGTGATGAGGAATGATCCGAACTTCTTTATGTTTTTCACTGAAATGTAAAAGCTCTTGGAGTGGCTCGACATAGTCACTTAATTGATGGCCGAGAGGAATAGGATTTGGCACAACAATAATCTCAAATCCACCCGGAAAGCGGAATGAAAGATGTCGATGTAACGCCAACACCGTGGAGACAATGTTTTCTTCAGTAATTTTTGAAGGAACAATGACGGAAATCATAAGCCTATTTGAACGTTCCCATGTCTATCTTTTTGAATCAACTGATTATTCCTTTCATTAGTTTACCTGTTTTCAAGCAGAGAACGAAATAACTTATTTGCCCTTCTCTATTTTATCATTAACATCGCCGAATGTGGATTCGGGCCCTATACCTGCTTCTGAGTACCGGGTTGAGCTTTTTTGCATCGTTCTTCATTCCCGTTATTAATACTGACGAGGGCGGCTGGGCGACGATGGCAAAATACACATTTAAGCACTCGCTCTATACGGCGGTGATTGATCATAAGCCGCCTTTTTTATTTCAATTTCATTGGCTTTTATCTGGAGGCGAATCATCGCTTATTCTTCTTCATATCATGACAGCTCTCTGGATGTTTCTCGGCGCACTCGCCTTCTATTACGTACTCAATTTTTTTCTCGATGAGCGGAAGGCCTTTTTCGGGGCACTTTTATTTTCACTATTAAGTGGCGTTGTTAATTACGGGACATTTTGTCCTGAAAGATTTTATCTCCCTTTCATTTTATTTGCCGCCTTAATGGCCGTTCGGATTTTGAAAACAGACTCGCTAAAGAGTCAGATCATGAATGCACTTCTTTTAGGTGCCTTTGTGGGGGCGGCTGGGTGTATCAAACAGCCCGCGTTCTTAATGTCCCTTGTTCCGTTTTGGATTTTATTAAAAAAGGGAATTCCAAGAGCCGCAATACTCTCATCCGTTGCCGTCGTAAGCCTCCTCGTCTTCACGTGGATAAGCTGGCTTCTTGTCGAAGTGCCGTTTTCAACGATTTGGAGCGAAGCTTATCAAGCCAATTTTCGATACATCCATTCTCGAAAGGAACTTCCCGCGGAACATTGGAAAGCAGTCTTTGATAATATTCTTATCGTTTTAGGGGTTGGCTATTTATCGATTGTTCTTGGATCACTTCTTTTTATCACCAGACTCAAACAATTTATTTTTCCAGTTCGTGATCGTCTATTTAATATGGCAAGCATTTTACTTCTTCTCTTCACAAGCATTTGGATGGTTTCGATGGGCGGAAGATATTATCAAAACTATATGATCATTCTTCTGCCGCTTCTTTGTCTTTTGACGACTATGGCAGTCGACTGGAATTCAAAACTGCGAAAGGCACTCACGGCTTTAGCATTCCTCACGGCCGTCGGATACGTTTCGTTTACACTCACTCAGCAACTGCGAGATAAAAATAAAAATTGGGATTCACAAGTAAAGCAAGTCATTGAATCCGTGAAAAAAGATACATCGCCAACAGATTCGATTTGGCTTCATCATGCCATTCCTTCTATCTATTATATGACTGATCGCGCGCCGGCGACGCGGTTTTTGTATTTCATGCATACCATCGACTATGTGGACGTTTGTGTAGCGCCCGAATCCGATCTTAAGGAAGATCTGAATAACGATCGTTATCAAACCTTGCTTCAAGATCTCCGAGCGGCAAAACCCAAAGTAATCTTCTGGGTTCATCGACATATCAATACTTGTGCAGATCGATTGAAACTCGAAAACTTTCCAACAATCGAAGTTATGATCAAAACTGATTATACGAAGGCGTGGTCGAACGCCCTCGGCACCTATTATCTTCGAAAATCTTAAGTGAATTACTTCGCTATTCTATTATGAATATTATTTTCTGCTTCTCCGTCGGAGCTAGATTTTTCCTTAAAACGTCCTATGGCTTTCAGTAAAACCGGAAGCAAAATGAGTGCAGCGACAAGACAAGTTATTTCTCCAATGAGTGCGAGCTTCGCAAAACTCACTAAGGCCAAATTCGTCGCTCCAAGCAGGGTATAATAACCAATGATCGTCGTGAGTGAGCAAAGAATGACGGCCGTTCCACTGGTCGCGAGAATATTTCCATAATTTTTATAATTTTCTTGCCGACATCTGACAAAAATATTGATCGGATAATCGATACCAATTCCAAATGTGAGCGGCAATGCAATGAAGTTGAAAAAATTATATTTGATATCAAAAGCTCCCTGCAAACAGAGGAGCCACCACGTTCCAAGTAAAAGACAAAGACACATCAAAATGCCGCTCGTAAAACTTCCGGCAAGGAACATCGCGATAAGAACAACGGCAACCAGAGCGACCAGAGAAGTAAGCGGGCCATCTATTTTGAGTCCACGAAGCAGATCTGCGAGAATAAAAGAATCGCCTGAAGCGGAAACAGTTGTATTTGTTTTCGGCAGTTTGATTTGCGTTAAGCTTTTTGTAAAATTTAGTAAATTTACGCCATCGTTTAGAGGCTTATCACTATCCGGATTGATGAAAGCTACGGTGCCTATCTTTCCATTTTTTTCTGTAAAACGTCTTAGGAGCTGAAAGGGAATATCTTTGATCGTCGGTTTAGAGAGAGTAAGTTTTTCTTGAAAGCCTCTTAATTTTTCCCAATGCTTTGAATGCTTGAGAGACTTATCTTGCAAGAGATTTATGATTTGTTTCATCTCGCTTACTCGTGCATCTTCATTCGGAAGAGGTTTCGGAAGGACGGAATAAATACTCATACACGAATGGATGACATTTTCTTCTGAGGGAAGTGAGGACGCAAGCTTCTCGACTGTCGGACAAATTTCTTCCGCTTGCTCGAGAGAATCGAGCAGAACGATGGACGGAGTGCGACTCGTCGAAAAAACTTCATTGATTCGTCGTTCGGTCGCTTCAGTACCCGAAGACATCGCAATTTTATTTCTCATATTGTCAAAATTATATTCAACGGGATTCCGGTAGAGATTGGAAAATCCAAAAAATCCAACGGCCGAAAAGCCGATTAACGCAAAAGTAGAAATGGCCGCATGATCCGTTAGCCAATTTCCAATTCGAATCATCCGCGAAGAAAGATAGGACGCAAACGGATGACGCCATTCTTTCGACGGAAATCGGCTTTCAAACTGATAAAGCCAAAGAGGAAGAAGCGAATAGCCAGCAAGCCAGCAAAAGAGGACGCCGATACAGCCAATAAATCCGAACTGAGAGAGCCCC
>JAQBPA010000008.1 GCA_028287765.1 Bacteriovoracaceae bacterium
TTTGCTCAAAATTTTATCTCTCTCGGTCATTATCCCTTCTTTTATGACGGCTTCTTACGCTCAAGACGCAGAAGACTCCCCACACGTGACTGATGAAAGTAAAAAAGATCAGCCGGTGTTTAAAGAATTCGTACACGGCAGTGAAAAAATAACTGCGGAAGATCTCGACACCGGCACGCAAATACCTCTTACTTCGAAAGATGAGACTAAGGATTCAGATCGACTTGTCATTTTTAAAGTGAAAAACATTCCATACCTCTACATTCAGTCTGCTAAAGGGGACGTAAGTTTTTACAAATTATCCAAATATTTTACACCTTCTGTTCTTGAAACGTATTTAAAAAATATTGATGAATATGAAAATGATTCTAAAAAGATTGAAGAATTAACAGCAGACATGAAAACTCATTTAGATAAATTCATGGAAGAACTGGCAAAACCCGAAAACAAAGGCAAAACCAGTGCTGACGACGTAGGCAAAATTGCTCCTGAAGAACAGAAAAAATATGCCGATGACCAAGAGGCTATCAAAACTACCGACGCAAACCAAAAAAATCTTTTGTCCAAACTTTCGTACAAGCTTGAGGACGGAAATATCAAACTTGATTCCAATGTGCTCATCGACTTAAAAGCGTTAAAGGCTGATAAGGACTTAGCGTTTGAAAAAGTTAATTACTCAAAGGCAGAAATGAATGCGCTTGAGATGAAGGCGAAAGCGGATCAAGAAATGATGATACGGAAAAAAGTTGCTACGATGCTCATGACTTCGAAGTTGGAGAGTCTTGGAACGAATGGTGTATTTAGCGGATCGAATGGCGTCCTTAGAATCTCCTCGCCCACGGAACCAGGCATCACGAATTCATTTAGCCTAACACCTCCGTACGCGACGACTAACGGAGTAGCAGTTGATTTAAAGCAAGATCCTAAAATCTTGATCGGTATCGTTGAATCTAATGCTCCACCAAGTCAAAAATGAGATTAGAACATCGGTGCAGAGGTGATATAAAATTTGAATGAACATCCGGATCATCTCTGGCTTCTCAAGACCTTTCGCTATTCAGCAGGATTCGAAAAAGAGATTCTACGTCGCAAACTTTATTGAAAATCCAAGTGTCGGCATTTTTGACGAAACATTCGAACCTGTAGGTTGGCTGACTTCAAAAAAACTCAGCAAAACACTCTCCGCCTCCAAAGATTCTTTATTTCAGGGTCCTCACTCCATTCTGATCGATAAAGACGGAATTTTTGTAAGCGACTATCGAGCACGAAAGATTTTTAAATTTTCGATAGATGGTGAATTTATCGAAAATTTTCTTTCGAGAGATGGACAAGCTCTCGATTGGCTTCTTTCTGGTCCGGCTTCTGCTCAAATGGATTCAGATAAGAACTTTTATATTTCAGATTACGGCTCTCATTCCATCCAAAAATTTTCGTCTACCGGAGAATTTTTGGGATGGTTGGGTGCGACCATTAACGGAAAAGTCACCCCTGGCTGGAACACACAAATGGCTCCTCATGTCTCACGAGAGCTCGGTGGTTTTGATCGACCCCACTCCCTTGTTTTTGACGGTGAGTCAAATTTACTCATTGCCGACACCTGGAATCACCGCGTTCAAAAATTTTCATACGATGGTCGCTTTCTTGGATGGCTTGGAATGAAACAAGACGGAAGTCTTACGAAGGGCTTCGAATCTCGTGGATATTCATTAGAAACTTCAACGCCTGGTGGATTTTCCAAACCCGTCTCAATCGACATCGAAGACGATATCTTTGTTGTAAGCGAATACGGAAATTCTAGAATTCAAAAATTTTCAGTGGATGGCGAGTTTTTGGGATGGTTCGGCGGAAGATCGGACGGAGAAATGACAGCTGGCTAGGAGACCACAGGACTAAGTCAAATCGGCAATAAACCCGGAATGCTTCATCATCCCTACGATGTGAAAATAAAAAATCAAAATCTTCTCATCGCCGACAGCGATAACCATCGAATCCAAATTGTTGAGTTTTGAGGGGTCAGACCAATATGACCCCTCCAGACCCCGGAACTGGGACATTCACTCCCCTAAAATTAGCCTAAGGCCTATAAAACGCGTTTAAAGGACTTTCCGTTGGCATCATTCTTGCGAGTAAGAGAAGTAGGGAGAGTAATAAATGTTAGAGTCAGATCGGCCCAAAGTAAAAATTGGGGAGGTTCTCATGCATCGGGGCCAAGCCAAACCGATTCAAATTGAGTTTATTATTGAGCTTCAAAATTCTTATCGATCTCAGAATCGAGACGATAAACTTGGCGATCTTTTGATCGCTCATCGTGTGGTCACGCCCCTTGCACTCACGGAGGCTCTCGCCGTGCAGGAAGAAATGCCTCGAGAATCTATCACAAAAATTCTCGAAGCCATGGAAGAATTTCCTTCAAAGCTCACTCACGTTATTTCAGATTAGCGGATCAACTGGAAAGTTTTTTAATAATCTCGCGAGCGATTTGTTTTCCTCGCTCGACTCCTGGCTGATCAAATGCACTCACCTCTAATTTTTCTCCCGCATATTCAATAAACGCCTGCACGACTGTAATCGCTTCCACCACGTCCTCCATTCCACGGAGTGTAAACACACTCAAAGGCTGAAGGGTCTCAGAATGGCCTAGCCGCTCTTCAAAAGTTTTAATCGTGGATTCCGCTAAAACATTTAAAATCTGATCCATCGAGAGGCGGTTGAGTTCTTTTAAGGGTTCCGGAAGATTCCTCTTCACCTGTCCGTCCGAAGAATCGGGAACAAAGAACCAAAATGCATTTCTCTGAGGTCCATCCATCAAAAGTTGAAGAACAGAATGCTGATCTTCGGGACCCTTCAATACGATCGGAAATATCCCAACGCGCTTTCCAGCGTTCGTCTTTTTTCCAAGGCTCTCCGCAACAACCTGCTGAACCCAGGAAGCGAGGCCAGCGAATCTCTCACCATAAGCCCAAAGGATAAGATTTTCTTTTGAACTTTTAAACGTCTGAATAAAAAGTTTTTCTAGAATACTGGAATCCTTCTTTAAAGACTCTGAAACTTTTTTTGCATGCTCCATTAAATCCGTAAAACGAATTCCAAATCTTTCCAGAAGCGCTCGATGAAAAGGAGTAAAGTTTGTAAATCGTCCTCCGATATCAGACGGAATATCAAGAGTCGGTATTTTATTTTCAGAGGCAAACTTTCGCAAACTTCCTTTGGCGGGATCCGTAATCGCGATGGTTCTATCGAGTAACTTCTCCGTCACGAGTTCGCCGAGAAGAGTTTTAATTTCAAGAGTTTCGCCAGATTTACTTACGACACAAAAAAGAACGTCTTTTAAATGCTTCACTTTTTTCCAGCGACATGAATCCACTGTTTCAACGATATGAACATGGTCGTTTAGCTCCGCGACATCCAAAAAAACTTTCAAGGGAATCGTGCTTCCACCAATTCCGATGACGACAAAGTTTTGAGCCTTCGCGAACTTCTCTTTAATATCTGGCGGGGTCGGCGGCACATCATAAGTAAACATGGGATGAAGAGCCTTAAATGATTTTTTTTCTGGATGGGAGATATCGGGAAGGATTTTCAAATGCATATTGCGAGGTTATTCATTCCAAAATCGATGATCAAGACACGACGCGTTAAAAATGAATGGCGGAGGAGCCGGGCTTCTGCGATTCTGCTGCCTAGCTGCACGCTTCCAGAATGTATTTTCATCGGCGGCCCTAGACTCTGCCCCATTAATGCCTCACAATAGAAAAGTGAGTCTGAGGCATTTAAGTCTCTTTGTTGTTTGTGTCCTTTCTTATTCATTCGTCTCATCCTGTCAAAAATCAATCTCGAGTTTAAACTTCGATTTTGAAGCCAACCGATCGGATCCCATCTCTCAAGCCATTGAAGCGGGCTCCTGGGAAAAAGTTTTGAAGCTCTCTCATGACTCTAGAGATCCGTTGTTAAAACTAATTGAGCTTCGTGCGCTTTACGAACTTAAGCGGTTTAGCGACGTTCTCGCTTATCCTGCCATCACCGATTCTCGTTTCTCTTCTTATGATATTTTTCTCCGGACGCTTTCAGCATTTGAAAGTTCTAAGTTCGACGAAGTGAGTAAATTGGCGATGCCCGACGATCTGCCAACTCCTCTTAAAGAAAGAATTTGGTTACTTCACGGTGAAGCTCTTCAAGAAAAAATGGAATTAGAGCCTGCTAAAAATCTTTTTGAAAAATTTTTAAAAACATTTAAACATAGTGCTTTTCGAGGAGATATTCTCATTCGTCTTGCAGATATCGATCTCTCTCTTGGAGACGAAGAGAAATCGGCAGAACGCTATAAAGAACTCTATGAATTTTTTCCTCTCACCGACTCGGAAGATATCGCTCGTCAAAGACTGATTGATTCCGGACATTTTTCTCAAATCGATACAGACGCTCATCTCACTCGCATTCAACAATTGAGAAAATCGGCTAACTTTAAACGAGCTTATCAAGAACTTCAAAGTCTACTGAAGGGCGCCCCTTCTGATAGACGACACAGGATCGAACTCGCCATGGCTCAAGTGAGGTTTGGAGAAAGAAATTATAGTGAATGCCTAAAACTTGCAAAAAAAGCACTCTCTCAAAAACTTTCAGAAGAACTTGAAAT
>JAQBPA010000063.1 GCA_028287765.1 Bacteriovoracaceae bacterium
ATTTATTGGGATTGGCCCCGCAGATCTGAAAACAACCGCTTCTCGATTTCGCTATCAAGGCCTTCAACAGAAATATATTCAGTTCAGCACTCTCTGGTCAAAAATTTTAAAACAGATCGAAGAAGGAACGCACCATCGGGATCTTTTTCTTTTAGAAAAAAAATCTGGTGCTGCGGTCCATGAAAATCCTTCAAATATCTCGGCAGAACCGAAAGCTCCAGGATCGCCGAAGAGTCTCGAAATTCTTTACGAAAAAATGAAGCAAATGGTTTCTGGGCAAGAAACGTTTCCAACCAAAGATAAATTCGTAGCGGCTATGCAAAAACAAATTGATGAACAAAAGAAAAAAAATCCGAACAAAAAGGTAGAAATCAAACTACAAAAAGATTCGAAGGGAAAAGTCCAAGTCCGGTTGAGTCTCAAAGATCGAAAATCTAAACCCTCAGCTTAAACAGCCCGGAATTTAACTCTCTCGCACTTCTTTACAAAGGATCGAAACCCGATCGTTCTCAACCTTAAGAACACCCTCACCTACTTGAAAGTTTTTTTCTTGAGCGCCACGGATTCGAACAACTCCAGGCTTCACCAGAGTGATTAAATTTGCATGTTTCTCAAGAATATTGATTTGGCCTTTTTCGGCGTTCACCAATACATCTGATGCTGCACCAGAAAAAACCTTCTTGTCAGGTGTGGCGAGAAAAACTTCCATTTTTTATGCAGCAGCTTCCTGAAGTTTGGCAGCTTTTGCGACCGCTTCTTCAATCGTACCGACAAGATAGAATGCTTGTTCTGGAAGATTGTCATGTTTTCCTGAAAGAATTTCTTTAAAAGCACGAATCGTGTCTTTAAGTTCCACATAAGCACCAGGAATTCCCGTAAATTGTTGTGCCACAAAGAATGGTTGACTGAGAAACTTCTGAACTTTTCTTGCGCGCGCGACGGTAACCTTGTCGTCCTCTGAGAGTTCTTCCATCCCAAGAATGGCAATAATATCCTGAAGATCTTTATAGCGCTGAAGAGTTGATTGAACTTTTCGCGCGATATCATAGTGCTCTTGTCCTACGACTTGAGGATCAAGGATTCGCGACGTCGAATCGAGTGGATCGACGGCAGGATAAATTCCAAGTTCTGAAATCGCACGGCTAAGAACCGTTGTCGCGTCCAAGTGAGCAAACGCAGTCGCAGGCGCGGGATCCGTCAAGTCATCTGCGGGAACGTAAATCGCTTGCACGGAGGTGATTGATCCTTTTTTTGTGGTTGTGATTCGTTCTTGAAGCTCGCCCATTTCTGTCGCGAGCGTCGGCTGATAACCGACAGCAGAAGGAATTCGACCGAGAAGAGCGGACACTTCAGAGCCTGCCTGTGTAAATCTAAAAATATTATCGATGAATAAAAGCACATCTTGATTTTCTTGATCGCGGAAATATTCAGCAACCGTAAGAGCACTAAGCGCCACGCGTGCACGAGCACCTGGCGGCTCATTCATTTGTCCGTAAACAAGCGCTGTCTTATCGAGAACGCCCGACTCTTTCATTTCCATCCAAAGATCATTTCCTTCTCTCGTTCGCTCACCAACTCCTGCGAATACAGAAAATCCACCATGTTTCATGGCGACGTTATTGATGAGTTCCATAATCAAAACTGTTTTTCCGACCCCGGCACCACCGAAGAGTCCAATTTTTCCGCCCTTCGAATAAGGAGCGAGGAGATCGATGACCTTAATTCCCGTTTCGAACATCGCAACATCCGTCACTTGATCTTCGTAAGGGGGTGCAGATCTGTGGATAGGGAGGCGACTTGTATTTTTGACTGGACCCATTTCGTCAACGGGTTCGCCAACAACATTTAAAATTCTTCCAAGAACTGCTTTACCAACAGGCATCGTAATTTGTTGGCCACGATATTTTGCTTTCAGTCCTCGAGTGAGCCCGTTCGTTTCGTCCATCGCGATACATCTCGCGGTTTTTTCACCCAAATGCTGGGCGACTTCCAAAATTAAATTGTCTTCTTGATCGTTAATGGATTTATTCGTCAGCGTAACTGCGCCGTAAATCGGGGGAAGTTTTGAATGTTCAAAACTGATATCCACAACGGGACCGATCACTTGCTCAACTTGTCCTTCAACTATTTCTGCTGTTTTATCCATATATTTACCTTCCTCTGTATTTGTTCGCACCTTAGGTGCGAATGATATGCGCATTCTTTATTGCGACTTTATGCAACGAGCGCTTCCGCTCCTCCAATAATTTCCATAAGTTCTTTTGTAATTGCGGCCTGTCGGGCGCGATTTCTTTGTAGCGTGAGTCGCTCAATCATATCTCTCGCATTTCGAGTAGCTGAATCCATGGCCGCCATTCGTGCTCCATACTCAGATGCGACCGACTCCAAGACGACTCGAAAGAGTCGAAAATCTAAAAGCATGGGAACAAGGGAATCCAAAAGTTCCGCAGCAGCCGGTTCGTATATAAATGAAGTCTGGCCTTCTTTTTTAGGCGGAACAAATGGAAGCAAAGTAAAAGTTTCAGTCTTCTGAGAAATGGCGGATTCAAAACGAGAATAAAAGACTTCGACCCGATCAAATGTCTCATCGATAAAAAGCTCTCGAATTTTTTTCGCAATTGATTCAATGAAAGCAAAGTTTCCATTTCGAGCCATGTCTAAATAGACGGAATGAACATCGAAGCCTCTTTTTCTAAAAAAATCATTCGCCTTTTTTCCAAGAGCAATGATTTGAATTTTAGAATTGGGAAGCTCAGAAACTCTTTTCAAAACATTTTTAAAATTATTGGTATTCAAACTCCCGCAAAGTCCCCGGTCCGTTGAAACGACAACAAACGCGACTTTGTTTTCTGGTCGTTCGACGATAAGAGGTGACTTCCATTCTACGTCCTGAAGAATCGAAGAAACCATATGAAGAAGCTCTTCCTCATAGGGACGAGAAGAGTGGGCTTTTTCTGTCGCGCGCCGAAGTTTAGCGGCCGAAACGAGCTTCATCGCTTTCGTGATCTTTTGAGTGTTTTTAACACTCACAATTCTTTTTTTAATGATCTTTAGCGTTGCCATTTTTTATTTCACTAAAAAATTAGATTTAAATTCTTTAATCGCTTCGATCAGCTTGGGTTTAAGTTCGTCACTAATCGCTTTTTTAGTCACAATCTCTTCCAAATATTTTGGATACTTCGTTTCTAAGAATGATAAAAATCCTTCCTCGAAACTCTTTATTTTTGTGAGATCGACATCATCCAAATAGCCGTTCGTCGCGGCGAAAATAATGGCCACTTGTCTTTGCACACTTTGAGGGGAGTACTGGCCTTGTTTCAAAATTTCAACAAGACGAGCGCCGCGCTTCAGTTGTTGTTGCGTGGCTGCATCCAAATCTGATCCAAATTGAGCGAATGCCTCTAATTCTCTGTACTGCGCTAAACTCAATCGGAGATTCCCGGCGACTGAACGCATAGCCTTAATTTGAGCGCTGCCCCCGACCCGAGAAACCGAGAGACCAACGTTAATCGCAGGACGAACCCCCGAATAAAACAAATCTGTTTCCAAATAAATTTGTCCGTCCGTAATCGAAATCACATTCGTAGGAATATAAGCAGAAACATCCCCGGCTTGAGTTTCGATAATCGGAAGAGCCGTCAGAGAGCCGCCGCCTCGTTTATCCGAAAGCTTACAAGCCCGCTCAAGAAGTCGGGAGTGCAAATAAAAAACATCTCCAGGATAAGCTTCGCGTCCGGGGGGTCTTCGAAGAAGAAGCGAGAGTTGTCGATAAGCCACCGCCTGTTTTGAAAGATCATCAAAAATAATTAAAGCGTGGCGACCCGAATCTCTGAAATATTCGGCCATCGCAGTTCCCGAATAGGGTGCGAGGAATTGAAGAGGAGCTGGAGCAGAAGCGGAGGCGGAAATGACGGTTGTATATTCCATAGCGCCGTATCGTTCGAGTTTAGAAACCACTTGAGCAACGCTGGATTGCTTTTGTCCGATCGCAACATAAAAACAATAAACGCCGAGACCTTTTTGATTGATGATCGTATCGATCGCAATCGCCGTTTTTCCAGTCTGCCGATCCCCGATGATCAACTCGCGCTGACCTCGACCGATCGGAATCATCGCATCGATCGCTTTGATCCCCGTTTGTAGAGGTTCTTTCACACTCTGACGTGGAACGATGCCGGGAGCTTTTTGCTCGATCGGTCTTCTGTTCTTCGATTGAATGGCGCCTTTTCCGTCGATCGGATTTCCAAGAGCATCAACGACGCGACCGAGAAGTTCTTCGCCAACAGGAACAGCCGCAATTTCGCCCGTTCTTTTAACCGTGTCGCCTTCTCGAATACCTTCGTATTCTCCGAGGAGCGCGACTCCGACGTTCGAAGCTTCGAGATTTAAAACGAGGCCCTTAATTCCATGAGGAAATTCTACAAGTTCTCCAGCAACCGCTGAGTCGAGACCATAAACGCGTGCCACTCCGTCTCCGGCAGAAAGAACCGTTCCGGTATCTTTTGCTTCTAAGACTCTTTCAAATTTTCGGATTTTTGCTTTTAAAATTTCACTTACTTCATCTGCGCGAATGGCCATTTTGGTCTCTCCTACGTTTCGTTTATCAAAGTCTTAATTAAATAGTTGTTCTTGAAGGCTTTCGAGTTGGCTTACAACAGAAGCATCAAGTAATTTTCCTGGCGCTCTAGCTATAAAGCCGCCGATCAGTTCAGGATTTGTTTTTGTGTGAAGTTTTAATTTTTTCTTCCATTTATCCTGAAGAAGCACGCGAATATCTTCTAGTACTCCTTCCGAAAGCTTTGTGGCTGATTCCACTTCTACAGAAAGCTCTCCGGTTTTTTCTTCACAAAACTTTTCGAACTCTTCAACAATTCCGTCCAGACACTCGAGTCGTCCCGCCTCGACTAATGTCTCTAAAAAAATATAAGAGACAGGAAGCTTTGCTTTCAAATCCGAAAGCGCGCCCACTTTATCTTCCATTGAAACCGCCGGACTTAAAAAAAACTTTTCTGCGTCAGGATTTTTTTTAAAAACGGAAACCAATACTTTAAGTTCGGTAAGCGCCTCTGTCGGCTTATCCGTCAATTGAAAAAAAGCATGCGCATATCTGCGTGCAGCCACAGGATTACGAGGCATAATTCTTTTTCTTTCCAGTGGGCTCGCCTTGAACCATTTGAGAAATCCAGTCTTGATTTTGCTCTTTTAACTCTTTTGCAAGCGACTCTTTCGCAAGAGCAAGGGCGGACTGAAAAAGTTCTTTTTCTAGCGCCTTTTTTGTTCTATCGGCTTCGTTTTTAATTCGTGCCTCTCCATCGATTGAAATTTTTTCGAGAGCGTTAGCGGTTTCAGATTCGATTCGCTTCGATTCATTTTCAATCTCTTTCAGCGATAAATTTTTAAGTTCAGTAATTTTTTTATCGAGCTCATTTACAGACTTTTGGATGGTTGAAAACTCGTCTTTAATTCGATGATATTCTGCTCCTGCCGTCCGCATCTCAGTATCCAGCTTATTTCTTTCAGCAGCAAAATAGGCACCCAGTTTTTTCTTTAGAACGATTCCTAAAAAAGAAAATAAAATAATAATATTAATCCATTGATAAATGATTGGATTCATAAACGCACGACTCGCGAAGAAAGAATCGCGCCTTCAATTTCTTTTTTAAGATCAACTGCAAGTGTCGCAAATTTTGTGCGAATGATTTTTGCCTCTCGCTCAAGAGCTTCCTGATGATCGCTCAAGCTTTTTTCCAATTTAATTTTGGCTTGGTGAATTTTTTCTTCCGAGTTTTGGCGAATTCTTTGAAGGGCTTCCATTCGATGAGACTCCATTGATTCTCGAGCAGCTTTCATTCGAGACTCGTATTCAGCTCTCAGACCTTCCATTTTTTTTGTGAGATCAGAAACTTCATCAAGTTTGCCGACCGTGAGACTTTCGCGTTTTTTTAAAAGCGCCAAAATGGGCTTAAAATAATAAGCCTTCAAAATGAAGAAAAGGACCAGGTAAATCCCAATCTGAATAACGAGAGTAAAATTAATTTCCATCGACCCCACTTTTTTAACCAATTGTGGGTGATACAATCAAGGACGCGATCCTACTAGATTTGCTCGAAAACTAGCTGACGGCTTGCGAAGTGCCCTTTGATCCAAAGGAGAGAATATTGAGCTCCTCAGTCCTTGGGACAGAAGAAGTTCGGACAGAGCTCATCTCGACAGATCCATCGAATAGCGCTCCCTTATGAACTTCAAAATCGTGGGTTAAAAGCTTTGCTTGAACTCTACCGGTCGAATGAATGGTCACTCTCTCTTTGGCCGTGATATTGCCCTTGAAAGATCCACTAATCTCGATTTCACCCACCTGAATATTGGCTTCGACGACCGCTCCTTCTCCAATAATTAAATGGTCCTGAGAAAAAATTTCGCCGTGAAAAATTCCGTCAATCCGTACAATGCCCTCAAAAGAGAGTTTTCCGTCGAATTCACAGCCCCTATCTAGAAGGGTGATTGTTGAAGGTATGGATTTTTTGTTATGCACGCTCATAATTTATTTTACCAAGAATTCGGTCAAAAGTATCGCGGTCGGAAAAATGAATCACGATTTGACCCTTGCTTCCCTGCGACTTGATTTCAATTTTGGCGTCGAAAAATTTCTCAAGATCGCTCTGAACCGATTTATAAGCCGTAATCTCTTGGGACGCTGCTTCTGCGGCCTTGGTTCCACCTAGGCTTCCCGTTTCACGCACTTTTTTGATGAGCGACTCAACCTGGCGAACGGAATAGCCTTTTTCGGTAATTAAAGTGAGAAGTTGGTTCTGAAGGTCTTTGTCTTCAAGCGTGATTAAGCATCTCGCGTGTCCGACGCTAAGCTCTCCCGAGCTGATCTTTTCTCGAACCTCTTTGCTGAGCTTCAGGAGTCGAAGGGCATTTGCGATCGTGGTTCTGTCTTTTCCGACGCGTCTCGAAATCTCTTCTTGGGTAAGTCCTAAGTCTAAAATGAGTCTTTGGTAAGATTCTGCCTCTTCGATAGGATTTAAATCCTCTCTTTGAACGTTTTCAATGAGCGCGGTCTCCAAAATCTCATTGTCTGAAAGATCTTTTAAAATAACCGGAACTTCTTTTTTGCCCGCTTTTTGTGAAGCTCTCCAGCGACGCTCCCCAGCAATGATCACATACCCTTTATCGGTCTTTTTTGCCAAAATGGGCTGAAGAACACCCTTTTCTTTAATACTCTGAGCAAGTTCTTCAAGTTTAGCGTCGTCGAAAAACTTTCGGGGCTGTGCGTGATTGGGATAAAGCTCCCCGATGGGACATAAAAAATAACCTCGTTTATTTGTCTCCGGAAGAAGGCTCCCAATGCCTCGACCTAAAACACTTCTCGATCCTTCATTTGTAGTCGTTGTTTCCATAAAATTCTCCCTCCTCGTTAATTCGATAAATCTGTTTGAACGGTTTCAATGCTGCTCGACGACACAGCTTCAGTGGTCATTGAAACCTCAGCGCTTTGCTCTTGTTGCAATTCGTCGATTTGAGTTTCTAAAAGATTCTCAGTTTTTGGAATCTCTATAGCCGAATCTTGACGCGGTGCGTCAAGAGTTTCTGGCTCCGCTAAGATTTCTTTAGATTCAAGCACAGCCGAAACAACATCCGCCGGAGTTCCAATTTTTACATCTTCAACGCTGTAGCCATTTCTCTTCAAAAATTCTTCGGCGAGATGAAGATACGCATGCGAGCCTTTGGATTCTGGATCATACAAAATCACAGGCTTACCAAAACTCGGCGATTCAGAAAGTTTCACATTTCGCGGAATGACGGTTTCGTAAAGCTTTTCTGGAAAATGAGATTTCATCTCCCTTACGACTTCGTGCGTCAATTTGTTTCGCGGATCAAACATCGTCAGAAGAACGCCTTCGATCTCAAGCGTCTCATTTAAATCTTCTTTCACAATCTGATAGGTACTGAGCAGTTGCCCAAGACCTTCCATCGCATAATATTCACACTGAGTTGGAATCAAAATAGAGTGACTCGCCGTGAAAGCATTAATGGTGAGTAAGCCTAAACTCGGGGGACAATCAAAAATCACAAATTCAAAATCCTCTGGAAGTTTTTTGAGAGCACCCTTTAATTTTTTTTCTCTCGAAATCGCGTTGATCAATTCGACCTCGGCGCCAATCAGGTTTTGATTTGAGGGAATGACAAACAGCTGAGAAAGCGCAGTGGGTTGAATGCATTCAACCAATTCTTTTCGACCGATGAGCACATCGTAAATGGTTGCAGAAGAGTGGCGATCAATACCAAGTCCGCCGCTTGCATTTCCTTGCGGATCTAAATCGATTAAAAGTGTTTTTCTCCCCAAGTGCGCAAGTGAAGCGGCAAAATTAACGGACGTCGTTGTCTTGCCAACACCGCCCTTTTGATTCGCCACGGAAATAATTTTGGGTATAAGAATAGTTTCAGTCATATTTTCCAATCCCCTCCCCGAAAATATTATTGGAATCTTTATTCATTACATCAAAATTTCTACTACTGACGCAAGCGACATTCTTACTTTCCGCATCTCGATTTTTTTTATTCAAATGAATTGCTAAGATCGAAACCGTTGCCGGAGTGATCCCAGAAATTCTTCCCGCTTGTCCAAGTGTGAGCGGTCGAATTGCTGAAAGTTTTTCGATGGATTCAATAGGAAGACCCGAGAGCTTTTGAAAATTAAAGTCGGTGGGAATCATCAGGTTTTCGTAGCGCTCCATCTGACGAACTTGCGCTCTTGTTTGTTCGATATATCCTTCGTATTTAATTTCGGTTTCAACAAACGACAGATCATCTTTTGAATAGTCTGAAAATTCTCGA
>JAQBPA010000072.1 GCA_028287765.1 Bacteriovoracaceae bacterium
TTTTATTCGCTGATTGGAAAAGTAATTTCGTTTGGTAAGGATCGCGAAGAAGCTCGACTCAACCTTATCAAGGCACTTCAGAATTTTGCCATTTTTGGGCCGGCCACGAACCGCGGATTTCTTCTTCACCTGCTTCAGATGAAAAAATTTATATCTGGCGACTTTTCGACCGACCTGATTTCAAAAACATCTTATCGCTTTGATCTCGCCGAGGGGCTTCGTGCGATCAAAGCTTTAAAATCTAATCCTACTCAGTATCTCGAGGACGATCTCGATCTTTACTCTCCTTGGGGTGCTGCCCGAGCGTCGGAGCCGAGCGCTGATTCTGAAGTTTATTACGAAGATTTTGGCGATAAGCGCTATTTTCATACTCCCTTCGCAGACTTTTCAAGTCCTCGTCCTGATCGGGGTTCTTCCGTTCAAGCGGCTTCGTCTGAGACAAACGAAATTGAAGTGAGAAGTCCGATGCCTGCGCGAGTGATTAAAGTGCTTGCAAAAAAAGGAAGTCGTTTAAAAAAAGGGGATGTCGTTCTTGTTCTTGAAGCCATGAAAATGGAGCATCAGATTAAAGCGACCAAAGACAGCGTTCTTGAAGATCTTTTTGTGAAAGAGGGCGATCGAGTTCAAGTGGATGCCTTATTAATTAAATGGGGAAAAGACTCATGAGTAAAAAAGTAAAAATTGTCGAAGTAGGACCTCGCGACGGACTTCAAAATGAAATGAAAACTCTTTCAGTCACTGATCGCGTTGAATTTATTCAGAGACTTGTAAAGTCCGGGCTTAAATTTGTGGAAGGCGGAAGTTTTGTTTCGCCCAAGGCAATTCCTCAGATGATGGATTCGGAAGGTGTTTGGGAGGGCATCAAAAATTTAAAAGAAGATTTTAGTTTTTTAGTTCCGAATGAGCGGGGACTTGAGCGAGCAATTTTCGCAAAAGTAAAATCGATCTCCGTTTTTACGGCGACGAGTAATGAGTTCAATCAGAAAAATATTGGAATGAGTGTGAAAGAATCGCTCACGGTGATTAAAGATCTTGTTCCCAAAGCAAAAGAGAAATTAAAAAAAGTACGAATTCGCGGCTATATTTCAACCGCCTTTGGTTGCCCCTACGAAGGCCCACAAAAGCCGCATGCGACGGTTAAAATTTTAAATGATCTTTTTCGGATGGGCTGCGATGAGGTTTCGATCGGAGATACGATTGGCGTGGCTCACCCCGAAGATGTAAAAAAAATGATCGGGTTACTCAGGCGAAATAAGCATTTTAAAAAGATTGCGCTTCATTTTCACGACACGCGCGGGATGGCTTTGGTGAACATAAAGACAGCCTTAGACCTCGGGATTCGCATTTTTGATAGCGCAATCGGGGGGCTCGGAGGATGTCCTTATGCGACCGGCTCGTCCGGCAATGTAGCGACGGAAGAGGTCATTTGGCTTTTAAAGGGCTACGGCTTTAGTACGGGAGTCTCACTCGAGGACCTTCTTGAGACCTCAAAATGGATTGAAACTAAGATTGAGCGAAGGCTAAGGTCCAAGCTATACCTTTCACAGCCAAAGAGGCTTTTTTACGGTGGGAGAGGAAGAGAGTCATAGAGTGACTCGAATATGCAAATGGTGTGCTTGAATAGTGAAGCACGAAATAAAATGTACTGAATATTGGATAGGACAAATGAACCATGGATGAAAATAAAGGCGGCGATCGACCCGATTACCGCAGCGATAGAAATGATAGAAGTGACAATCGATATCCGCAAAATAGAAATCGAAGTAACCGATTTCGTCATGGCCAGCACGGCGGCGGATTTCAAGGCCGAGGTCGTCTTCAAAGACCTCTTCTCACCTCTTCAATTAACGGAGCGGGCTTAACTCTTATTGCTTTAGTGGCAGTAAAAACTCACCCGGATACGAGTTATTTAGCATCCTATTTATCTCTCGCAGTGATTGCGTTTGGTATGTCGGCGCTTGTTTCGTATGTTGCTCAGAGAATTAAACCGAAGATTATTGAAATTATTTCGGACGTTTTCTTTTTGGCAGGTGCGATTATTATTATTTACTCTGCTCTGCGACTTGGCGGGCTAGTTTAAAAAATGAAAAGTCCTTCGATCATCTTCGACCTAGATGGAACCTTATTTGACTCGAGAGAAAGCATTCTCTCGAGCATTTATTTTGCATTTGCAAAATTGGGGCGGTCGGAGAAGGTCGATGAGATTAAAGCCCTTCGTCAGGATCTTTGGACAACACTTCGCGAAACTGGCGAAAGATACGGAACTCGATTTAGCGATGAAGAACGATTTCGATTTATTCAAACGTATCGCGCTCATCAAAAAGATACGATCGCCAAAATGCTGAAACCTTTTGAAAGCGTTCCCGATGTGCTTGCTGATCTTGGAAAATCATTTTCTCTCGGCGTCGCTACGACAAAGACCACCGAGCAAGCCGTACATATTCTCGAAGAATTTAAACTCGATCAATTTTTTGGTCATATCCAAGGAACGGATAAGGGACTTCGATATAAACCGGCTCCCGATATTTTGCTTCGAACCATGGATAAACTAAATAACGCGGGCGGACTCGCCGCTTATGTAGGAGATAGCCCTCACGATCTGCTCTCCGCAAAAAATGCTGGAATGCTGAGCATTGGTGCTGTTTATGGTTATTCTGAACTGCATGAACTTGAGAGCGAAACGCCTGATTACGTTATTCACCAATTCGATGAATTACTCGCTATAAAAGACCGCCTGTTCTTGGGGGCTTCCAGCGAGAAGGCTTTGATTTCTTAAGCTAATTTCGGACGGGATTGTATCCCCACCTCAATCTGGTATGAATCCCTCCTATGAACTGGAAACTAAGTTCGATCTCTTTATTACTTTTTTTATCTTTTTACTACTCTGTCGAATCAGCGCCGGCCGTTCGGCAAATGAGTACTGAAGAAGTTTCTACTCTCGCAAATTCAGCGCTTCCCTATGTGGAGGCTTGCTTTAAAAAACACAAAAAAAACCGAGGCAAGAAGTTAACGACCAAAATATCACTTGGATTAGATCGCACCGGACGAGTGACTGCGTTCTCAGAAAAATCTTCGACTAAAAAATTGGACACCTTTGTCCTTTGTCTCAATCAAAAACTCAATTCAGCAAATTTAGCTGTGCCAAGCGACTCCGCGAGCGGCGTATTTGATATCAATATTACTCTTCAGTAAGTCCGTTATTTCACGGCAGGGCAAATGGCTTTATATTCGCACCATTTGCAGTGCATTCCGGGGGTTGCTGTAAAGTTTTGATTTAAAATATTTTCTGCGATTTCACTCATTTGTTTTTTTACCTGGATGAGATCTTCATTCGATCGGGTCGTCGTGAGAGTTTTCTTTTCATAAACATAATCAAAGACGAGATCACTGACTTCAATTTTTAAGATTTCTTTGGCGGCGAGTGCGTAAATTGAGAACTGAAGGGAGTGCTTTGCAAACTTTACATCGTCTGGATTGTCGTTCGATTTTGCTCGTCCTGTTTTATAATCAACAATTCGATAACCCTCGTTTGTTTTATCGATTCGATCGATTTTTCCACGAATTCTATGTTCTCCGAGCGGGAGTATAAAATCCTCTTCGACCGCATGTGGAAACGGAAAGCTTCCTTTGTGAAAATCATGATACTCAGCGAGTTTTGTTTTTCCTTGATCGAGGTGGGTCTCATTTAGTTTTAGATCGTTAGCCTGCAAATCTTTAAATGCTTTTTCAAAAAAGCCGACGAGTTCTTCTTTGGAAGGCTGAGCTCCCTTTTTAATACCTCTAAAGAAAAGTTCAAGCGCTGTGTGAATCGCCGATCCGACGCTCATATGTGGAGGAACTTCGACGGGAATTTGAAAGTCATATTTGAACTGATAGGCGAGTGGACAGCTTTCGTATTTTTCAAGCTGAGTGAACGAAAGCGAAAGCGGCTTCTTTGCCTTTTCTTTTGATTCGCTTGGCTGCGTAAAGCGACTGAACGGTTTTATCGGCGTAAATAATTTTTCTGCCATGCTTGCAGGAGACGGCTCTCGCTCGATTAGTTTTAATACTTTTGGTTGCGAGAGAACGGACTTTAAATCGCCGAGAAGAAAGATGCTTGGTTTGGTTCCTTTTTTTTCGATGCACGTAAGGGTGAGTCGCTCGCGAGCTCTCGTCATCGCGACATAGAAAAGTCTTCGTTCTTCTTCCAGGTGACTTTCTTTATTGGGTGCCGCTTCTTTTCTAAGCGCGTCTGGAACTAGCCACGTATTTTTTCGAAAGGCAGAAGGGAAGCGCCTACCTACAAGCGACGGAATAAAAACGTAGTCGAATTCGAGTCCTTTACTTGCGTGAGCCGTAAGGACCGAAATCGCACTTCCTGATATTCCTGTGTCCCCCTCTGCATCGAGTGAAAGAGAATTTTCTTTTAAAGATTCTAGAATCGGAAAAAGACTTTTTAAATTTCCATCGCCTTGAGCCGATTCCCAAGAACTCAGCTGCACATGAAAGCGACCTAAAAGTCTGAGGGCTTCCGGATCTTTTTCGAGAAGAGATCTTATAAACGGAAGCTTTTCATAAAATGAAAGCAAAACTTGGGTTGCTGTCTTTTTGGAAGCTTCTAAAAAGAGTTCTTTGTAAGCCGCGTAAAAAAGTTTGAGTTTCTCTTTAGCGGAATCTGAAATCGGCATTTCTGATAAATTTTCTAGCTGATCGACGAACGGCCCATTTCTTTTGATCGCTCGACAAAATGAAAAAGTATCGTCAGCAGATATTTGAAGAAAGCTCGAGTCAAAAAGTCTCAAAAACGAAACAGAATCCGTCGGATCGCAGATTAATTTAAGAACTGCGAGAGCGTCTTTAATGACAGGTTCTTCAAAAAAGCTCCGAGTGGTCGAGGTTTGTACAGGAAGGCCGCGCTTTCTTGCTTCGGCCAAAAAATATTCTGCATGAGAGTGCGCTCGTACTAAAAGCCCAATTTCTTTCGGGGACGCTCCACTGCTAAGTAAATTTTCTATTTCATCACAAATGAAAATCGCTTCATCTTCATAGGAGTTCGTCTTTACAAGATTCACAGGAAGATCATTTTTCTTTTTTGAGACCAGTCTTTTATCTGGCCTAAATCGATGCTCTCCGTTTGCAGAAATCAAATGGGAAGCACACTCCAAAATGGAAGAAGGCAATCGATAAGTTTCTTGAAGCTCGACAATTTTAGGCTCTGAAAAAAATTCTTCAAAAAATTTGAATGCCGAATAAGAAGCTCCTCGGAATCGATAAATCGATTGATCATCGTCACCAACCACCATCACGTGAGCGGTGGGCGCTGCAAGAAGTCGGAGCAATTTAATTTGCGACCAATTGGTATCCTGAAATTCATCGACGAGGATCGCTTGGTATTTTTTTTGGATTTCTTCTCTTACGATTGCAAATTCTTCGAGAATTCGAAGAGCCGAGAGAATTGCATCCCCAAAATCCATGAGGCCACTTTCAAAACAAAATGATTGATGGGCGTTATAAATATCCCCGAGCGCTCGCCATTCTTCTTTGATCTGAATTTCGTCAGACGATTCTTCTGGAAGCGATTCGGCATACCTGACGATCGATTCCGGCCATAGACCTTCGTCTTTGCAATCCGCAAAAAAATTAATCAGATCTTCGATGATAGGATCAAAATTGGATGTTTTTAAAAGAGGTTGTAGCGGAAGACGTGAAGAGACTTTTTTAAAAAAGACGTACGCTTCTGACTCGGTCATGATTCTAGGCTTTTTTTGAAATCCCAGACGAAAGCCGTGTTGTTCAACAATTTCTGCACAGAGTGCGTGAAGGGTCGAAATTTTCATCCGATCTGGAAGGCCAACCGAAAGCGCGGCTAGCCTTTCTTCCATTTCTTGAGTCGCTTTTCTCGAAAAAGTGACCGCTAAAATCGCCTCTGCTGAGATGCCTTTTTTTAATAAATTCTCTACTTTGGAGACGATCACTCGCGTTTTTCCGGTACCAGGGCCAGCTAAGATGAGGAGATTCCCCTCGAGGGTCTCGGAGGCCAATTGCTGGGCGGAATTGAGCGAAGAGGACATGATGCCAGACTCTACAAGAGCCGTCCGTAGATTGACAAATGATGGAAGCGGATTACGTTACTTATTTAAAAGCGAACGGAGAGATACTTAGTGAAAACAAACGGAAATACAGAGCAGCCGAATAACGTAGACGACGAAGAAGGTAAAAAGCCTGAAGAGGCCATCGAAGAAGCTCCTGCACCCGAAGAGCCTAAGGCTCCCGAAGTCGATTTCAAAACCAAGCTTCGAATTAAAGATCTCGAAGGCAAGGTCGCATCTTACGAAGCAAAAATCTCGGAAGTTCGTGATTATGTACGAAAAATGGAAAATGAGATTCAAGAGATCCGGACAAGAACCGAACGAGATCTTCAAAAAAATAGTGATAAACAGGCAGCCGAATTTTTTCACGATATTCTTCCGGTCGTCGATAACTTTGAGCGAAGTTTAAGAGCAGCCATAGATAAAAAAGAATCCGGAGCTTTTATAGATGGAGTTCGCATGATTCATCAACAGCTCGAAGATCTTTTTAAAAAGTCAGGGCTTAAAAAAATTCCAACGAAAGGGGAGATCTTTAACCCCGTTCTTCATGAGGCACTGACCACTGCGCCTGTAGATGACGAAAATCAAGATGATCGCGTTCTTGAAGAAGTAAAAGCGGGTTACAAATATAAAGACACTGTCGTGCGTCCTGCCCAAGTTATTGTCGGAAAGCTAATTCAGTAGCGCTTTTTTTCTCGTCTGGGATTCTTTTAAGTCTTAATCTTAAAGGATGCGACAAAAGGTCATTAAACATAACTATCAAGTTTTGGCGCACTTACTTAAAAATATCGTGGCGGAACGTTTTAAAAGAATGGCCAAAGATGATGTTCTCTTTAAGTTTATTTCGAATCGCATCGATCCTGCTCTTTTAGTGGATCACAATATTCAAGCTGAAAGAGAAGCCATGGATCTTGCTGAAATGAGCCTACTTAAGCTTGTGGATTCAGAACATATCGATATTGAACTTAAAAAGTCGGCTGATAAAATTCAAAAAAATTTCCAAAGAATGTTCGGTGAAAATGCATCGAAAGAATATCTTACAAAACCTTTAATCGAATCCCGTGTATCGTGGCTTTCGTCGCGAGTCGATTTTTATCGCCGAATGCTCAGTCTCGCGGAAGAAGTGGAAAGTCCGTTGGAGCTTGGCTCAAAAGCATTTCGAAGTTTGAGAAATTTTAATCGATGTTTAAGGCCAATCACAGATGCCGATAGAAAATTTGCAGACGCCATCGTTCAGTCGACCGCTGCGCTCAATCGATTTTTGATGCGAAAGCATATGGATTACGAGCTCAAAAACTCCGAAGTCATTTGGAACGACTATGCTGGTGAAGTATTTCGAAAATCGCCGGAGCTGACGGAATAGTTTCTTCTATCCTTTCACAACAAAATTATAGAGTTTTCTCGGTACAAAAATCTCTTTAACGATTTCACCTTTTAAATAGCCTTCGACCTTGGGATTTTGAATTGCCAAGGCGCGCACCTGATCCTGCTTTGAGTCGGGAGAAGTTTTTACGGTCGCTCTCAGTTTTCCGTTCACTTGAATTGCAAACTCTACTTCGCTCTCAATTAAATATTTTGGATCGGCTTTTGGCCACTCGGCTTCAATGATGGAGCCTTTATGTCCGAAGAGTTCCCAAATTTCTTCCGTAATATGCGGAGCGAAAGGAGAAAGCAGAATAATAAATTTCTCAGCCATCTCTTTTGGAATATCGGGCTGATCCGACATGAAATTATGGCAGATCATCATTTGAGAGATGGCCGTATTCATCCGAAGATTTTCGATATCATCTGAAATCTTTTGAATCGTTTGATGAATTATTCGAAGTTCAGCGTCGGTCATCGGCCGATCTTTAATTTTTGATTCGTGTACAAAATTTCGCCAAATGCGATTCAAAAATCGATAAACGCCGTCAATATTATTGGTCGACCAGGGTTTCACTTTTTCGAGAGGCCCAAGAAACATCTCATACATTCGAAACGCATCGCAGCCGTATTGATTAATGACGTCGTCAGGATTCACGACGTTTCCTCTCGACTTACTCATTTTTTCGCCGTCTTCACCGAGAATGAGCCCGGGATTTACGAGTCGCTTAAACGGCTCTTTTGTACTCACATAGCCGAGATCATAGAGCACCTTATGCCAAAATCGCGCGTAGAGAAGATGAAGGACTGCATGCTCGACGCCGCCCACATACAAATCGACGGGCATGAAAAACTTTTCGACATCCTTACCCCAAGCCGCTTTGTCATTTTTTGGATCGAGATATCGGAGATAATACCAGCACGATCCTGCCCACTGAGGCATGGTGTTGGTTTCGCGCTTCGCCTTTTTTCCAGTCTTTGGATCGATGATATTCACCCAGTCTGAAATGGTTGAAAGTGGACTTTCTCCCGTTCCACTCGGCTCGTATTTTTCGACATTCGGAAGAAGAACCGGGAGTTCGTCTTCATCGAGCACACGATAACTTCCGTCTTCAAAATGAATAATCGGAAAGGGTTCACCCCAATAGCGTTGACGACTAAAAATCCAGTCGCGAAGTCGGTAAGTCACCGTAGCTTTTCCGTGTCCGATTTTTTGGAGCTCAGCACAAATTTTCTTTTTGGCAGCATCGTTATCAAGTCCGTTGATGAAGTCGGAATTGATATGTTTGGCGTTTCCTAAAAAAGGAAGTTCTTCGGATTCTAAAACTTTGACGATAGGGAGATTAAATTTTGTCGCAAATTCAAAATCTCTCTCATCGTGTGCAGGTACAGCCATAAGCGCACCCGTTCCGTAATGCCCGAGAACAAAATCAGCGATCCAAATGGGAAGTTCTTTTTTTGTAAAAGGATGCATGGCGTACGAGCCAAGAAACACGCCGGTTTTTTCTTTGGCGAGTTCGGTTCGATCAAGATCCGACTTCGAAGCAGTTTGTTTTTTATAAGCCGAAACCTTTTCTTTTTGCTCGGGGGTCGTTAATTTTTCGACGAGTGGATGTTCAGGCGCGAGTACAATAAAGCTCGAGCCGAAGAGAGTGTCTGGACGAGTCGTAAAAACTTTAATTTTTTCTTTTTCGCCTTTGATATCAAAGTCAATTTCGGCGCCTTCAGATCTTCCGATCCAGTTTCGCTGCATCTCTTTGATATTTTCGGGCCAGTCTAGTTCATTAAGATCTTCGACGAGACGATCAGCATAGGCTGTAATTTTTAACATCCACTGCCGCATATTTCTGCGCTCAACCGGATGGCCTCCAATCTCAGATTTGCCGTCCACAATTTCTTCGTTCGCAAGCACAGCTTTTAATTCCGGGCACCAGTTGACGGGCGTCATCGCTTCGTAAGCGAGGCCTTTTTTATAAAGCTGAACAAAAATCCACTGCGTCCATCGATAATATTTTGGATCGGTTGTATCAACCTCTCGGTCCCAATCGTAAGCAAAGCCAAGGCGCTTCAGTTGACCTCTAAAAGTTTCGATATTTTTTTCGGTTGTAATGCGTGGATGTGTTCCCGTTTTGATGGCGTAATTTTCAGCCGGTAAACCAAAGGCATCAAAACCCATGGGATGAAGAACATTAAAGCCGCGCATTCTTTTATAACGAGCGACGATATCGGTCGCGGTATAACCTTCGGGGTGGCCAACATGAAGACCCGCGCCTGAGGGATAGGGGAACATATCCAGAACGTAGAACTTTGGTTTTTTACCACCGTCTTTTGGATTAAATTCCGTCTTAAAGGTTTTATTTTCGTCCCAAAATTTTTGCCATTTTGGCTCTATACTTGCTGGATTGTAGTACATGGTCTCTTTCTTCTATTAGCTTTTCAGGCTGTAGTGAAATATTATTAGCCGTATGACGATTTTTGAAAAGATAGTTAAGGGTGAAATTCCTTCTTATAAGGTTTGGGAAGATGCTGAGCATTTGGCTTTTCTGGATATCCGACCGGTGGCGCCTGGGCACACGCTAGTGATTCCCAAAAAGCCGGTGGATCCAATCTTTAGTCTTGATACGGCTGCTTATCAGCGCTTGTTTTTGGCTGCGAAGACGGTGGCAGAACTTTTGAAACAAAAAATAACCTGTGAACGCGTTTGTATGGCGGTGGTGGGCTTTGAGGTTCCTCATGCTCATATCCATTTAATTCCGGCACGTTCCATTTCGGATTTTCCCTGGCGGGGTGGAAAGCCAGCAAGTCCTGCCGAACTTCAAAAAATCCTTTCAAGTATTCGAAATTAATTGATGAAAAAGGCCGGTCAAAAAATAGTCATCATTATTCAGGCGCGAATGACGTCCAGTCGCCTCCCCGGAAAAATTTTAAAGGAAGTTCTGGGGAAGTCTTTACTCGAATATGAAATCGAGCGCCTTCAAGAAATTCCTTCGAAGCCAGAAATTTGGATCGCCACCACAACCAATCAAACCGACGAGCCCACAGTAGAATTAGCTGAAAAGTTAAAGATCAAATTTTTTCGTGGAAGTGAGGATGATGTTCTTGCTCGCTATTATTTTTGTGCAAAAGAAGCGAAGGCGGATGCGATCGTTCGTATCACGGCAGATTGCCCGCTGATCGATCCCGAAATCGTGAGTGAAGTTATTGAAACGTATAAAAAATCAGATGCGGATTATGTCTCCAATGTGGTGGAGAGAACGTATCCGCGCGGACTGGACGCCGAAATATTTTCTTTTAAAGCACTCGAAGAGTCCTTTCATGAGGCAAAAAGCCAAAGTGAGAGAGAGCATGTGACTCCTTTTATTCGTGAAAACGCGAATCGCTATCGCTCTCAAAACGTCAAATGCGCGTCAGGAAATTATGCAGCGCACCGATGGACTGTGGATACGAAAGAAGATTTTGATCTGATTAAGCATCTTCTTGAGGCTCTTTATCCCAATAATCCAAAATTTCGAATGCAGCACGCCTTGCAATTATTAGTGACGCATCCGGATTGGTCTAAAATTAATGCGGATGTGGCGCAGAAAAAAGAGTAATCTTCGAGAGTGATGTCTCTGTGCGGGTTTTAGAACTTTCCACATGGCATCAATGCCCACTTTTTAGAGAAAATAAGAAGATAACCTATGGCTTCAAAGTCCGCATATTCATTGAGAAAAATATCACGGGAGGACCTTCCAATGGTTCTTTCGTGGAGAAATTCTGCGCGCATTCGAAATTTATCTTATAACGATCGCGAAATTACATCGGAAGAACATACAGCGTGGTTTGAAAGTTTAGAAAAAGCTCACGACAGAATCTGTATGATTTTTGAAGCGAACGGAACTCCTGTTGGCGTTGTTCAATTTTTTGACATTTCGACTACAGATAGAAAGTGCAAATGGGGATTTTATTTAGGTGTGGATGATCTTCCGAAAGGGCTCGGGACGATTATGGGAGAGCTTGCGATCTCGTATGCTTTTCAAAACTTAAGAGTGGACCAGATTCTTGGAGAAAGCATTTCGCATAATTATGCGAGTCAGAAATTTCATGAAAAGCTTGGGTTTGTTCAAGAGGGTCGAATAGAGAGGCAAGTTTATCGAGATGCAAAGTGGCTCGATATTATTTTATTTTCGATCTCCAAAGACCACTGGATAAAACTCCACGGAAACGTGAGGGCCATCGCATGAAAGAATTTTTACTCGGTGATCGAAAAGTAGGTCTTGCTCATCCGCCCTTTATTATTGCTGAAATGTCCGGAAATCATAATCAGTCTCTCGACCGTGCGTTCGAACTAGTCGACGCCGCCGCTAAGGCCGGTGCTCATGCTTTAAAAATTCAAACTTATACCGCCGAGACGATGACTCTTAATTTAAAAGAAAATGAATTTTCTATTCGCGATCCAAAAAGTCTTTGGAATAATCGCTCACTTTTTGATCTGTATCAAGAAGCCCACACACCCTGGGATTGGCATAAACCGATTTTTGATCGATGCAAAAGGCACGGCATGATGGGATTTAGCACTCCGTTCGATGCGACCGCCGTGGATTTTTTAGAATCACTTCAGATTCCTTTTTATAAAATCGCTTCGTTTGAAGTGACAGATTTGCCGCTGATTCAAAAAGTCGCTTCCACCGGAAAACCCATGATCATCTCGACCGGAATGGCATCGGTCTCGGAACTCGAAGATGCTGTGAAGACAGCCAGAAAAGCAGGCTGTAAAGATTTGGTACTTTTAAAATGTACGAGCACTTATCCGGCGACTCCCGAGAACACTAATATTTTAACCATTCCGCATATGCGCGATCTCTTTCAGTGCGAAGTGGGTCTTTCGGATCATACGATGGGCGTAGGTGTTTCTGTTGCAAGTGTCGCGCTCGGAGCCGTTGTGATTGAAAAACATTTTACTCTGAGCAGAGCCGAAGGTGGTGTTGACTCAGCCTTCTCGCTGGAACCCGAGGAACTCAAATCTCTCGTCGTCGAAACAGAGAGAGCTTGGAAGAGTTTAGGTGCGGTTCATTATGGCCCGACTGAAAAAGAGAAAGCTTCGCTCCAATTTAGGAGATCGCTCTATGTGGCAGAAGATATGAAAGCGGGAGAAGTATTTACCAAAAAAAATCTTCGAGCGATTCGTCCGGGCTTTGGGCTTCCGCCGAAATTTTTTGACGAAGTTCTCGGAAAAAAAGTGAGTGCAGATGTAAAAAAGGGAACGGCGCTCAAATGGGATTTAGTAAGATTTTCGCAGTGAACTTGGGAGGAAAAGATGGCTTTTAAACTTTGTACAAGATGTGTGATGCCGGATACAAAACCGGATCTGTCATTCGATTCCGAAGGCGTCTGCAGCGCATGTAAAGCTTTTGAAAATCGGAAAGCTGTCGACTGGGTTCAGAGAAAAAAAGAATTAACGGAAATTCTTGAGCGCTACCGATCCAAAGACGGCAGCAATTGGGACTGCGTTGTTCCTGTGAGCGGTGGAAAAGACAGTACTTACCAAGTCGTGAAGATGCTTCAGATGGGAATGAAACCCCTCGCTGTTACGGCCGCGACTTGTTCGATGTCGGAAGTGGGACGAAGAAATTTGGATAATATTCGAAAGCTTGGCGTGGATCTTCTCGAGTTCGGTCCGAGTCTTCCTACTCGACAAAAAATTAATCGAATCGCTCTTCAGCAAGTGGGCGATGTGACTTGGCCAGAACATGTGACGATCTTTACGATTCCTGTTCGAGTGGCGATTCAACATAAAATTCCGCTCATTATCTGGGGAGAAAATTCTCAACATGAATACGGCGGTCCTGCCTCTGCGCAAGACAAAAACTATCTCGATCGAAGATGGCTCGAAGAATTTGGAGGTCTTCTCGGAATGCGAGTGACGGATCTGATCGGACTTGAAGGGCTTACGAAGCGAGAACTCCTTCCGTATATTTACCCATCCGATGAAGAAGTCAGATCCGTCGGAGTGACGGGACTTTTTCTCGGCTATTATATTCCGTGGGACGGATTTACCAATACGATCGTTGCACAAAATCATGGCTGGGAAGCTTGGCCAAAAGTGGTTGAGGGCTCGGCTCTTGATTACGAAAATTTAGACAATCTTTTTCATGGGATTCACGATTATTTTAAATTTTTGAAGTTTGGCTTTGGTCGCGCAACCGATCACGTCTGTATGCAAATTCGGCGAGGACGTCTTGCCCGTGAAGACGCGCTCGAAATTGTGACGAAACAAGACGGCAAATTTCCTTGGACGTATCTGGATCAGCCGATTGAAAAAATGCTCAGCCAGATTGGTCTCAGTGTGGATGAATTTGTAAAAATCTGTGATCGCTTTACGAATAAAAAAATATTCAAAAAAGATTCTAAGGGAAATTTAGCGAAAGATCACAAACTCAACCTTCAGAGATTGGATATCGTCGAAGCGGAAGTGAAGCCTCTCGTTATTCCTGAACTTCCGCTTGGGTACCCCGTGCCTGAACCCAAAAATATTCCTTCATGAGTGTCGCGATCATCGATTACGGAATGTGTAATCTGGGCTCGGTGCGAAGAGCTTTTGAAGAGTGTGGCGCAGACGTAAAAGTGATCGATCAACCTCGGGATCTGGATAGTGCTGATCATATTGTTCTTCCGGGTGTTGGAGCGTTTACAAAAGGAATGGCGAATCTTCATTCGCAAGGTTGGGTAGAAGCTCTCAATCAAAATGCTCTCAAAGAAAGAAAGCCGCTTCTTGGGATTTGTCTCGGCATGCAACTTTTAGCCGAGATTGGACTTGAAGGTGGAGAGACGAAAGGCCTCGGCTTTATTCCGGGGCGTGTTGAGAGATTTATTTCGACGAGTCCAGAGATTCGGATTCCTCATGTCGGATGGAATGAAATTCATTTCGAGAGCAGTCCTCTTTTTAAAGGATTAGCTCCAGGCACAGATTTTTATTTCGTGCACAGTTATCATTTCGTCATAAAGAATGCGGCCAATAAACTTTCGTCGACACCTTATTGTGGAGAATTTGTTTCTGCCGTACACAATCAAAATATTTACGGCGTTCAATTTCATCCTGAGAAAAGTCAGAAGCCGGGATTTAAATTGATTCAGAATTTTTTAAGCCTATGTTGAAAGTTCGAGTTATTCCCACCCTCCTTTGGAAGGACGTCGGTCTGGTAAAAGGAGAACGCTTCGATAGTTGGCGACGAGTCGGCACGGTCATGCCCTCGATCAAAGTTTATAATACAAGAGAAGTGGATGAACTTATTCTTCTCGATATTACCGCAACCGCAGGAAAGCGTGAGCCAGACTATGAGGCGATCGATGAACTCGCGGCAGAATGTTTTGTTCCGCTCACTTTTGGTGGGGGCATTTTGAATCTCGAAATTGTGCGCAAAGTACTTCGCGCAGGCGCCGATAAGGTCGCCATTAATTCTGCACTTTACGACAATACTCGTCTCGTTTCCGAGACAGCAGATAAATTTGGTTCGCAGTGTGTGATTGCAAGTCTTGATATAAAAAAAACAGAATCAAATGCTTGGAGCTGTTTTAGCCATTCGGGAACTAAACCCACCGGAAAAGATCCCGTTTCTTTTGCGCAAGAACTTGAAAAAGCGGGCGCCGGCGAAATTCTCCTCACATCCATTGAGCGCGATGGAACGATGGTGGGCTACGATTTAGAAATTATTCAAAAAATTTCTGAAGTCGTGAATATTCCGGTCATTGCTTCGGGGGGAGCTGGAAACTATGAACATATGTTCCAAGCTTTAAAAGCCGGCGCTTCGGCGGTGGCCGCTGCTGCCATTTTTCATTTTACGGAACAGACACCTCTTGAAGCGAAAAAATATCTACGCCAAAAAGGTATTCCGGTTCGACACAGTCAAATTTAATCGGCTTTAAAATCTAAAATTTGCTTTTGTAAATTTTGGACAAGATTTGTCGCAGGAGCCAAAGCAGTACTTCCTGCATTAACGATTTGTGCGGGTTCTGTTGCCACAATTTCCCATTCGCGATCCTGAGCAATTTCCATCGGGCGAAAACCTTCGAGAGTTTCGGCAGATGAATTGCTAGGGGTATCGGAAAACGGATTTACGCCAAAATTTCCAAAGAGATAAATACCACCAGGATTGCTTCCGATCGGGCCTGCCGCTGAGATCGTGGCCTGCACATCTCCGTTCGCTGCAAAAAATCTTTGTGTCGCAAAGAATTTTTTTGGAAGAGTATTAAATTGGGAGCTCAAAAGCGCGCCTCCCGCAATCAATTGCGGAGTCCCCTGAAAAAAGAAATTCGCAGTGAAGTCATTACTTCCTTTGCTCCAACTCTGAAGACTTCCGTTAGGAATAGAAGGCGGGAAGTTTCTTCCAGCCGGCAGACTTTTTATTTTTTTTGTTGGCCATGACCGTTGAAGAGTTGCCGGCTCTGCGGTGAGATTAGCGCCGATCTCCGTGAGTTGAGTTTGATCAGTCCAATTCAAAAAGAGAGTTCCCAAATGATCGAAGGCAAAATTTCTCGTTTGTTTAATATTATAAGTCGGATTCAGTTCAAATTTTACCTGAACGATTTTTTGTGAAAACAAAACCCTAAATTTGACCTTCTTGGCGATGAAAGGATCGGAGCCGCATCCTGTAAGAAACAAACACAACGAAAAAACTAAGAAATACTTCATAGTACCCATCTTCATTTTATCTTCTCTGTCTGAAAAAATCTTGTAGCAAGTCCACAGAACGTTGTGTCAATGGGGAGGTGATTCGGCGATTCTTAGATTTAAAGTACCCTGGGCCGCGGGAACCGAACTTTTCAGATTTTGTAAGGTAATAGATATTTTTGATACGGCTGAGTTTTGCTGCGGTCCGGCACATGAGGCACGGCTCTAAAGTGACGAAGAGGTCGCAGCCGGTTAGATATTTAGAATTTAATTTTTTGCACGCTCTCTGGATACAAATCATCTCTGCGTGCGCTAGAAAGGTTTTCTTCTTTTCGGTTTGATTGTGCGCACGAGCAATGATTTTTCCGTCTTTCATTAAAAGAGCTCCGATCGGAACTTCGCTTCGCTTAAGTGCTTTTTCGGCTTGCTTTAAAGCAAGCTCGAAGGATTTTTTCATTTAGATGATTTTCTGCCAATCGATGGGAGATGATTTAAGTTTTTCTTTTAAAATCGTATTCGTCTTAGAGAAATGCTTACATCCAAAAAAACCAGCGTGAGCTGAAAGCGGTGACGGATGAGCGGCTTTCAAAACAAAATGTTTTTGTGTATCGATAAGATCCACTTTCTTTTGCGCAGCCGCTCCCCAAAGTAAAAAAACAATCGGCTTTTCGCGAGCCGAAAGAAAACGAATGATTTTATCGGTGAAAATCTCCCAACCCTGATTACGATGCGAAAAGGCTTTTCCTGCTTCGACGGTCAGCACGGTATTTAAAAGAAGTACACCTTGATGAGCCCAGCCCGTGAGATTAGAAACTTTCGGATTCATTGGAACGCCGATGTCGGAGGAAATTTCCTTATAAATATTTTGCAAACTAGGAGGCTTAGGAAAAGTTTCATTGGGAACAGAAAAGCAAAGCCCGACCGCCTGATTTTTCCCGTGATAAGGATCTTGCCCAAGAATCACCACTTTAACTTCATCAAAGTCCACAAGCTGAAGTGCTTTCAGAATTCTCTCAGCAGGGGGATAAATCGTTTTTTTGGCGAGGTACTCAGATTTTAAAAATTTCGTAAGCGATTTGAAGTAAGGTTCATCGACGTCTTTCTCAAGAAGCTTCTGCCAACCGATGGGAAGATTATGGGGAAATTGCCTGTTATTACTTTGAACGTCTTCGGTGTGTGCACTGGCTGTCGACATTATTCATTTAGTACTCCCTATAAATTCGGCGTCAATAATCAGAATGGAGTGAGCAAAAGAATGTCGAGTTGGACATTCACTTTATCCAAAATGGCATTAAAACCCTACCCACCACCCGGAATGGAGATGGCATCCATTCAATTCTTAGGGGGTCTTGACTTTGCGTACGTTTAAGCGTACGCTGTGAATATGGGAATTCCAAAGGTTAAAAACGCTACTCAATTTCGAGAAACTCTCTACGAAACTCTTAAAAAGGTCGCCGAAGGCGAAACTCACTTAATTACGCAGAAAGAAAGTGAACCCGTGGTCCTTATTTCTCAAAAGGACTTTAATCGCATGACAGAAGAACGGGAAACACTGCGAGCTATTGCGATAGGAACGTCCGAACTGGACGCAGGCAAGGCGGTCTCTCATCGAGAAGCACTTAGCCGATTGAAAGCTTTAAAATCGAAATGGAAATAATCTGGTCTCCGTCTTCTCTTCACCGGCTTGAGGAAATAGCGTGCTTCATTGCTCAGGATTCTCCCACTCATGCTGTCTTATTTGTGAATACACTGATCGAGTCTGTAGAGCGCCTGAAAGACTTTCCACTGAGTGGAAGCCTTGTTGCCGAAAATCCAGTTTTTCGACAAATCGTAGTGCAAGGATATCGAGTTGTTTACCGGCAAAAAGAAAAAGTTATCGAAATAGTGACTGTCATTTCTCCCGGATTAAATACTAAATTTTAGTAAAAATTTCATTTTAAAAATGATCCCTTGAATGTACGAACGCCGATAAATTTGTCTGGCACCACCCATACGAGAATAATTAAAAAAACGAAAACTGCGATCAATGAAATTTTTGCATATTTCTTCAGGGAACCATCTTCATTTGTTGCAAAATTAAACCAACTGCCCTCGCCATCTTTTCGCCACTTCGCCATTCTTGTATCGGGCCCCGATTTTAAAAATGGAACTAAGATCACAATAATGCCAAGTCCAATCGTGAAGCCCAAACGCGAAAAGGTCGAAAAATCTATCATCTCTTATTTCATCATAAATTAGCAGGAACCTTCTACAAGGGTTAGTTCATTGCGATATGGAGGGGAGCTTCCGCCAGACCGCTTTTGAAGCTTTTTGAAATGAAGGGGCCGTAGCCGTGCACCCAGAAGGGTGCACCTGTGCGCCGGATGGCGCACCAAACAAACAGGGGGAGTCTCCCAACGCGATTGGAATAAAATCCTTTGTCACTTTTATAATACTTCCGCTAATTATAGAAACAGTCATGGGGCTGTAGCTCAGTTGGGAGAGCGCGTCGTTCGCAATGACGAGGTCGTCAGTTCGATCCTGACCAGCTCCACCAAGTTTACTTATCAACTCCCGTCGAGCTTAACTTACATTTAAAGAGAATCCGTGAGCCTAGGCACGATCGATCTATCTTATTTATCTTGTTCCACAAGATGTGGACAGCGCCAATCGCTACCGCGATCGTCGAGTTCGATCCCGACCAGCTCCACCAGTTTACCCATCAACTCTCGTTCAGCTAACATCCTCGGCTCAATGGAAAAAATAATGAAAGTCATAAATTTTTCACCTTTTTGCGCAATGTTGAGACTTCTGATAGTCATAACTCGATGAAAAAATTTGGAAATATTTTTGAAAAATTACCAGCGTCGATTCCAGAAGAGATTTTTGAAACAATTGTTGAATCAAAAACTGTCAAGATAGAGCGAATTATTTCGAAGGGGCATGCAACTCCGCAAAGCGATTGGTATGATCAGGATAAAAATGAATGGGTAATGGTCATTAAGGGTGCCGCGCGTCATCGTCAAAATAGATTCAGAACAGGAATTAAGAGCATTCATCGCCTAGGCCTTTGATCAGCCCTCTTCGCCTGGTTCTGAGAAATTAATAAACTGAACCTTGGGATTCTTTTTCAGCTCAAAAGTGACGATCGCGTGAATGGCTGAAACGGGGCGATCTTTTTTCTTTGCATCATCCTCATGAGGATCTGTCGCTTCTTCAGCGACAAGATAAATTGATTTTTCCACCGTGTCGCCACGCACATCTTGCGACAGCAAAAAAGTAGTTGGAGTTTTCTCCTTATATTGCATTCTCATCCACTCGGAAAACGCTCTAGCGGCAGAACTTGATTTCGGATCGTTTGGATTTCTTGAGTCCTTATTGTCGATATTTTGAAGAGCCTCATAGTAAAGTTGATAAGCCAATTTGGTCGAGCCAACAGCAGTCCTATTTTTATCATCGTACTCGATCACATCTGACGCGGGATCAGACCAAATGCCTTCATGCCCAGTTTTAATTTCACCCTTGTCATCCACGCGAATGGATCGAGCGAAGTAACTGGTATTTCCATCGCGATCTTTATAGTTTTGAAAAAATACAAAAAATCGACCTGAACGTTGATCGAACTTGGTTGCTCGCTTGAGACCGCCAATGTCTGTAAAATTAATCGGTCTCAAGGAAATAAATTCTCCGTTGTAAATGGCGATCGGCGATCCAATAAGTTTACCTTGCTTGCTCATAATTTTTTGTGATTCGTCTTTGAAAGCCGCTATAAATGCGCTCTCTGCCGCCTTGGTTTCCGATTTGTAATCCAAATTTGGGACGAAATCGTTTGCCGCTTTCTTTTCCTGAGCAGCCAAAGGTTGCACGGCCATTGTTAAAAAGATCGCGAAGTGAGCTAGGGAATTAAAAAATATATTCTTCATAAAGGGTCTCCAAGATTGCAGTTAGCAGATGGCGGCGAAAATTGCCTTCTCTGTACAAGAGATTACGAAGGGATGCAATACGCTGTCGGTTCGTTTCAGCCTCCCTTGCTCCTTGAGGGATTTATCGGTATTTAAAGCCATGCTGCGAGTTCTAATTTGGCGACTATGCTTTGAAGTTCTCAGCCTATTAAAGGCTTTTGGCTTAAAGGGAAAAACTTCTTACTATTTTGCTTTTGGCGGGAATCTCGATCCAAGTGTCCTAGAGCGCCGGAGAATTAGTGTTGCTTCGCGAGAGATCGCATTACTTTCTGATCACGAGATAAAATTCAACCACGAGGTCCCCTTTGAAGGGGTCGGTTTCGCCTCAGTAGAATCGAAAAAAGGATCGGAAGTCCCCGGTATGATTCTTGAGATATCGAAAATCGATGAGTGGAGAATGGATTACTTTGAAGGCTGCCTCATTTTCAATAGATATCGCAAGAGTAGAACACAAATCGGCACCAAGAGGGTTTTTTATTATTTTTCTGGACGGCCTCTTGAGGGATTGAAGCCAACAACGGATTATTTGAAAAAAATCCTCGCAGGTTATCGACTTTTTTTGAACGAAGATTCAACGATCATAAAGAAGCTCCTAACAGTTGAGTCAGTTCAAAATATGATAATCAAGCGCCCTCCCAGATTTCTTATCATAAATTATAATTGTCTCGGTTCAAGGTTTCGATCGGTTCTGGAATGGTACGACTCGCAATGTATGAAGCTGTTTGTTTTCTTTATTTTTCGACCGTCTGTTTTTCAGAAATGGCTTCCGTTCAGTTTTCCTGATGCCGATGCAGAATTGTTAAAGAAATAGCTATTTGGCATCTGTTAGTGATCTCGAAAACTCAAGCGAGGGCAGCACTCGTTGATATTGCATGACCGCCTTATTTTTCGGGATGCGCGGTAGCGTGCAAGCATGCGATCGCTGAGTTCGATCCTGACCAGCTCCACCATTTAAACTCACCCGCTCTTTTCAGCGTAAAGTTGATTTCAATGCCTACTCATAGATTTCAATGCCTTCTCATAATCGGCACGTCTCTCGGGTGTTGAAATCATTTGAAAGGCGTGTTGAAGGAGTTCGGATTTTCTTTTCCGTTCATCAGTACTTTCAATTGAATCCAATTCTTCAGTCCGCTCGTTATAAGCTGTCTGAATTTCGAGCGACGTCGCTTCTCTTGAAACCTTTAAAATCCCGTATGCATTGATCATATTGCATTCTCCTTATTAAGTAGGTTTAGGTGCTAACGTTTACGATATTACGGATGTGACCCTTTCCGTTACTAGAAAATGAAATCCGCAAGGTTTTGCTCGAAAGAAGTTTGATATTCCCACCGTTTTTTTGTCAGCTTCGCCTTCCTTTCAAATTATTTTTTCGGTCAGAAGCGCTGCAGCAATTTCCCAGAACATTGTATTAATTCATTTAATTTTTCATCGATGAATCATTTGCGGTTTTGACTAGATGTTCCAACGCACCGGCCTCAAGACGACTTTCTTTCTTACGTTCAGAATAAATATGGGGGTAGTTGATGCGGGGTTTAATCGATAGTACAAAAATACTGCTATTTTTTATTTGCCAATTGAGCTTTCTTATCGCCGCTCCAAATCAGGCTTCGAAAAAGCCTTGGACGGTTCTTGTTTATCTAAATGCTGATAATAATTTAGAAGACGATGGTTACAACGATCTTCGTGAAATGGAGCGAGTGGGCTCTAGTGAAAAACTGAACGTCGTCGTTCAATTCGCTGGTGTAGTTCCGGCTGGAACCGAGCGAATCTATGTCGAAAAAGCGACAGGAAGTTATTTAGCTGATCTTCATACCTACCAGTCAAAGAATGTCGAAGTTCTCCCTCCGCTAGATATGGGAGATGCAAAAACCTTTGTAGATTTTGTGACCTGGGGAATGGATAACTATCCTGCCGATAATTATATGGTGATCATGTGGAATCATGGATCGGGTTGGGACAAAGATGCGGAGTCATCTTTGATTAAAGGGATTTCGTATGATGATTCCACCGGCAATCATATTACGACCAATCAACTTGCAGATGCGCTCGATCAAATTACTTCCGTCTCCGGCAATCGAATTAATGTGCTTGCGATGGATGCTTGTCTGATGAGTATGTACGAAGTCGCCGATTCTCTTGCGGGAATGACGGACTATTTGGTTGCCTCAGAAGAAACGATTCCCGGAAATGGTTATCCTTACGACGATCTTCTCAAAATTTTTGTCGATAACGATGTCGTGACCTCGGAAGCTCTCGCGCGACATTTAGTGAACGTTTATGGAAAAAGTTATGAAGTCGGAGGGTCGCAAAATCATTCGAATAGTTCAGATGAATTTCACTCTGCACCTCAGGTTACTTTGGCTGCGATCAATCTTTCTCGCTTGGAACTTGTGAAACGTCGGCTCGGTCGATGGATTAATGCACTGAAAACAAATCAAGTTTCTAATGAAGTCTTACTAAAGGCCGTAAAAAAAACCACGACTTACGAAGACTCGAGATATAAAGATCTCGGTGATTTCGTAAAACATATTCTAGAAGCCACGACTCAAAGTGACCCGGCGGGAGGTCAGCCGGAGAGATCTTCTGGCGGTTTAGTGGGAGCAAGTTTGTCTTTATTAAAGTCCGTTCAAGAAGCCGTGATCGCAAATTATAATAGTCCGAGATTTGTAAGATCGACCGGGATTTCAATTTATATTCCATATGAATACGGATCGAGTTCTTGGAATGATAAATACAGTACTAAAAAGAAAGAATATTTAAAACTTAAGTGGGCAAAGACAACCGATTGGGCGAGCTTTTTAGATGGCCTTTTCCCGATGCCAGTTACTACAGCCTTCGGAAGCACAAATGCTGGCGATGTTCCCCCAGTATTTCATATTCCATATGATCTCGAGTGATCCCGCCATTTTCTAGAGCGTAAAATTAAAAACCCCGGTGGGATCCACCGGGGTTTTCTTTTTCAATTTTCTGAGCGACCTTTGGGAGGGGATAAAGGGTTTTAAGGGTCGGCCGCTCAAAAAAACTTAATAAATTATGATCTATTAATAATCCCAAAATCGCCGATTGCAAGATAAAAACTTACGACCTTTGTTAGAGAAAAAAAAATGTAAAAATTACATACTTTTATGACGATCGTCTCACAAATTTGGGTAAAAAATACCCGGTTTTTGCTTTTTTTAAATACTTGATTTGTATTTCGCAAGTTTGTTGTGAAGAGTCTTCAGACTTATGTCGAGAAGCTTTGCTGCTTTGGTTTTATTTCCATCGACATAACTTAATGTATGAAAAAGAAATTCTTTTTCTACGTCTTCCATGGTTTGCCCCAATCGAAACTGAACCGTCGGAGCTTTATGAGCTTTTGAAGTGAGAGTTTCTGGCAAGTCCTCAACATCGAGCGAATCGCTTTTAGAAACAACGACAGCTCTCTCGATTACGTTTTTTAATTCTCTTACGTTTCCAGACCATGAATAAGTTTTCAGGAGGTGCATGGCTTCTCGGGAAATGCCTTTAACGGCTTTGTCGTTTTTTAAATTAAATTCTTCTAAGAAAGTATGGGCGAGAAGGGGAATGTCTTCCGCTCTTTCTCTGAGCGCAGGAATCTTGATACTAAAAACATTTAATCGGTCGAGAAGGTCCGCTCTAAAGGCCCCTTCTTCAACGGCCTCATCCAGATTTCTACTTGTGGCGACGATCACGCGAGCATCGACTTGAATTTCTTTTTTTCCGCCAAGTCTTCGAAGACTTCCCGTCTCAAGGACGCCGAGAAGCTTTATTTGAAGTTCAGGGGAGAGCTCATTAATTTCATCTAAAAAAACAGTTCCCCCGTCAGCTAATTCGAAACACCCGGCTTCTTGAGTTTTAAAACCTAAGGTTACGTCCTTGTCGTGACCAAAAAGTTCTCTTTCGAGAAGTGATTTGGCAACGACGCTACAGTTGATGGCGATATAAGGTTTATCTTTTCTTTTTGACCCGAGATAGACAGCCTTTGCGACGAGTTCTTTTCCGGTTCCACTTTCGCCGGTGATTAAAACAGAGGCAGTTGTAGGCGCGATCACTTGGATTTGTTTAAAGACGGCTTTCATCTTCGGAGTGGAGCCGTTTAATTTTCCGAAAGTTCCAAGCTTCCTAACTTTGTCTCGAAGAAGCCCCATTTCTTTTTCGAGAGCAGATCGATTGGCAATTTTTTCTAGAAGAATTTTTAGACGGACCACGTCGAGAGGTTTGGTTAAAAAGTCATAAGCCCCGTTTTTGATGGCTTCTACTGCCGTATTAATATTTCCGTGAGCAGACAGGATGATGAAGGTGGTTAAATTTAAAAAACCTTCTTCGCGGAGTATATTGAGAAGTGCGAGCCCGTCCATCTCCGGCATAACGAGGTCAGATAAAATAATGGCGGGTTGAAATTTTTTTACGGCTTCAAATCCCAAGCGTCCGTTTTCTGCAACCGCAACTTCGAACTCCCAACCTTCGAGAAGATCTTTTAGGCCTTCACGTGCGTTGGCTTCGTCGTCGATTACAAGAATTCTTATTTTTGCTTTAGAAACCAAATTATGTTCCTCCATTCGCTACAAGCGGAAAAATCAGGGTGAACTCGGTGCCCTTTCCAAGTTCACTTTTTACTTCAACATTTCCGTTATGCTCCTGAACGACGCGCTGAACAATCGAAAGTCCAAGTCCGCTGCCCTTTGCCTTCGTCGTAAAATAGGGAGTAAAAATTTTAGAGAGGAGTTCTTTTTCAATTCCAACTCCGCTATCTCGAACGATAATTTTTGCGTTTTTATGGTCATCTATGGATTGAATTAAAATAGTGCCCCCATTAGGTAAGCTTTGCATCGAATTTAAAAGCAGATTGAGGAGCGCTTGCTTAATTTGATCCGGACTTCCTAAAATGGCTGGAGAAACTTTGGCGAGGTCTAGCTGAAGATCTATTGTTTTGTGGGCCATTTCATTTTGAATAAAATCCCGAATTTCTTGGATAAGAGGATTAAGTTTAAATTTTATTTTGGTCGAAGTGGAGGGGTGTGCAAAATCAAGAAAACCCTTAATGACTTTATCAAGTCGTCGGATCTCAACCTCGATCACTTCGACGTACTTTTTGGCCCTTTCGGCGGCCGTGCTTTGGCTTCCCTGTGTGAGCTCCAAGATCGAGTTTTTAAGAACTTCCATATTAATAATGATGGAGTTCATGGGGTTTTTGATCTCATGGGCGAGAATTGAGGAGAGTTCCCCCACGGTGATCATTCTATCTCTGTCTTGTGCGTCCATTTCTTGCCTCGGCTTCTTTCGAATGCTTATATCTAACTTGATGACTTCGAGCTTTAAATTTTTAGGTTTCTCATTTGTGGCAATCATTTTAACAGGTTGTGCTTCTCAAAACGCCAACCGTTTATACTTTGAAGCGGATGAGGCGCTTAAAAAAGCCATGACAAAAGTTGGAGTGAACGATCCTGGAGCATCGGCAGCCTTTGATTCTTTGGCCAAGGGAAAAACCGAAATGATGAACGCTCATTATGATTTGGCTATTCATTTGTTTAGAGAGTCGGCGAAACAGAGCCGTGAGATCATTGGCGGAAATCCACAAACTCCGCCCGCTTCTCTCCCTCCTCCCGCGCCGCCACCCGTTAAGCCAGTTCAGACCCCGACAATTGCAGAGACGCCAAAGGTGGTTGAAAATTCACCCCCACCACCGCCAGCAAAACCCCATGTCGAAGTGGCGGCCAAAAAACCAAACGAGTCGAAACCAGAGCCGAAGCGTTCACTCCCCCGAGAAGCTCTTGCGAAATATTTGGCTGGAAAACGAGCCAACTCCGAAAAGCAGAAAGCTGCGGTCGTGAAAGAAAAGGCTTCCCCCGATTCTCCTGAAAAAGAAAAAGCACCTCAGAACGAAGTCCAAAAAGAAATGACACAAAATCAGACGGCGTCAGAAAATGTCACCATCGTTGCACCCGCAGCACCTACCATAAAGCCTCCGCCAAAACCGAAAGATGATCCAGCATTGACCATTGAAGAGGGGCTTACGGATTCAGCAGAAGCTTCCACTGATAAGACTGGCAAATCTAAAAACCTGGCGGGCATTCGAAGAAAAATTCCGGGTACGATCCCTTTTATTGTAGATGATCCTTCCATTTTGACCGATGCGATGACGAGCCTCAATCAGACCGGCAAATTTTTACTTGAAAATCCGAGTACGACGATCGTTCTCCAGGGGCAGCTCGCGCCCAATGAAGCCAAGGGACTTGCAGATGCTCGCTTTGAATCGATTAAGGCCTATCTCGTAGGAAAGGGAGTTCCTGAAGATCAAGTTCAGTTAGACGATGAACGAAAGCGTGGTAAGAATCCTGAATTCCAAATGTTTGTCATTGAGCATTAATCGTGAAACCCGTTGAAATAAAAAAACAAGAGAAGGGTCTCGAGATTTCTTGGAGTGATCATCAGAAGACCTTTGCAAATTTTGGATCGGTCAGAAAATCTTGTACGTGCGCTGTCTGTAAAGAAATAAAAGTTCCACTGAATGACACCATGCCGTTTTATGAAAGATCGATCACACTTCAAAAAATGGAACTTGTAGGAAATTACGCGATCGAAATTCTTTGGGGAGACGGACATCGAAGTATTGTCTCCTTTGATCGGCTGCGAGCTAGCACGATTGAAAACTGAAGAGCTTACAAAACCACTCGGTTTAGAAGAAAAACATTTTAATCGAAGGTCTATTGATATTCCGATTATTGATACGTCACTCTATACGACGCTTGGACGAAAATTATTTGAGCTCTACCAAAAACATCAGATTTCTCCCGAAGACCAGCGCGAATTCGAGCGCCTTAGTTTTCTTCTCCTTTCATTTACGATCTCCCGCGATCAGAAACCCAAATCATTTTGGGCGAAATTTCGTGGGCTCTGGTGTTCAAAATGAAAGCTAAATCTGTTCATAAAGAAAATTCAAAAGCCTGGTGGGATGAAAAATACACATCCAGCGGAAATTCTTTTTTTTACGATAAAGCTCCCTCAAATTTTTTGCTGCAAAACATCGAACTGATTCCTAAAGGTGCGAAAATTTTGGATGTGGCTTGTGGAGAAGGTAGAAATGCGGTTGCGCTCGCTTCGATGGGCCACAAAGTCACAGCGATTGATTTTTCGGCCGTGGCACTTGAGCGAGCCAAATCGCTGGCGAGAGAGTCGGGTGTAGAGGTGACCTTTAAATCCACCGACCTGGATATGTATCTTCCTGAACTGATGGCGTTTGACGTTATTTTGTCGGTAGACTTTAAGCCTGCGAAGACTTTTATTTCAAATGTCTCCCGCGGTCTCGCTCAACATGGATTTTTTTTAATGGAGGCTTTTTTAATGGCTGGAGCCAAAGCTTACGATTCGATTGAGGCATTTGAATGTTTTACTCCGAACGAGCTTATCCGCCAGTTTGTACCGTCGCAGGCGAGTTTTAAGATCTTAAATTATTCAGAGCTCGGCCCGGCTAAATGGGGAGAGAAGGTTTTTTTGGTGGCGCAGAAAGCGCAACTTTTCTAAAGGTGATGTATGTCTGATGCAAACTCCTTCATTTTTAAAGCGGGCGATCTTGCGAGAAGAAATCGCGCCTATACTTTTGATGATGTTCTTTTAGTTCCGTGCCGCTCGGCAGTTCAAAGTCGATTTGATGTCAATTTAGAAACTCAGTTTACAAAACGATACCGACTAAAACTTCCATTTGTGGCGGCGAATATGGATACCGTTTCGGAGCGTGAAATGTGTATTTCGCTGAACGAGATCGGTGCTACGGCGATCCTTCATCGCTTCATGACCACTGATGAACAAGTGGAACAGGTAAAAAGAATTGCTGAAAAAATTCAGAGTGGCTTTGGAACAGTTTCTGCTTCGGTTGGAGTGAACCAAGACTCAAAAGAGAGAGCTAAAGCCTTGGTCGAAGCGGGCGTTCAAATTTTGACCGTCGATATTGCGCATGGACATTCTGAATCGATGATTGAAATGGTCGGCTATTTAAAAAAGAAATTTCCCATGATCGATGTGATCGCAGGAAATATTGCGACCGCAAAGGCGGCTGAAGATTTAATCAAGGCCGGCGCCGATGCGATTAAAGTTGGCATTGGTCCAGGAAGCATGTGCACCACTCGAATGATTACTGGAGTGGGGATGCCGCAGCTCTCTGCCATCGCAAGCTGTGCTGAAGTCGGACGAAAAGCCGGCGTTCCCGTGATTGCGGACGGCGGCATACGAACGAGCGGCGATGCAATGAAGGCTTTAGCCGCCGGAGCTTCGACCGTCATGCTTGGATTCGTTCTTTCGGGCTGTCTTGAAACTCCGGGTGAATTGGTAAATGGAAAAAAAGTTTATCGCGGGATGGCGTCGCGAATGGCGCAAACGGATTGGCGCGGTGGGCAGCTTCCAGAAGGCATGGCTCCTGAAGGCGAAAGTTCTTACGTCAATTGTAAGGGACCCGCGAAAGAAATTATTCACGAGTTCGCTGGGGGCGTTCGAAGCGGGATGAGTTATCTCAATTCCAAACGCCTGAGTGACCTGGAAGAGTTTGCTTACTTTGTCGAAGTGAGCCCGAATACACTCCGTGAAAATATGGCGCACGGACTTTTGAGGTAGGATCTGATTCCGGGTTTGGTCGTCAGTTCCGGCATGTCAACGTTTTATAGATCTCCGTAAATAGGGCGCTATCTGTGAGCTCTTCCCAAATTTCTTGAGCTTCGCCTGCAAGTAGATCGGGACCGATGAGGACGACAGACGATCCGATTGGTGCTGTAATTCTTTCGGACGCTACGTATTTTTTGAATCCGAAGAATTTACAAGCATTTTCACTCTTATCAGAAAGTCCGGAGGGATTAGAATGTGCCCAGGCGGAGGATCGGTCATAAACTCTAATTTGGTATGTGGATTCACCTCTTTTTATCGTTGGAGAGATAAGACTATAGGTTCCGTCTGAGTTTGAAACGATCTTCACATCCGTGAAGCGCTGCTTCAAAAGTTTTTGGTGCGCACTGAAGATCTCTTGAGGAGCCACTTCGAATTTTTCACCGTTGATGGATGTCACGATCACGGGATTGTCGGATACGGCGAAGGAATTTTTTACTACGATGAAATTAGTTAAACAAAACGCAATGCTACCAAGGATCAACGACTTCATAATTTATTTTCTCCCAATTTTACAAATTCATTTAATACTTGGGGCATCGTAGTTGCGTGGGAGCCGAATTGTCAAACGGGGGAAAATGAGGGGCGTTCGGGAGTTTTGTAATCGATTTGCGCGATTCGAACGCGCTTGTCTCTGGATCCTGCATCCGCAGGATTATTTTTTAAGGATAGCTTCCCGAGAATGGCGACCGTGCTTGTTGGCATTGGTGGCTCATTTTCAGATGGTGTTGATTAGCAGCAATGCACCCTATTCGGGCACATCGCTTTGTCTCGCTCAGGACCTACGGTCGGGCGAGTCCGTGCGTTCTATAATTTACGAATTTTCCATTAACCCTCGGGGAGAAAATTTGCGGCCTGAGCGATTCGAACGCCCGACCCTCTGGTTCGAAGCCAGATGCTCTATCCAGCTGAGCTAAGGCCGCATATCTAAAAGACGTACCTAATAAATTGCAAATTCGCATTTCATTTCTTTGCTTACAATTAAGCGGCTCAGATGGATAGAGCGATGCTCTCTGTTTATTGGCCAACCTTCGGTTGGACAGCTGAGTGGACTTGCCAGTTTCAGGCGGCGTTTGGTGACATTTTTGTGAGGCTTCTATAACTCTACGCCTTCGACGGCTTAGAACTTGTCGACGGGAAGGGGGTTTCTTCTATTTTTTTTCGGTTCTTGAATCCTGTGTCGTAGGAGTGGAAATATTCGACTCGTCTTTCGGGGTAGGACCAGCAGAGGTAGCCGTCGCCGGTGTCGAAATCTACTAACCAGAGACCTTTTGCGACGGCGCCTAGTCTGTGGATGCGGTCGACCCATTTTTCGATTGCTGAATCGAATTCTTTTACCATTTTTTGGAAGTCTCTCGAATTGGCAGGTAAATCATCCATTTTCATCGAAAGAGTGGCCGTCTTTCCCACGGCTTCTGATGTGTATTTTAGGATAAGCGGAAGGATCAAATTTGCTGTTTTGACGGAGTGCGTCGAAGGAGGTGCTTCCTTCTCAGAAAAGATATTATAAATTCTGCCCATATGAGTTAGTTATCATAATTACCTATGAAATCAAAAACTCATACTAACGATAGTCAGAACTCAAAGCCTTTGGTGAACGACGATGCTACAGCACGAAGGCTTCGAACAACTATTCTCAAAATGATTCATGCTGGAAAAAGCGGACATCCTGGCGGAAGTTTTTCGTGTCTCGATATCATCATGACTCTTTTCGCGGATGTGCTGAATTTTAATCCCGAGAATCCGGAGTGGGAGAAGCGCGATCGATTTATTCTTTCGAAAGGTCACGGCGTTCCCGCGCTCTATGCAGTACTTTCTGAGTGCGGCTATTTTCCTTCTGACTGGTTGATGACGTTGAGGCATTTCGGATCTCCTCTTCAAGGTCATCCCGATCGTGCGCGAATGTTTGTGATGGAAGCAGCGACGGGATCACTTGGTCAAGGGCTCTCGATTGCTCAGGGAATGGCGATGGCCGGAAAAATGGATAAATCTGATCACCGAGTTTTTTGTTTAATCGGCGATGGCGAAACACAAGAAGGCCAAGTTTGGGAAGCGGCCATGAGTGCTCCAAAATTTCAGCTCGATAATCTCACCGTGATTACCGATTACAATCACGGACAAATTGACGGAAGAACAGAAGAGGTTATGAATTTAAATCCTCTCATCGATAAGTGGCGCGCTTTCAATTGGAATGTGCTCGAAGTGGACGGACACGACCGTGAAGCTCTTAAAAAAATTCTTCCCCAAAAAACGAAAGAAAAGCCAACGATGGTGATCGCCCATACCGTAAAAGGAAAAGGCGTTAGCTTTATGGAAGGCGTGATCGATTGGCACGGGGTCGCTCCGAATGATGAACAACTTGCAAAGGCCATAAAGGAGCTCGCATGAAAGCAACCCGAGATAGTTTTGGAGAAGAGCTTGCCGTATTAGGAGAAAAAAATCCTGAGATCGTTGTGCTCGATGCTGATCTGAGTAAATCAACAAAGAGTAACGGCTTTGCAAAAAAATTTCCGAATCGTTTTTTTGAAATGGGAATTGCTGAGGCCAATATGATTGGAACAGCCGCTGGTCTCGCACTCTCTGGAAAAACTTCGTTTGCTTGTAGCTTCGGATGTTTTTTAACCGGCCGCTATGATCAGATTCGAATGTCGGTTTCTTATAATCGAGCCAATGTAAAACTGATTGTCACCCACTCCGGCGTTGCAATCGGAGAAGACGGCCATTCACAGATGGGACTAGAAGACGTGGCACTTCTCAGATCACTCCCTGAATTCGAAATTTTTCAGCCGGCCGACGATCAAGAAACTCGCGCCATAATTCGCTACGTCGTCAAAAATAACGGGCCTTGCTATATCCGACTCACTCGTCAAAAAGTTCCAGATATTTATAAAACGCCTTTCGAATTCGTTCCAGGCAAATGGTCTGAGCTTCACAAAGGAAAAGGCATTGCTCTCATTGCGACGGGAGGTCTCGTCGGAGCCTGCGTCGAAGCAAATGAGAAAACTGGAAAAAAGCTCACGGTCGTGAACGCTGCGAGCTTAAAGCCAATCGATGAAAAATTAATTGAACAGCTTGCGAACAGCCACGAATGGATCGTGACCGCCGAAGATCATTATACAACCGGCGGACTGGGCTCTGCAGTCGCAGAAGTTTTGGCTTCGATCGGATCGAAGGCAAAACTTTACCGCATCGGCGTAGAAACCTTTGGAGAATCTGGATCTCCGGAAGATGTCATCCATCATTTTCAACTCGATTCTGAAGGTGTGCTCGCAAGACTTCAGAAAAACGTTGGACTAAAAATTTAGATCTCAAATTTTACTTAAAGTGGGCGGCATGCGATGGGTCAAATAATTCAAATTAAAGCCGACCTGCCGAAGCCTCTTTTCTATCGAGAGCTCGAAAAGCAATTGAGAGTAGTTCTTGGTGACGAATCCAATCGCATTTCGAGGATGGCTACGGTCGCTTCTGTTCTCGGTGAGACAAAAAAATTTTTGTGGGCTGGTTTTTATTTAGTTGAAGGAGATGAGCTTGTGCTGGGGCCGTTTTCTGGACCCCTTGCATGCTTTCGCATCAAGAAAGGGCGTGGTGTTTGCGGAACAGCGTGGGCAACCGAAAAAGCGATTTTAGTTCCAAATGTTCACGACTTCCCAGGACATATTGCATGCTCATCGCTTTCGAATTCTGAAATTGTGATTCCGATTCGTGATCGAAACAAAAAAAAGATTATCGGCGTTCTCGATATCGATCATGTCGATGTGAATGGGCTCGATGAAGACGATCTTCAAGGCTTCAAAAATATCGCAGATTTGATCGGGTAATATCTGATCTAAGAATTAACTTAATTTTAAAGTTAAAATAGTTTTCAATACTCTCTTTAATTTCTCATACGACGTAAGTCGTTTTGGATTTCCAAATCTCCAATATTTGATAGCGCCTTCGATATATATGGCCGCCATTAATTCTGCAGGTAAGCATTTGAAGGAATACGGTTCTGCTTCATTTCTAAATTCCATGGCTCGCTTAAAAAGCTCTTCTCGAATTTCATCTTTGCACATCTCCATTTTGCGGCCGGATAAAAATTCTTCGGGTACATAGGTGCGCTGATTTGCGGCGTCTTCATCAAGATCCCGCATTATATTTAAATATTGCAGGCACTTTCCCATGGGGAGTGAATACGGTGCAGCCTTGGGACCGTCAGCGCCGAGAATCGAGAGCACGGCTTCTCCGACGCAGCATGCAACCCCGTAAACGTAGCGATTGAGTTCATTCCATGTTTGAATATTTAATGTCTCCGTTAAATCCATTCGAACGCCGTCAATAATCCCGAGGAGTGAGGAATTCGAAATATGTAAGTCTCTCTTTTCGTCTAGAAATCGGTCCCAATACGGGTGGCCATTTTTTTGGCCGTCCTTCACCCAAGAAGCGAGTCGATCGAGAAGTTCACTTCGCCTCGCGATGCTTAAGCCCTCCTGGTCAGAAATATCGTCGGCGAGTCGGCAGAATGCATAAAAATCAGTGAGCGCTTGCCGACGCATTCTAGAGATGACAAAAAGAAAGGTAATTTGAAAATGACTTTTACCTTGGGCGTAAATAGTCGGATCAAAAGTTGTTGAGAAAGGATTCCATGAATCAGAAAGAATTGGTGAACTCTGTTTCTCGCTCTTTTGCTTTGAGTTTACTGACGCTTCCAAAATCGGAGCGAGCGGCGGTTGCGCAGACTTATTTAGTGGCGCGTTATGCGGATACTCTCGTGGACTCTGGCTCTTGGTCATCAGAGGAACGTGTATCTCACCTGGCGAGTTGGGAAAATGCAATTCTTCTGAAAAATGAAAATCTCTGGAAATTAAAGGGTTCTTTGGGAAAATTTCCCGAAAAGGACGCGGCATTTTTAGTTGAAGGGACGAATATTTTAAAATTCTTTAATAAACTTCCAGGAACACAAAATCAGTTCGGTTGTGAGGTCGTTAAAACTCTTATTCACGGAATGAAATGGGATTTAAGTACCTTTGCTGCTGCATCCAAATCCAACCCGACGTATGGAGTAAAAGAGCCCCAGGCGTTTGATAATTACTGTTATCTCATCGCCGGTTGTGTCGGAAGATATTGGGTAGAAATTTTTCGTCTTCCTCAAAATCTGGAGCTCCTGGCGGTGTCTTACGGAAAAGGTCTGCAGCGGATTAACATTTTAAGAGATGTAAAAGAAGATTGGATGAGAGGCCGAGTTTATTTGCCAAAAACTTTACTCGATTCGTTTGATCTTTCTGAGGGCGAGCCGTGGAAGAAGAATCGTTGGAACGAATTTTGCAAACAGTACATTCAGGAAACCAAAGCACTTTTGATTTATGGTGCTCACTTTTGCGATTCGATTCCCAAAGTTTCAATGCGTCTTAGGTTTGCTTCTATGATGCCGCTCATGATCGGTTTTGAAACTTTGCGAAAGCTTGAGAAGGCGAGATCTTGGGAAGAGCCGACCAAGATCTCTCGACGGGAAGTAAAAAGATTAGCTATGGTTGCAGTGCTCAAAGTAATCTTTGGAAGGGGCATTACCTCGTGGACAAGGAGATTTTAAAATGAAGATCTACACAAAAACAGGAGACGACGGAACGACAGGTCTGTTTTCTGGAAAGCGAGTTTCGAAGAGTTCTTCTTATATTGAAGCCTACGGAAATGTGGACGAGTTGAATTCATGGATTGGTTATTGTTTGAGCGGTTGTAAAGACAAAGAATTTCAGAAAGATCTTCTCCTCATTCAACACGATCTTCATACGGTGTGCGCGGATCTTGCGACACCGATAGATTCTAACGGAAAAATTTCTAGAGTGGGGCCCAATCGTGCGACTCATTTAGAAAAATTGATCGATAAGTTTGAAATAGAATTGAGTCCACTTACCCGATTTATTTTGGCTGGCGGTACAGCTCTCTCGTCGCAATTGCATATTGCGCGAACGGTTTGCAGAAGAGCAGAGCGATCTGTTTATCGTCATTCGGAGCAAGAAAAAGTAAATCATGAAGTGATTGTTTATTTGAATCGTCTTTCAGATTTACTTTTTGTCATGGCGAGAGTCGCGAACCATCGTGCCGGTGTTCAGGATGTTTTTTGGGATCAGGCCTAGAAATCTTTTATTTCAATTCTCGAAGGATATGACTGCAGCGATATTTCTCAAGTTGTGCTTCAGCCAGGGCAGGCGAGAAATTTTTTAATCGTTCTTCACTTCCTAAGTATTTAAAACACTGATTTTTAATTCCAACGGAATCGAGCGCATCTCGGACACTGAGGGTATGTTTCCAAAGGTCATCGACAAAAATGATCTGACCGGGCTTAAATTTTTGATCGGATAAAAATTTTACAAGGACTTCGCCCTTACTCTCATTTCCTGCAAAGAGAATCCCACCTCTCAGGCCGACAGCCTCATTTAAATGATGATTCCAGGCATTTTGCGTTCTCAAAAAAGGCTTCCATTTTAATTTAGCTTTTCGAAGTTGCTGTTCGGTTCTCTCCGATATCCAGAGAGCACGCGCTGTAAGGCCTAAAATTCTGTACGCTTTTTTTTCGACCTTTTTTAAAAGGCGAGGAGCTTCGGGTTCAATCGGATTGACGTCGATATCAAATTGGAGCCGACTCCAAACATGATTGAGAAGATTGAGTGCACTTTTTTTATCATAGCCTTCAGCGATAAGTTTCTTTGAAAGATATTTATACCAAGGTGAATGACCAAAATCTTCAACCGGCTCGATCAGCGTTTCATCTAAATCGGAAACGATGAGCGTTTGAGAGTCGATCGAATGAAACGCATCTTCCAATCGATAGATCTCCGTCACGTCGACCGCGTATAAGGAATTTGAAAAAAAGAAAACGGAGATAAATATTTTTTCGAGATGAGACATTTCTTTCCTTTCGCCAGTATGATCTGGATCAAGTGATAGGGTCGCTCGACATTCGAGCCTCTCAGCCGCCGCTCGCGGCTCCCCTAAGAAAGTAATTTTAGTTTTTAATTTTTTGCCAACTTAGGCGGACAATTCCCGCTTTTCCTTTTCCGGTAAGTGTAATTTTATTTCCATTTCGGCTCACTTCTCGTTCTAAATCTTTTCCAATCCAGTCAAGTTTTGAAGAATTTAAAACATGGTGAATAACTTTATTTTCTTTGGTGGAGTACTGGCCAGAATAAAAAACCATTTCATCTGGATCATCGCTTCTCTCAGAGGAACTGCCCGCTTTCATACAATTGATTCCAACAGCCATTGTACTCTCGCGAGTGTAAGTGATCATTCCGTCGGGAGAAGAGCAACGTGGTTTCCAATTTCCTTTGTCGTCCTGTTTTTCGTACGTGAGAAGCTCCCAACTTCCGATCATGTCCTTTTGAGAAAGTGCGTAACTTTTGGCACTAATAAAAAATATAAAAAGCGCGGGAATAAAAACGATTAATTTTTTCATATCTACGACGCTGCCAAGGGTTTTAATTGGCGGCAAGGTCATTTATTCTGCTAATTAAAAAGACTCCGAGTCTTAGGTTTTTCAGTTTTTACCAAAGTCTCGGCTCGAATAAAGGCGCTTTCAATTTGAGGAAGGCCGCTAATTTGTTGCTTCTCTAACATCTTAATAAACTCAATCAGGGCGAGAGCTGTATAGCGGCTATCGTCGATCGATCGGTGCCGATCGCCTGTTTTGGCAATCCCAAGGCGCGACATGATTTTATCTAAGTTATGAGACGTCTCATATTGAAAGATCATTTTGGAGAGGCCGATGGTATCGACAACAACGGTTTGTTTAAGCGGCATTTGAAGCTGCTTAAGCTTGTTCACGATAAAGCCGAGATCGAAGCGGGCATTTTGCGCGACCCAGATCCTATTTCCGGCGAACTGTAGAAACTGAGGGATGACGGTATGAATTGTAGGCGCATCGGCGACATCTTTATCTTTAATGCCGTGAATAGCCGTAGCTGAAGGTGGAATGGGCTTTCCGGGGTTTACAAGGCTATGGAAGGTCTTCTCGACGCACTGCATACCTTCGACATGAATGGCACCGATTTCGATGATTTCATCACCTTGGTCTGGGTAGAGACCGGTTGTTTCTAAGTCAAAAACTACGTAACTCAAATCCTTAAGAGCCATTATATTCATGAATTTGCCTTTATCCCCATTTCTCGCGTTAGATTGAATTATTGAGCGAGAGACTTCAAGCGCTTATTTGACCATTCCCTATGCAAAGGGATACGTTTTACCTTGGCGTTTCAATGAAAACATTTTTTTCCATTCTTCAAGCACTCCTTTAAATTCATTTATGGATCCCGACTTTTATTATCCGATCGCAATAGGGATTTGTTTTCTTGCAACCTCTTTTTTTTCTTTGACCGAAACGGCTCTCACGGCCCTTTCTCAAGTTCAGGCAGAAAAATTAGCTAGCGAGTCAGGATTTTTTAATGCGTCGATTAAAAATTGGATTCACCAACCGAGACGACTTCTCACAAGTATTCTTGTCGGTAGTACGGCATCCAATACCATGGCCGCAGTACTTGCCACGAACTGGATTCATCAGCGTTTTCAAAATTTATCGGTGACCTTGACGTCGATTCTTTTGACGGCACTGATTCTTGTCTTTGGAGAAATTGCACCCAAGACGGTCGCTCGTGCTCATGCTGAACGTGTTGCACCGATTGCTTGCCGGTTTTTGCTCGCTTTTGATGTGATCATCTATCCTCTCACGTATGTTTTTATTTCGATTGTCTCGCTAATGGTGAGGGCACTCGGCATTACGATTCGAGATAAGCGGCTCGTCACTCACGCCGATATTGAATATATGGTCTCGCTTGCAGGGCGACAGGGAACGATCGAAACAGATAAATCAAAAATTCTTTCATCGATCTTTCAGTTTTCGAAACGAAGAGTGAAAGACATCATGATTCCGCGCGATAAAATTTCGGCCATTTCCGTAGACACAAATTTGTTAGAAGTTTTAGATTTTGTTCGCCAAGAAAACCATTCTCGCTATCCTGTTTTTAATCAAAACCTGGATCGGATCGTAGGTTTTTTTCACGCTCGAGATCTCTTTGCCATTTTGAGAAGTTACGCCTTCTCACAAGGTGCACCTACAGCGGTTGAGCATTTTTCACTTAGAACCTGCTTAAGAAGAGCTTTCTTCGTTTCGGATCATTCGATGATTTCACGAGTCCTTAATGAAATGAAGACGAATCGAATTCATCTCGCGATCGTAAAAGATGAGTGGGGAAATGTTGTGGGGCTGGTGACTCTGGAAGATATTCTAGAAGAAGTTTTTGGAGAAATTGAAGACGAACATGACGATCACGCCGGTAAACCCGTAGTGGATCTCTATTCTGCTGGCGTTGAAGTCGAGGGTTCTGAGCTTCTTCTGGATTTGAAATCAAAATATGGTGTGGAGATCGAACCGACGGAATCTTATTCGACGGTGAATGGATTTCTGATGCACTATTCGAGTCATCAACAGCTGACAGCAAAGACGGTTGTGATTTGGAAAAATTATGTGTTTTCGATTTCGTCTGTTAAAGACGGCGAGATCGAACGCGTGAAAATTACGGAAATTCCTGAAGACGGAAAGGAAGAGTAATTGGATGCAACCCTACGACGGCGTCGATTTTTTGAATTTAGATGAACTACTATCGGATCAAGAAAAGCAGATTAGACAAAGCGTAAGAACTTTTGTGAGCGATAAGTTTCTTCCTGTGGTGGCAGAACATTATCAAGCCGGAACTTTTCCTTTTAATTTAGTTCCAGAAATCGGAGCCATGGGGCTTCTGGGCTGCAACCTTCAGGGATATGACTGCGCAGGGCTCAATGATATTGAATACGGACTCATCATGATGGAGCTTGAGCGCGGCGATAGCGGACTCAGGTCTCTTGCTTCGGTTCAAACATCTCTTTGCATGTATCCGATTTATTCATTTGGAACGGAAGAGCAAAAAAAGAAGTGGCTTCCGCCCATGGCGAAGGGCGAAAAAATTGGCTGCTTTGGCCTTACGGAGCCCGACTTTGGCAGCAATCCTTCTGGCATGCTTTCAACCGCTGTCAAAAAGGGAAAAAGTTTTATTTTAAACGGTACGAAACGTTGGATCACCAATGCAAGTGTCGCGGACATTTCTATCGTTTGGGCAAAATACGATGGCGACATTCAAGGTTTTCTCATTCCCAAAAATACTCCAGGTTATTTGCCAAAAGAAATTGGTGGAAAACTTTCTCTTCGATGTTCGGTGACGGGGGAGTTTGTCATGGATCATTGCGAAATTCCCGAAGAAAATATTTTAAAGAATGCGCGTGGATTAAAAGCAGCGCTGATGTGCTTGAGTTCTGCTCGATATGGAATCGCCTGGGGCGCGCTCGGAGCTGCGATGGCGTGTTATCACGAAGCACTCAACTATGCGAAGGAGCGCGAAGTGTTCGGTACTCCACTCGCACAAAAGCAACTCGTTCAATCGAAATTAGTTTGGATGATCACCGAAATTACCAAAGGCCAACTTCTTGCTCTCAGACTCGGGCAATTAAAACAATCCGGAAAAATCAGACCTCATCAAATTTCGATGGGCAAAATGAACAATGTTCAAATGGCTCTCGAAATCGCTCGCGTCGCTCGAGATATTTTGGGCGCGAGCGGAATTAGTGATGAATATCAGTGTATGCGCCACAGCTGTAATCTCGAGAGTGTGAATACGTATGAAGGCACTTACGATGTGCATAAACTCATCATCGGCGAAAAAATTACGGGCCTAAACGCCTTCTAGAGAGCGTTGACTTGAGGTATACAATCGTATACCGTAAGGGTATATGAAAGCCGTAGAAAAAAAAGC
>JAQBPA010000081.1 GCA_028287765.1 Bacteriovoracaceae bacterium
TTCGAAAGATGGAGGGTGGCGGTTCGCGAGATATATTTCGAATGCGGGTAAGTGATTATCGTATCATTTATGAAATTTATAAGAACCAAGTTTTAATATTGATCGTAAGAGTCGGACATCGGAAGGATGTTTACCGATAAATTCGAATATTTCCTTCTGGGCGTCCCAGCCAGAATTCTCGAACCAAGTCATTTCAACAACTTCACACCGCCCAATTCAAACACGCGGTTCAGAATTCTTCCAGGTGGGCACGGATTTATTTTCCAGTATCAAGTGTGTGATTTCAATTACTTCCGCCACCACGCCAAGCGGACAGTTCGGAGTTCTTCCAAATCAGTACGAATTTCGCTATAGTGCCGGGCTGTAGCAAGTTGAGCATCATTTATTAAGGAGATCCGCATGTCGCGAATTTATTTATTAGCATTTTTTATTTCACTGAACTTTTTTAATTCAGAAATTTTTTCTTGCACCCAAGATTTTGTGACGGGACAAGTCCGCTGTTATTGCCGGGACACCGATTGCATTCAGAACTATTCATCTGGCGAAGTCGCTTGCGGTGGACAATCAAAAGAATGCATCCAAAATTATTCTTCGGGTAAAGTCGCTTGCGGCGGACAAGCCAAGGATTGCATTCAAAACTATTCAAAAGGCAATGTAACCTGCGGCGGGGCTTCTAAAGATTGCATACAAAATTATACGTTCGGGAATGTCGCTTGTGGTGGGGTTTCTGAGGAGACCATTTATAATTCCACCTCCAAAACGTCTGCTTATGGTGGTCTCACAAAGGAATGCCAAGACAGCGGAAATTACGATCGGTGCGGCAACCCCTCTGGCTGCAACGATTAGACAAGGGTTCTACCTCTCATGACTGCAGCTGACGGGTAGTCGAGAGTCTCCGAGTGTACACGTATTTAAGGACCAAAAAAATTTGAGGGATCAAAATTCTTATCATTAAGTTCCTGCGACCATTTCCTCAAAACTGATTTAAGATTATCCATTTGTTTCGGGGTTCTTGCGAAGGGTAAATAAAAGAAAAGCTTAAATGGTGAAAAACGAATTGCCATATATTTTAATGCTCCAATTTAGACGGAGTACTCCCGCCGCGAAATGAAAGACATCTCCTGGTAAGTGCTTGTAAACTTTTTTTCTCAGACGGGGCGGAGTCCGCCGCCCAAGGACGAGATACAATTTGTCCGGTGGCCCTTAGCACATTGAATCGCATCGCGAGCTCGTCAGCTCGAGTTCGCATTCTAGGCATTGCTCTAAGCAACTTTAAATTATCCAATAGCGAGCTCGGCTCCCGAACATTCTTTGATTTAATGAGTGCTTCGGCTGCCTCAAGAACATCGTCATAAGAAGTACCGAAAATATTTCCGCCGACTTCCTTTCGATAAGCCGCGTTTTCTAAAACTTTTGCATACTTATTTTGATCAAGTCCCATACCAAGCAAAATTGCAGCAAATCGAACAGGTTTTTCATCACGCTCCTTTGATTCATGAAAAAGTTTTTGAAGTTTAATCTTAAGCTCAGAGGAACGGTCGCCCGCCTTAAATAGCGTATCGGCGAGAATGCTTGCAGAAAGGAATTTCGATTCAGCAAGAATGTTGGCGCCTTTGTCTTGCTTCAGGTTGTCATAAATATACGTCCGTATTTTGGGATTCATCTTAGAATAATTTTCGGCCAGATCTCGAACGTATGTATTTTTTCCGAGATACTGAGAACTTTCGATAGAGTTGATAATCGCATTCGCTAATTCATCGGTGTCCACCCCGTGTCTGTTTGCGTACGTTAGTGCCTCAGTTATTCCGTAGCGCAAACCCTTGATGACAATTCGATCGTAAAATCTGGTTTTAGGGGCCGAATTAGCAACCAATTCAAGAGCAGAAATAACATTCGCATCCAAATGCCACAACATCATGCGATCCACGATCCTAAAAACGCTTGCTCGCACTCGCCCTCCCAACAAGCCATTTATTAGATCTGCGCCTTTTTCAATATCCTCAGCTGAAATAGCCCCCCCAATAAAATGAAAATGATTGAGAGCTCTAAGGCGTTCACGAGGAGATTCCCTTTCATCTCTAAAAACAGAAGAAGCTCGTCTCAGTTCCTCTGGGTCTATTGAACGGCTCTCACGTCTTTGCATTTCTTTTTTCGGTTTTCCGATGCTCTCAACAGATTCACCCGTTATTTGAGATCGAAAATTCAATTCGTCTGTGGACGGATTGGTTTCAAAATAAAAAGTATCGAACTCTTGAAGCACTCCAACAATGTCTGAAATGAAAGAACTTCGGATTTCTTGTGAAACCTTCGCTTCATCAAGATCATGAGCAACGAGTTCCAGAGCACCATTCAAAAAAGCCTGATGTGTTTTGTGCGCTCGCTTCGAGGCTTCGTCAATTTTCTTTGAGAAATACGCTGGAATTATATAATAGGGGCTAGCCCACGGATCAGGTGGTATCGGGGGTTCTTGCCAACCAAAGTCTGGTCGCCCTCGCTGATCGTAAAAACCCGAAACGGTTTCCGGATTCTTTTGCTGTGATTTTGATAAAAGATCGTATTTCTCCCTCTTAGAATCATCCGATAAGACATCGTAAGCCTCGGCCACATCAGCAAATTTCGCCGCAGCGTCAGGATCTCCTGGATTAACATCAGGGTGGTATTTGGCTAGGGATCGATAGGCTTTTCTAATTTCATCCTTATCAGCTTTTTCATGAACTCCAAGTATCTCGTAGTAAGTTTGACCCTTATAGAATTGAATGGTTGCGAAAGCTCGAGAGGAAAAAAATACGGCAAAGACAAAGAAGGAATAAAAAAATAGTTTTCTAAATCTCGCCATTATCTAATAATCAGCAAAATCCATGCCAACTATTGGAAATTCTTTGGAGAATTACGCGAGCAAAATCATTAGCTTATATAATCATTTTTCGCATTATGCATGGTGGCTGCGACTTCTCTGCCCGTCAGATCCCTTATGAAAGACTGAGAGAAATTTTTTGCACGTGGGCAGCGACCCTTCCTCGAAACTCTTCAAAACCGAAACGATCTCCGATTTTTAGCTGGATGATTTAACTGTTCCGCCGAGTCCCGTACACGAGTCGGAAGAGATCGTTTCTGATGAACACACTCTGCACGATGCGATTGCAGAATGATCGTCAGTATAGATGGCTTCGATTGTACAATTTCCGCTGGATGATAGAGAGGAGCTACACGTTCCTACGCTACAATTGTCCCCTAAATTTGGAAGTTGGCAGTATGAAAATCCTCGCTGCATGCACGGCACGTCAGAGATATCGACGGTCTGTGACAAAACGAAAGTTGGATATATAAAAAGACTGAGAATCGAAAACTTAAAAAATTTCTTGGAACTCATGAATGGCTGCCTCCTCTTGTTATAGTTTTATTGTACAGAACAAAAGCCGCGCGAGAAGCCGTGACAAAATATTGTCTTGAAACAATATTTGCAGACATTTTCAACTCTGCAAAAACTACAATGAGTGTGGTTTTTGGCGGTCTTTACAAAAAAAGCGAGTGACCTGAAGATGATCAAAGTACGCAACATCAAATTAGGGATGAGTTAGCGAACGGCAATCCATTGAAGGGAGTTTTTAATGTTCCAGATTCAAATTCGAACGCTTTTATCTGTCTTCACAATCGCAGCACTTGGACACGACTATTATTCTGTCGATGCTGCACCTCTGGATCCCTCGGGATATTCTCTTTATTCTTCAAATGGAGACGTAACACTGAATAATCTTACGCAGGTCTCCATTGGGGGAAATGTTCGATCCGAAATATCAACCTGTACGTTCAATAATATCAGCTCGCTTTCTATTATCGGCAGCGTCGTCTGCAGTGGAAATATAAAATTTAATAATCTTTCTGGATCGGTAACAGGAGTTATCCATTCGCTATCAGGCGTGACTGTATCAAAAGGTTTTAGCACCGGTGGAACCACAGTCGTCAACTCGATCAGTCCACTACTACTCGGACAAACATCAGCGCCGGTAGGTTCATTGGATCCGAATTACGTTCTTCCGATTACGATCGTTACCGGCGACTATGATGTCAACGGCTCGGTCACTTTGAGTGGAACGATTTTTGCGACCGGCGATATTCATATTAATAATGGAAGTAGCATTTCAGGAAGTGGAGCGCTCGTGGCGGCAGGTGCCGTTCACCTTAACAATGTCTCTTCGGTGGGAACTTCTGGCGCGCAATTTTTTATCTATGCATTAGGGTCGGGTGGTATTGACACAAATAATATCTCGAGCCTTGCCATCAAGGGAACTCTTTACGCTCCAAATGGCGCCGTGAAATTAAATAATATCGGCACCGTTAATATTTCAGGCG
>JAQBPA010000110.1 GCA_028287765.1 Bacteriovoracaceae bacterium
TAGATATGAATAAAATTTCTTTGATCAAACTTGTCGGTCTTCTCACTTTTCTTGTCTTCATTAGTAGTTGCGGTGGTGACAAAACCGTTCAGCCAAACTTTCCTAGCCTAAATACTAATTTTTTTAGCGGTTGCGGTAACGCCACCTGCCACAGGTCTGGCACCGATGTTTATAGCTTTGTTCAGTTCGATTTAAATGTGGATCAAGCGACCGCTTATACCGTGCTCACTTCTGGAACGATTAAAAATTTAAAAAATCCCGCCTGCTCAAATATTCCCATGGTAAAGGCTGGCGATTATGCAAATAGTTTAGTGGCGGCGATGGCCGGCTCGGACGCTGATCGCGCAACTTTCGCAGCTGCCCATGGCGGCTGCTCACCTACTCGATTTAGTGATATGCCCCAAGCCGTCAGTAGCGATGTACAATCTGCTCTACAAACTTGGATAAACGCAGGCGCTCAAAGCCAGTAAAAAATTACTTCTGGCTACTTTTTATCTTCAGAAAATATTTTTCAAAGGCATCATATTCTGGCGCCGATTTGAGTTCTGGAAACGGCTGAAGGGCTAAATGTGTTGTACTTCCGAGCTCCAAAGCCTTTCCTAGATCTTTCGACCGAAAAGACGGATCCCTTTCTTTTAAAGCAACCGCAGCGGCAAAATAGTTGGTGAGCGACATCACATCCACTCGATCAAGTGAATTGCCCGTCGTCGTTCGCAAGTCCGAAACAATGGATAGAGAATTCGAAAGTTCCTCCATCGCTTTATTCGAATTATTTAAATCAAGTTCGGTCTCTGCAATCTGATTCTGAATGGTGAGAAGCGTTTTAAGCCAGTCCTCTTTTTTGATAAGAATCTGATCTAAATTTCCGCCCTGTTTTTTATAAAGATCAAACCGGCGAGAGAGCAAATGGATTTTCTCTGTTTTGTTCGTCTCGAGCTGCGCTAAAAATCCGAGCGCCAAAAGTTGATATTGAACCAGCGGAAGAAATTTTCCGACCTGCTTCTCAGAATTAGAAAGGGAGTTGAGTTCCATGATTTTCTCAAAAACTGAGCGCGCCTCGTTAGAACGTTTAAGTTTAAAAAGTGCATATCCGTAACCCATTTGAATTCGGATCCAATCAGGTGCCATTCGGTCCGAAAGGCTGTGAGGCTCCAGTTGAAAAAAAGTTTCGTAATACTTTTTCGATTTCTGAAAATCATTTGCTTGAGCCGCGTAAAACGCGGCTTTTTCATAAAATTCTGGATATTTTTTTTCCACTTCCTTTTCTTTCAAAAAAGCTTCCGTCACAGCGAGTGCGTTCGCCGGCTGAAGATTGTAAAAGAAAGATTTTCCGTAATACCAATTGAAAGCAGCCTTCTCTTCCAAATCTTCAAAGATATTCGTTTTTCTGAGTTCAAAAAACGTGAGCGATTGCCCGTGATTTTCTGCCAACTGATGAAGCATCGCTAAATTAAAAAGTAAATTAGAGACCACCCGTTCATTGTCGCGAGAAAGATCGAGAGCGAGCATATAATACCTCTCCGACTTTTCAAAATTTTCAGAATCTTGATCGCCGGCTCGTATTTTTGCTTCGAATAGTTTGTGACTTAAATAACCCATCAAATAAAATCGAAGGGCTGGGTTAAAGCTCACCACCGACATTTTCTCTAGACTCTCTAAATTGGATTTAAAAAGTTTTTCATCTATCTCATTTGGATGAGCTCCTTGATAATCAAAGATAGTAAGAAGAGCCGATACGTAAATTAAATTTTCTCCAATATAGCCGTCTTTTTTGAGACTCTTATACATATCATCGATATCTTTTTTTTTGTTTTCTATGAGCCGCGACCGAATAAATCCATGATGGGCTTCGAGATCATCCGTCAGACGAGAAGTGATTGAGAACTGATCGCCAGCATAGCTGTATTCTTTGGCTCCCCATCGTCCGTACGCCTTCTCAAGACCGATCGATAAAAATTGTCGTCTGGCAGAGGAATATTCTGAATATTCTGTACTCGCGACGTTTAGCCAAGTGCTCGAAATAAAATACATATAATTCCAAAAGCTTTTTTTACTGAACGTAAGAACCGATCGAACAAGCATGGCTCGGTAAAGAAAATAGTGGGGCTTTTCTTCCGAAATATTTTTCAAAAGTTCTGCATAAACTTTTTGATTCGACTCGTTTTTAATATCGTCACTTTTAAATCCAGCAAGTTCAAGATCGAGATCAATTAAATGAGCTAAAGATGAATTCTTTTTCGTAAGCTTATTCTTAGTTTCGTTTAAATAACGCAGACGACCTGCTTCATCCTTTTTTTGGTAAACAGCATCGATCTGCCTTAAAAATTCGTATGAATAATAAACTTGTGCACTTTCAGTGAATAAATCTGACTGGGCGAGACTTTCTAAAAGACTTAGTTCCGTCTCTTTTCCTAAGCTCCTCAAAACTTGTGAATAATAATAAAGAACGAGCGGACTTTTTATCGTTTGAGCTTTATTCGTCGCGATCGCGTGGTTGGCGTCTGCATTCCTTCCCGCGAGTAATAAAAGACGTGCAGAAACGATGGAATTCCATGCTGGTTCAGACGAGTGGAGAGCATTCACTTTTTTTAATTCTTCATCAATAAATGAGCGAAAAGTTGAGGAGAGGCTTCCATCTCTTTCTTGCTTGGCTTTGAGTTCTGCCGTCAAAAGTATTTCGAGAAGTTTATAGTAATTACCTTCGGCTTTTTTTGACTCAAGCTTTTGAGCATAAAAAATAGCGGAGGCAAGTTGGCCGTCTATAATATAATTGCTCAAAACTTTTTCTAAGGTCTCATTTTTTCGATACTGTGGAAACTTTGACATCAATGAGTAGTAGAGGAGAATGCGATCACTGTATGAACGAGCGGTCTCAATTCCGCGAAGAATTTTTTTCTCGTTCCAACTCTCCGGGATCATTCCCGAAAGGGGAAGGCGATAGATATCGAGAGAACCATCTCCCGTAAGATCCGGGCTTGCACAAGTTACAAACAGGCCGGACGGGTGAGGTGATGGATAATTGCAATTATATTCAATTGAACTGAGCGGCTCGGGAAAACCTTCGGCCTTATTTAAAATATCTTTCAGCCGAATTCGATAAAGCGCACTTTTGTCGCGGCCATCCACCTGAAAATCTCGGTTCGTATCCGACGTATATTGTCCAAAATAAAGATATTCACCATCAGAGTCGAACTGCGGAAAACTTGAAAGCCCGGGCAGATCTACAGAAAAAGAAATGCGCTCCGACGTGGTGATCTCGTCTTTTGCTTCTGAAATCGAGCGGACTTCTATCGTTGTGCGACCGTTGATGATTTTTGTATATGCGAGCCAGCGAGATCCGTTCACTTCTTTGGAACAAACTGGATCTGCAATATCGCCCAAAAATAAAATTTTGGGTTTTTGATCGAGATGATCGAGCGAAAGAACTCCAATCGAATAAGGCTCTTCGATCCACCTTCGTGTTAAAAATCCAATTTTTTGAGATCCGATCCAAAAAGGTGACCGGTCTTCTGAGTCTTTACCGGTAATACATTTCTCTTTTTTGTCCGATAGACTCTGAATGCAAATATCTCCTCGGGCGTCGTGGCGAAAACTCGTATAAGCCAATGTTTTTCCGTCCGGGCTTAAGCTTGGGTCCTTTGAATCCGTTTTATCGTCGATAAAAGATCGAGAAAAGCCAGAGCGTATATCCTGAATAAAAATTCTTTCAGCCAGATGAGTGCTTCCTGTAAAAAAAATGCTTTTACTATCGCTTGAAACCGCAGTTTGAAAATTGTCGTTTGGTCCGACCGTCATTCGCTGAGGAATAATGAGTTCATTTTTTTGGAGGAGCGTTTTTTCTGCGTAGGTCTTCTGATCAGCAGCGTCTGCCAAGGAGCTCGAGAACAAATAGATCTGCATGCCGAGACTGATCGTAAGCAGATGACTTATAAAATTACTTTTTAGCGGTTTCACTCGTAAGTTCTCCGTTCAAAATATTATAGGCTCGCTGAGGTACTTCCTTTTGTTTGAGTCGAGAACGGTCCACCATTTTTGGGCCGAAGTTTTCCGCACGTTTTTCAAAGGACTTTTGAAGATTGGGAAAATCGCCAGTCGCCTCCGTCTCAATAACGGTCTGCCGATCAATGACGTAAAGTTTCGGAGCACACGAACTCAATAGGACTAACATAATAAAAAGAACGAACTTCATCAGGGATTTCCTTTCTGAATTTTTTTGGCCTGTAATTTTTCTAAAACTGTCGCTTTGACAATCGAAAGAACGGGAGTGAGCGGAACGCCACGAACACCAAGGTCGGAGAGTGAAATCAGTCCTCCCATATCCACACCCAGATCCATAAATCCTTGAGACATCTGGATGCCAACATATTTCGGATGCGCTACTTTGAGAAGGCTTCGCGCTAAGTTGAGTTTGCTATCTTTAAACTCTGGATCTAACACATTGATAAGTTCAATCAACTGGGGCCCACCAATTTCAGTGATATCAAGACGACCCTCGGCCATCGATTTTTCAAAATCGCAAATCACAGCCACACGTGAGCTCAGTCGTTTATCGCTCGGCTCAGGTTTTTTTCCTTGAATTGCTTTGGGATCAAGTCCGACAAGTCTGCCGAGAAAGCCGACTCTCTTACTTTTATCTCCGAGATCAAGAAATAAATGTCCCGTCACTGCGCCATCGAACAAGTTCATCTGATATTCTTCGGCGACCAAAAGATTTTGATGAATCGAAGCGTTGGCATAGAGCGGGCCCACTTCGTAGTTTTTAAACCGGAGACTCTCGATTTTTAAATTCGTATGTGAATCAGAAACGTAAGGTCGTATGTCAGCATAGTCCACTCTCTCAAATGGATTTCGAGTGAGGACATACGAAAGTGAAATATCCTTTCCGCCTTTCCAATTCAGTTCGACTCCGATGGGAATGCTGGAAGTTAATTTCTTAATTGAAAAATCGGGGCCTGTGATCGAAAAATCGTGGCTTTTGAACTGGCTCTGAAAATTGAGTGTGCCTCCAGCCGTGCGGATAAATTTCCAAGGAAGCGAGATTTCTCCACTTGATTGAGCGCCTTTGCCTCCTCCTGAAAGGCGAACATCTCCTTCTAAATTAATATTCTTCATCCCGGGACTCGTTGCACCTGAAACTTCAAATGAAATATTTTTGGAAGTATTAAAAAATGAGAACTTTCGAATCTTCAGACCATTTTGATTTGAATAAGCAATTTCCCCCAGAAGATTCGCTCCAGTTTCAAAAAGCGGAACTGGCAGTTGGCTTTCATAACCTGTCGTTAAGTTCGCCAAAACAAATTGGATCTTGTGTTCAATATTGAGTGAATCTCCAAAATCGATATGACCTTCATTGATTAATTTGGCGCCGCCAAAATTAATCTGATCGAACTTAATAGCCGGTAAGTTCACTTCGGTCGAATAGGTCGCTAATGCCTTCGATGTTAAATTGATCAAGCCCATTCCCGAAAGGTTTTTATCGATCTGAAGTTTTTCTATTTTTACGTCAGGAGTGATTTCAAAAGAAAATGATGTTTGGATCGGAAAACTCTCGCGTGAAGTCAGAATATCCATAATCAATTCATCTAAATTTTTATTCAGCTTAAGATTAAAAGAATTTTTTAATGCGAGATCCCCAGTCTTTCGAAGCATCTCTGCCGCAGGAATACTTTCAGCAAGCTCCCTGCTCGCCGAGACAGCGCCACTCGTTTTAAAATCAAATCCTGATTTGCCGCCCGTCCAATCGGCTCTTTGTTGACAAATGGGCTTGCCGTTAAAATCGAATTCCCCGCTTACCCTTCCGTTTCGATCAAAATACTCTGCTTCGAGCGAAGCATTCAAACTCACTGGGTGAGTAAATTTAGCGGCGATTAGTTTTTCAAGCGCGAGGTTTGCTCCAAATTTTTTAATTTTTAAAGTCCATCCGATTTCAGAATTTTCGTCTCGGAGCAATCGAATGTCGGATTTAAAATCTACGCCTGGCACAAAACTAACGGGCGGCACACCGGAAGAAAGAGACAGATGAACAGAGCTTTGATCTTTCGGAATATTTGTATTCAGCCGAAGTTCGATACCGTTTCGATCAACCGAAGCTCCCCCATCAAAAGTCATTTGATTGAGTTTTATCTTAAAACTTTGTGCAGCTTTTTTTAAATCCAAATCAAGTGCGATGGGCTCAATACGAATTGTCGAGAGATCTATTTCAAAGGGGAGCTGGCGAAGAGTGGTGGATAAGTTTTTTAAGGATTGAATGGGCGAAACCGCAGCAGGTGGCGAAGGTTCTGTTTGCAGTTCTCCTTTCGCATTTGCTATCAGATTTGTGACCGAAACTAAGTTAATTTTAAGACGTCTTCCCAAAAGCGAAAGAAGACTGTAGCGGACTTGAACTCGCTCCACCGAAATTCCGAACTTTAGTCCGTTCGACTCGGCGTCGGCTTTGAGGTTTTCAATCAAAAGTCCTTCAAAAAATTTTACGCGAATATTTCCGATCGAAAGCTTCACGGGATAATTTGCTTCGATATACGAAATCGTCTTTGGAATAATTTGCGTTTTTAAATAGGAAGATTGCAAATAAAGAATAGAAAAATAGGCGATCCCCAAAACAAGAATGAGACTTACTGCCGAGATAACAAATACTTTTTTTATTTTCATTTTAAGGCACTAGAATAAGGGCGGGCCACCCTCTGCGCCAGAAAAATTCTTTTAATCGACGATCGGCTATGCTCTGAATTGCGCTTTCCTACTTAGGAAGGTCATTTATCAAAACCAAGGGGTTTTCAGTCTGAGAATCCGGAGCTTTTTCAAAATCGAGGCTGAAAAACGAATCGATCCCCAAAAAATCATCACTGGATTTTTCGTTTGTAAGCTCTGCGATCCGTTTTGCTTCAAGAATTTGAGTCGTCTCCTCCTTCGTTTTAAGCTTCTCGCCAGAAGAGAGTGAAGGAAACACAAAATCGCCGTTGAAGTGAAACCCATCTTTTCGCGAATAAAAAGACTCGAACTCCGAATCAAATTGCTCCTTTATAATTTCGTCGAGAGAATTTTCTAGCTTTTGAACCCGCAGCTCGAGGGGTTTTTGGAAACGGGCGACGGCGGCGTCTTTTGATAAACCATAAAGTGTTTCTTCCGTTTTCCGCTTTTTTAATTTTAATGCAAGGATTTTACTTTCGATACGCTTCGCCTTTTCCGCTGGGTTTTCATTCAGCGATTCCACCTGAAAACCTGATTTGAATTCATAGAGACCGATTTGTATATAAGCGGCAATTTTATAATCGTAGACGTATTCATAAACAAACAGCGATCTTCCGGAATCAAACCGACGTTTATCTTTTGCAGTTGGGTTCATTTGAAAAACTTTAAAAAAGCGACGTTCAGATTTTCCGACATCTCCATAATATTCCTTTTCAATGAAAGGTCCCTCGGAACGATCGGCAGGAATAACAACTTCACAGCCGCTTGAATCCATATAGATGGGCAAAGGATTGCGTGATGAATCTGTTGCGTTCGATGCAAGTTGCCCGACCAGCGCGATAAAAATAATTGCCGTCATTTCTAATCTCCACCTCGAGGAGGGGGTGATCGTACCGGCACTGTCTTCATGAATGAGGCTTTTATTTCGTTAACAAATTTTTCGATGCGACCATTACCGAGAGGGAGTTCAGGTTTTTTGGCTTGAATTCGAATGAAGATGCCGAGTTTGTCTGAAGCCAAAGTTTCACCGCGTTTATGTAAGAGATCCAGGGTGACATAAACGGGACGCGCTTGATCGCTATGAGACAAATCTGAGAGTCGATCCTCTAATTTATTAAGCCACAAGGGAGTGAGAAGTCTATCAACCTCCGCTCTGACTGTTTTATTTCTAAAGAGTCCGGCAGACGCATCGGAAGCTGTCTGGTGCGCTAATTTCAAATTAAACGATGTATATTTCCAATCAAGATTTTGATTGTCTGCGAGGACTCTATTGGCCGCGGACTCTCTAGCTCTTAAAATATCTGACCAGCCATTTATTAAACCATGGCCAAATAATATTCCGAGAGTAGGCAGTAGGAAATAGGCTTCGGGAAGTCTTGGGACGACCGCAGATACCCCTGAGAATACGAAAAGAAAAATTCTGTGTGCACGCAAATAGATATCATTTTGGAATTGCAATGAATCGCTAAGTGCTGAATCCAAAAACACTGGAATTTCAGCGCCCGTGAGAACGGTTCCCATAATGATTCGTTCCTCAGGTGGCTCTTTCAAATCGATTTGTTTTTCAATCTCGTAAATTCGGCCCGCCAAGATTTGCCGTTGTTTTGCAGATAAAGAATAATTTTTTGTAGCCGATACAGTCAATTCTTTCAAATTCTCCTTAGGTTCTGAAACTTCTAAAGTTCCATGGCGAAATCTCTGAAAAAATTGCTTAACAAGTTTTGGCTCAATTCGCGCTGAAGATAACGCAGAAATCCATCCGTAACACTCGGCAGACGATGGTTTCATTCCAAAAGCATTGGAATGCACTAACAAGACGATCGCTAAAAATAGTGAACAAGACTTTATGAACACGACTTCTACTTATAATGCAATTTCTAGGCCAAGTTCAATAAAGACGAAAACGAGAGCGGCCGCCGTCAATAAGGCTTTTATAAGGTTTAATCCCATCCCAAGCGGGAATCTTCGCCGCATCCAAAGGAGAAGATGTCGCGTTCATTTTGTAAAAAAAAGAGGCCCTTCGGTTTTCATCGAAGAGCCTCTTGGCTGGCAATTTCAATCCCCTGTTTTTTTAATTCGGTAAAGCTTCTGCGCGATTTACAGTTCCACCTAGAGCTTCAATTCTCGAGTTGATCTGATTGAGTAGCGCCACATCATCATCCTCTGAAGAAAGTCCGTCAGTTCGTGCGGGAATAAAAATCATATTTCCGCTCTGTGGATTTTGTAGATCGATCAAAGCGTAAAAGCTGAATCGATTACCACCTGAATCCACATAACCGCTGTAAACAATCGCCTGATCGGCAAGAATTTGCTGATCGCTGAAGACGATGTCGTTCTCGTTTAAGCTAATCGGCTGTGCAGTAAGATTGGCAAGTTTTGCGGCAAGGTCGTTGATTAAAAGCGACATGCCTAGTTGGAAATTATTTTGAATCGGAACGGGATAAGTCGAGACAACGTTTACAGTCTCGTAGAATCCAACCGTCGGAAAAATATATCTTGGATATCGAAATGCAATGAGCGACGGAGCATCGTATCCATAGCATTCACGCTGAAAAGTTAAATCGACGGCTGTCGCAAAGAAAAAAGATGCCCAAAGTGGATTCCAAAAATAAATTCGTGGATCACTAATAATGCGTACAGGATGACGATCCCAATAATATCGTCCAGTCAAAACGCGCCCTCTGTCGTAGGCGAGAACTTCATTTCGTCTCGAATTAAATGCCTCGAAATGTTGAGCTTGGAATTCTGTTTGGTAGGTATGGACTTGATTTTGAATATAAACTTTATTTTGGATACGAATATTTCTTTCGCGACTTACTTCTAAATGCTGTTGAACAAATGGAGTCCGCGCTCGCACTGCAGCTTGTCCATTATTTTGATTTTGGACAGGCGCGTTAGGAGCGCCAGAATTCACTGGATTTCTTTTAACGCTGTTATCCACACTTGGATTATTTCTCCTAACCGTTGGCACTGACTGATTACCCACCGTTCGAACGGGAGCGCTCTGAGTAGAAGTTCTGGGTTGGTTGTAATTTTGAGTTGGCTGCCGATTCACGTTCGAGGGTTGATTATTAACGGTCTGGTAAGCCGGTCTTACCGACTGCGCAGAAGTGGTTGTGATTTGATTAGGGCGACTGGACTGAAGAAGAGGTGTTGATCTCTGTACGTTAGAAGGAACGGACTGGATCGGCCTGGCCTGCGTTGCGCGGTACGTTTGCGGAAGTCCAGAAGCCGGCGCACTTCTTGGAGTCGATGCGACTGACACGGGGGTTCTTGTTTGGGTGATTCTTTGTTGCTGATTTTGCACAGGAACACTCTGTCTCACTTGAACAGAGGGCGCGCTCTGTCGTTGATATGTTGGTATGCTTTGGCGCTGGATTGCTGGTGCGCTTTGCCGTGCGGCAGGCATCGACGCCGGCGCGGACTGAGCTCGCTGCGAACTCGTGCCTGAGGCCTGGCGACCTGCTGAAAAAGATAGTTGCGGCGTGCTAAGGCCAACAGCTACGAGTCCTGAGAGTAAAAATCCCCTCCCCTTATTTAAATTGAAACCCGAATTTAAATTAAAAAAATTTCTTTTGAAACTCATAAATTACCTCCGACAGTAACGTTAAAGAGTCTTATTCCTATTCTCGTTATAGGATAGTTGAGAGACAAAGCCAATCAAAAGTGATGTAGAATCAAATAAATATGCATTGGCTAATATATAGCATTGCTATATATATAAAATCCTATATGAATTCACCACTTACAATCGCAAAGCGCCTACTTGAAGTCATTCCTCCCATCGTTCAAAAGATCCGCTCCGAGGCCCGACTGGCCGTTAAGGGAAAGATCACTCTGCCGCAGTTCCGCATTTTATCGAATATTTCTCAGGGTATTAAAACGGTCGGCGGCATCGCTGAAGTGCACGGGGTGGCTCAACCGACAATGTCAAAAATGGTGGACGGTCTCGTTAAAAGAGGGATGATCAAGAGAATCGCTGACAAAGACGATCGCAGACAAATCAATCTCGCTCTCAGCAAAAAAGGAGCTGATCTTTATCGTCAAAGCTTGAAATCGATACAGCTTCAATTAAGTAAGGCGCTGTCAGAATTAAATCTTACGGAACGAAATAGTCTCGCTAAGACGCTCGATCAGCTCTCACTCATTCTTCCTCGTAAGAGAGGTTAAGTTTCAGCTCTTCTTATTTAAAGTAAAAACAGTCGTGTCTTTTGCTTTTCCGGCTTCAAATAAAGTCCACTCTTGTTTCAACTTATTCGCTCCAGTAAAAGTCAAAACCAGCTTGCCCATATACATATCCTTTTTTGAATCGATGCCGGCGGTCGGAACAAATTCAAAAGTATATTGATCGTTGGTCACTTTCTTAAGAACGAGGTGGGGCTGATTGCCAAGCATGCAGTAGTGAGTGATGGCGAGCTTTCCATTTTCGGCATGATACATGGAAATCATTTCATGATCCGTTCCGGGAGAGAGCCTTTCCACCAGGGCAGAACCTCCAGAAGTTGATTCGTAAGTGATTTTTAGGGTTTGGTCGCTTGGCTTTTTCGCTTCATCGCCCTCCCAAGTTCCCTTAAGTTTTGCAGAAAGTTCGGTCATTTGATTTGGAATTTTGGGCGCGCCGTGCGGCTCTGCCGCAAAAAGACTAACGACACTTGATACAAAAGCGAATATAAAAAATTTCATGATTTCTCCTCCATGCAAATAATATCAACCGAGAGGGAACTCTTCAATTAATAAATCGTCCATTCAGTTTTTCAATTAAGCATGTTGGATCTGATCGAGCTTTAGATCGTCAAACTTTTTTGTCAGACTAACTAGATAGCGAAAAAAGGGAGAGTTTTTGCCAAGCTTTGCCGCTAGATTTTCAAAAGCCTCCGTGCGACTTAATGCCAGAAATGCGCTCCACTCTTCCTCAAAAAAAAGTTGAGTCGTACCAATGGCAAGTGAAGGGAATGCGCCATCATCCACTTCTCCACATCCTACGATTAAGAGCCGCTTCCAGAGTTCGTTTAAACGGCGGGTATAATCTGACTCGTTTAATTTTCCCTGAAGGCCAGAAAGCTCTTTAAGCTGCTTGGTCGAAAGAGGTGAGTTGTCTTGTAAAATTTGCAAAATCTCGCGAGCCCCGTTCGAAAGATGTAAACCGCTGTCCTTCAATTTCTGGATTCAGGATTTGCAGAAATGATGGAAGAAGTTCGCGAGAAAATAAGGTAGCACGCCCACGAAACCATTTCGAATAAACAACCTTTCCAGACGACGATAATTTCTCGCGAAAATGCCACAAATCCGCCACCCTAGAATCTCCGTCTTGATCCCACTCCCACCGCATAACAGACTTCGGAAAAAACTCAGACCAAAGAGAAGCCGGCTCCCTCTGATTTTTAATAGGAAACACCAAAAGAGATCCCGCCTTATTTACAGCAGAAACAGCAGAGCGAAAATTCATACAACGAAAACAGCCTTAACGAACATCCTCTCGTTTTGAAACAAGAAATGGTCGAAATATCGATTCGTCAGGGGTCAGAGCAATTAATTATCTGCAGCGCATATTTGGGATTTAGAACTATTAGGGGTCAGAGTAATTCTGTTAAAAATCGAAAATTTCTATTCTTTAGGTGTGATTTCTGCACTGTCGCCAACGTTTTTGTTTTAATTTATTTCCATGACTCAAATTTAAACAATTAAAATGTATATTAATCGAAATAAATTATGATTCGTTTAATTTTTTTCAAAAAATTTTTAATTCAAACGATCGACCATTTGAGAACTAAATCCTGAAGGACTATTTTCCATGCGGGTGGGGGAATATTTTTAAAAAAAGGATCTGGCGTAAGCCAAAACGGAAGAATCCCCTTCCAATAAAAACGC
>JAQBPA010000132.1 GCA_028287765.1 Bacteriovoracaceae bacterium
CTGATTTTTCTTTAAAATGAGGACAAGACTTTAAAGGCTTTCGAATTTCAAACGCATTTAAAAGTTTAATGCTGCGTCTGGTGTCTTCACAGTAAATTAAATCCACATTTTTTAAAACTTCAAGGCCTCGCAGAGTCATATCCTGAAGATTTCCAATGGGCGTTCCGACTAAATAAAAACCTTCGTCCATAAATCCTTCAGAACTTAAAGACGTCCCAGTAAGGTTTTAAAATTCCTGGGCTGACTGAAAAGAAATGAACGTGAAATTTAGATTTTCGATGCTTTGAATTCTTGAAAAAATAAAGTTCAACAGCTTTTTTATATTGTTCCTGTTTTGATTTTGGGAAAATCAACGGAAGATCTACTTCTTCAGACCGATAGCGAACTTCAATGAAATGAAGTTCCTTCTTTTTTTCGACGATGAGATCAATTTCAGCTCCTGCTGTCTTCCAATTCTGCTCGATGATTTTGAAACCGTTTTCTTTTAAATAAGAGAGCGCTCTTTCTTCTGCTTCACGGCCATAAGCAAGTGACGCCATCTTTTTTAAAAAACTTCGCCTGTGAATGGGAGACGGTCCAAGTTTTCGAAGAGCAATTAAATGCTCCTTCGTTCCATAGCCGCGATGCTTCTCAAAGCCGTAGCCGGGATGTTCAAGTCCTAGCCTTACCATCCACTGATCCCTATAAACTTTGGCAACGATCGAAGCGGCGGCAATCGATCTCGAAACGCTATCTCCTTTGACGATGGGATGTTGACGCCGGGAAAGCTGAGAAATTTTATGAGAACCATCCATTAATATAAGTTCGATGGGAGACGGCAACTTGGCTTCGATCTTCTCGATCACTTCGCGCGCTGCCTTAAAGGTCGCCTGGAGAATATTAATTTCATCCACTTCGGCTGGGGAACAAAAAGCAATTTCGACGGCAATCGCTCGCTTCCAAATGGTCTCGTTTAATTTTTCTCTCAATTCGAGATCGAGTGTCTTGGAGTCGTTGATTAAAGAAACCCACTCTTCGTCTGAGGACCAAATTTCTTTAGAAAAAATTACGCCTGCGGCAACGACCGGACCTGCAAGGCAACCTCGTCCGACTTCATCAATTCCCACAATGTTTGAATAACCCGACTCGAGTTCAAGTCGAAAAGAACAAAGAAGCTTCGATTCTTTTTTAAGCTTGGAGGGCTTTGGCTGTGGCTGTTTCTGCTGCATCACTTACGTCCGAAGTCGGAGGTGCTTCGGTTTCACTTCCGAATACTTGATCCGACTTAATACGAGCAGAACGACCGCTGAGTTCTCTCAAGTAATAAAGCTTCGATCGACGCACATTACCTTTTGCCACAATTGTGATCTTTTCGATCACTGGTGAGTTCGATTGGAAAATTCTTTCTACGCCAATGCCATAAGAAATTTTTCGTACGACAAATCTGCCGCCTAAAGAGCCATTTCGCTTGGCAATCACGAGACCTTCAAAAATTTGAACGCGAACTTTTTCGCCTTCGGCCACTTTTACGTGAACTTTAATAGTATCACCGACAGAGAACTCGGGAAATTTGAACTCCTTTGGGTGAAGTTTTTTATTCGCTTTATTGAGTAAGGCTGTCGGATCTAATCTGCGCTTCATTTAACGGATAACAGCCAATGGGCGGTTCTTTGTCAACGATGGGCTGCCTAGATTTTTACCGACCACGAAGTCGATCGAGATAAATGGCTACGGCCGATCTGACCGAGAGATGGTTAAAGTCCGTCGGGCCCGAAATCGGCGGCAGTAAGTAATCGAGGCTATCGAGGAATTCCTCGGTAAGGCCGTATCCCGTCCCAAACACCAAAATGACGGGCTCCGTTTCTATCTTGGCGCGGCAATCAGAAATAGAGAGAATTTTGGAACCTTGTAGTCTCGCGGTTGTTCCGATTCGAAGGGGTTTCTTGCCAGAGAGCTCTTCGACCGTGCTCTCCACTTCCGAAAATTCGGAGCAAAGTTGCAAAAAATCCAAGGCTTCCGAACGAGAGGGGTGGGCTGTCTTTCCGTAGCCTGTCTTCCAGTGCCCGACGATCCTTCGATTGAGCGCTTGCTCATCGGGTGACGGGTGAACGACAAAGTATCTCTCCGCTCCAAAGGTCTTTGAACTTCGAGCAATATCTTGGAGATCCAAATTGGTGACCGATGCGGTGATTCGCATTCCGTGCCGATCGATAACAGGGGCATGAAGAAGGGCTACAAAAAGTGACATTATGTTCCCTTTTTCTTTCGTTCCGAAGATTTTGCGGCTCGCCATTTTTCGATGAGAGAATGATTTCCTTCGAGGAGAACTTCGGGAACTTCGTGACCATCAAAAACAGGAGGCCTGGTGTATTGTGCATGTTCTTTTAAAATTTCTTGCGAAAAACTTTCGGCAACGAGCGAATTGGGATTTCCCAAAACCCCGGGCACTTGTCGTCCAACGGCTTCCACCACGACCCCGGCTGCAACTTCCCCGCCCATAAGAACGTAATCGCCGATTCGAATTTCTTCATCTGCGTAATAGTCTGCGATTCGCTCATCAATGCCTTCGTAGCGTCCGCAAATGAGAATCAAATGCTCATATTTTAAGAGCCGATGAACGGAAGTCTGATTGAACTTTTTTCCTTTGGCAGAAAAAACGATGACTCTGGTTTTTGAATCGGGATTTTTAGCTTTTGCCGCTTCAACGGCGCGAGCGATCGGCTCACATTTGAGAACCATTCCCGGCCCGCCGCCGTAAGGCTTATCATCGACTTTGAAATGAGGAGCATCGGCAAAATCTCGAATATTCACGATATCGATTTTGAGAAGATTTTTTTTTTGCGCTTTTGACAAAAGGCCGTCCGAGCAAATGCCGGCGAGAATCGAAGGATGAATGGTCAGGAGCGAAAACTTCATCGATAGGCACCTAGTACACCGTAACGGAAATTATTACCATTTCTGCCGAAGAAGTTTTCGTTTGGACGAGGCCGGAGCGAGGCGCATGTTGGACACATGTAACGAGCGACAACGAAGTTCCAAGCGAAAAATCCTTCCGCCCTTTGGGAAGAATCCATTTGCTTTGACTCCGCGTTGGTCGGGCGGCATAGGTGTCCAACCTTATGCCGCCCTCCCGCCTTGATTCAAAGCAAATGGATTCTTCAGAAATGGTAATAATTTCCGTTACGGTGTACTCGCACAAAAATTAATCCTGCTTCTGGTTCAAATCGGGGTATTTTGGAAGTTAGATTATTCTACGATTCGAAGATCAGATCCCACTCGGTGCTTTCGAGAAGCAGCACTGAGAATCGTTCGCATGGCGGAAGCCGTGCGACCCTTTTTTCCAATTACTTTTCCGAGATCACTCTTTGCGACTCGCAGTTCAAAAGAAACGAGCTCATCGGTTGAGCCCACTTGCTCAAGCTTAATATCGTTTGGCTCATCGACAAGAGCGATGATCATTTTTTCTAAAAGGCTTTCAAGTTCCTTCGCAGCACCCCCAGAAGACGGAGCGGAAGAACCCGAAGAAAATAAACCCTTGAACATGGATTACGCTGCCTCGGTGATTTTTAAACGCTTCAAAAGAATTTTGACCGTGGGAGAAGTTTCAGCTCCAACGCTTAACCAATATTTCACACGATCAGTTTTGAAATTGACGATGCCTTTATCTTCCTTTTGAGAAGAATTTTTCGGAACGCTCAAGTTCATCGGATCATAGGTGCCAAGAATTTCTAAATGTTTGCCCCCTTGAGGACTACGAGAATCGGTCGCCATCAAACGATAAAAAGGTCTTTTCTTTGTTCCAGTTCGAGTTAAACGAAGTTTTACTGCCATAGGGAATTAATTAGGCTAATTCCGGTCCAAATGTCTCTCAAAAAATAGAGATTCTGCGGCTCGGATACCTTAAATTCATAAAAATCGGATCTCCCAGCCCTGTTTTTTGAGGGCCGCTTTCACCCGTTCATTGTGATCCAGGCCGTGGGTTTCTAAAATGAAACGCGCCTGGACCTCGCGAAGGGTGGTTTTTCCGAAGATTCTCTCGTGGCTCACGTGAATAATGCTGGCTCTCTCCTCAGCGATAGTTCCCAAAATTTTATAGAGGGTTCCGGGTGCATCCGGAATCGTCAGTTCAAATCTTGCAAGGCGTCCGGCCTGAGCAAGACCTCGCTCGATGATTCTCGCCAAAAGATTTACGTCCAGATTTCCGCCGCTCAGTAAAATCACTGTAGGACCCGTGATTAATTCGGGCTTTTTAAGGACGGCCGCGACCGCTGCGCCCCCACATCCTTCGACAAAAAGTCTCTCGTTCTCAAGCAGCCAGAGAAGTCCTACCGCGGTCTCTTCATCAGAAACCAAAACCGTCTCTGTGATCCATTTTCGGCAAATCTCAAATGTCATATCGCCCATTCTTTTGACGGCGATACCCTCCGCAATCGTATTGGAAGTCGTGAGAGTCACAGGCTTTCCCGCCTTTAGAGACGGGAGAAAATTTGAACAGCCATCGGCTTGAACGGCAACCATTTTTATTTTGGAATTTTTTTCTTTAAAATAAGTGCCACACCCGGCAAGAAGTCCCCCGCCACCCATGGGAGCAATAAATAATTCGATCTCTTTACACTCGTCGTAAACCTCTTTTGCAATCGTTCCTTGGCCAGCGATGATAAATGCATCGTCAAAAGCATGAATATACTCACGTCCTTCTGATTTCTGAATCTCGAGAGCTCTTTCATGTGCTTCTTGATACGACTCTCCAAACAAAATAACTTCTGCGCCCCATTGTTTAGTGGATTTAATTTTGATGAGAGGCGTCGCGAGCGGCATCACAATTTTGGCATCAATTCCAAGTCTTTGAGAGTGATACGCAACTCCCTGCGCATGATTGCCGGCAGAAGCTGTGATGACTCCCTTTTTTTTTGAAGCTTCGGAAAGTGAGAGAAGTTTATTGAGTGCTCCGCGTGATTTGAACGAACCCGTATATTGAAGACTCTCTACTTTGAAATAAATGGGAAATTTTGCGCCAATTCTTCTTTCAAAATTTTCTGATCGAAGGAGAGGAGTCTTACGAACTGAACTTTGAATCTTTTGATAAGCTTCTTCGATATCGTTGGCTGTCACTGAAGTGGAAGTCGCTGACATTTTTATGCCGCCTGCGGGGCGCGAATAGAAAGAGAGAGCGATTCTTGAATATTTTTAATTCGAGGCCATATCTCAACGGAGGTCGCGCCAAATCGATTTGCAAGGAGATCGAGTTCGACCGACTCACCGGCGGTTCTTACATATAAGACGACCCAGGCTAAAGCTGCCGCCCAAATATTAGGCATCGACTGTTCAAATCGAGCGTCCGTTTTAGTCATACAAAATTCAATCCATAGTTTTTCAGCGAGACGAAGATCCCAAAGCGAAAAAGGTTTAGCATCACAGAGCATTCCTTTTCGTAAGCAGCGAAGAACAGCGCCTTCAGCAGTTGCCTCCAGTTTACTTTGGCATTCTTCAACAAGACGCATCACCCGCTGAGTCTTCCCTGCTTTTTTTAAAAGTTGAAGAGCTTGTAGGAACATATCGAGCTCCATATAAACTCTTACCAAACTCATGAGCGAATCTTTATTGCTTTGAATTTGATAAGCACGTCGCGCGAAAGTCAGAGCTTCGTTCTTTTTACCCATCATGAGTAAAACCCAGGCATATTGCCGAAGGTAGGTTACATTTTGAGGATCCAATTTGATGGCCTTCTCAAACTGTGCTTTCGCAACACGCCAGTGTCCTCCTGACAAAAACGCTCGACCAAAAGCTTCGTAATATCGAGGCTCAGAAGAGTTGAGTCGAACGGAATACTTCAAATGGTAGATGGACTTACGATTGTCATCTAAGGCGCGGTGCGCCAATCCGAGTCGATAGTGAATAGCTGCGAGTTGAGAGACGTCAATATTTCCTTCGGAGCTTTGGCGCGTCATTCGCTTCAAAAGTCGATTCCAAAAATAGATTGCGTCTCTAAATAGGTGTTGTTTCTCACTTATTCGAGCCTTCTCCTCCAGCCATTGATTCAAAATCACCAAAGCAGGCTCGACACTTTTATCGTTCATACAAAAATTTGACCTCGTCACAACATTCGCCACCTTACGCGCTCTGGGTCAACTGATAAAAATTTTAGAAATCTTTTTTCAGGATTGCGTTAGCGTTGACTTTTATTTTGAATCTCGTGAAGAGTTCGCTCTTTTTTTGATAAACTAAAAGAATGGCACCCGTTGTAGGCATCGACCTTGGCACAAGCAATTCCAGCGTTGCTTCTTTTTTAGGAAATCAACATCAGATTCTTAGTGACGAACAAGGAAGGCACTTAACGCCCTCTGTCGTCTCGTTTGGAAAAGAAAAAAGAATTTTAGTGGGAGCAGATGCCAAAGCTCAGCTGTTTGCTAACCCGAAGCGAACCATTACATCCATCAAACGTTTAATTGGCAGAAAAATATTTTCTCCCGAAGTTAAAAAAGCTCAAGTGCTTCTTCCGTATAAATTAGTTGAAACGGACGACCAAAATGTGGGTGTCGATATTGGAGACGGCGTTTATACACCGCAAGAAATTTCGGCACTCATTTTAAAACATTTAAAAGAAGTGGCGACAAAAAAACTTGGCGCAGAAGTTACTCAGGCGGTCGTCACAGTTCCCGCACATTTCAACGATAATCAACGTCAAGCCACCAAAGACGCATGTAAAATTGCCGGGCTCGATACGCTTAGAATTATTAACGAACCCACCGCTGCCGCTCTCGCTTACGGATTTGGAAAAGGGCTAAAAGAAACGGTCGCGATTTATGATCTCGGCGGTGGAACATTTGATATTTCAATTCTCAAATTAAAGGATCAAGTTTTTGAAGTTTTAGCGACGGCAGGAGATACTTTTTTAGGCGGTGATGATTTTGACGATCGAATCATCGATCTCTGCGCCGAAAGTTTTTTAAAGAAAGCGGATGTTGATCTTCGAAAAACTCCCGGAGCACTTCCCCTCCTCCGCTCAAACGCCGAAAGCGCCAAACGAAAACTAAGTTATGCCGAAAAAACAGATATTTATATTCCAGGCGTGATTCAAAAAGACGGTCAACCCATTGATCTCCAGTTCACTCTGACGAGAGAAATCTTTTTTAAAGCGACCAACGAACTCATTCAAAAAACTTTTACCGTTTGCGACGAAGCACTCAGGTCTGCTGGACTTAGACCCTCCGATCTAGACGCCGTGATTTTAGTAGGCGGCCCTACTAAAATGTCTCTCATCTACGAAGTTGTGGGTTCTTACTTCGGAAAATCCCCGCTCCGTGATCTCAACCCCGATGAAGTGGTTTCGATTGGCGCGTCCATTCAAGCCCAGTCTCTCAGCAGCCATTCTTCTTCTCCTGCGAGTCAGAAAACAAATGCTCTTCTTCTAGACGTTACACCACTTGATCTCGGAATTGCGACCGTTGGCGGATATATCGAAACGGTTGTCGAAGCCAATTCGCCGATTCCCATTCAAGCTTCAAAATTATTTACGACCACCCAAAACAATCAAGAGAACGTTCAAGTGAGAATCTTCCAAGGAAAAAATCGAAGAGAAGAAGAATCGAATTTACTCGGAACTTTTGAACTGAGCGGTTTTAAAAAAGGAAAAGCTGGGGACGCAAGCATCGAAGTTTTCTTTTCGATTAACACAGACGGCATTGTCGAAGTCAGCGCAAAAGATAAAGAAACCGGCGCAAGTCAAAGCGTAAAAGTAAAACTCTCAGCTGCTCTTGATCCTACCAAATTGAAAGAATCAAAAGACAACTTCAATGAATTCAAAGAAGTGAAATTAAAAAATACCTGGGAAGATTCTCAAAAAGTTGTGTTCTGTACATCTTCGGTCGGTGGTCCCGTTTATGATGAAGGCTATGTGAGTAAGTTGAATCCTTTGGATAACAAATTTGATCTTGTGCAAGACGGCGTGAAGGTGACTCACAAAGAATTTTTAAAAGAAAAAATTTGCTGGTTGATGACCGTCGAAGATTTTTCAAACATTCCCAGATATTTGCAAGCGTTTGCGTCAAAACCATCCTTGAATGGAAAACCTTCAAAACCTATTTATCAATTCCGATTAAAGGACGGCACTTTCATTTACGGTCAAACGGACACTCCCAATTTTAGAGCGCAAGGTTTTTGGATTGAACCTTTTTCAGAAGTGGACCGACTTTCCGGAAAATTATTTTTGTATTCCGCGCAGATCCAAGAATCTGCGCCCCTCGCGTCTTAAGAAGGAGACATTTTGATATCAAAAGAAGAATTCGAAGCGCTCCTTAGGATCATTGGAAATTTAAGTCATTATCAGCTTTTGAAAATTGGAATCACCGCTTCAGAAGATGAAGTCCAAGATGCCTTTCACCGCGAAGCCCTCATCTATCATCCCGATCGTTATCAAGGTATGGGCAATGCGGATCTCTTGGCAAAATCCAAACAAGTCTACGCTCGCATTGTTGAAGCGTATCGCGTGCTTTCAAATAAAACTCAGCGTGAGCAGTACGATCAAAAAGTTGGCTCAAAATTGGGCGCGACATCAGGAGTAGATCCCGACGACGAAGTCACTTCAGTGAAATTTAAAAAATCGGCGACATCACCTTCCGGAATGAAATTTTTTAAACTTGCACAAACGGCGTTGCAAAGCGGAAATCTTCAGTCGGCAAAAATGAATATCCAACTTGCCTTAAACACAGATCCTGAAAATAGAGAACTTCAGCAACTCTCTCAAAGAATTGAGACGAGTCTCAAAAAGCCGAAGTAATGGTAAAAAAAAGGGTTCGAAAGCCCCTCCGCTTCCGAACCCTATACGAAATCTCCCCCTGAAAAGCGTCGTAATCCAGCGCCCCTGATCTTCTTTAAGAATAATTTTTGCCCACTCTCTCCGTCAATTTATATGATTATTAAACTGGAAAATCCTATGACTTTTATTATTAAATAGGAAAATTATCACATCCGATCTTACAGTTTAGGAAACTGGCTTAAAACGCCTTTAACGGGTGAAAACCTCATTAGTGGCACTCAAATGGACATTTGGCGTTAATTCTGACATCAACATTTTATGCACAATAACGATGCTGCTAAAGCCATCCGACGAGATGCAGAGTCTTTTTCTATTCGTTCCATCTTAGAGAACCAATCTTCGAGGTTTGAAAATCACCTCAACTATATGAATCCTCAGATGCCGAAAGTTTTAAAAACACTTGGCTTTGATAAAACCTATATTCGCGCTGAAGGCGCTTATCTTTGGGACCAAGATGAAAATCGTTATTTAGATTTTCTGTCGGGATACGGCGTTTTTAATTTGGGTCGCTATCATCCCGTCATCGTTCAAGCGATGCGAGATATGCTCGACTATAAAGATGCGAGTCTTGTTCAGTTTGATTGTCCTCATCTCTTAGGTGAACTTGCAAAAGCTTTAGTCGAAAAAGTGCCGCATCTAGAACGTGTTTATTTCACAAGCACAGGAGCCGAGACAGTTGAAACCGCAATCAAATTTGCGAAAGCTCATACAAAGAGAGATCGAATTTTATTTTTTGATCATGGATTTCACGGTTTAACAAACGGCGCACTTTCAGTGAATGGCAATAAAGAATTCCGGGAAGGATTTGGAAAATTACTTCCCGACTGTAATCAAATTCCTTTTAACGATCTCAACGCTCTGGAAAAAGAGTTAAAAAAGAAAGACGTTGCCGCGTTTATATTTGAACCGATTCAAGGAAAAGGTGTTTTCATTCCTTCTCCTGGCTTTTTAAAAGCAGCGGAAGAACTCTGTCATAAATACGGAGCGCTCACGATTGCCGATGAAGTGCAATCAGGAATGGGCCGCACCGGAAAATTTTTGGCCTGCGAGCATGAGAACGTGCACCCGGATATTGTTTTACTTTCAAAATCTCTGAGCGGCGGAATAGTTCCCACCGGGGCTGTGCTCTCCAGAACAGAAATTTTTAAAAGCGTTTTTTCTCGAATGGATCGTTGTGTTGTTCACTCCTCTTCGTTCGGAAAAAATTCATTCTCGGCCGCTATGGGTCTTGCCACTCTTTGGGTCATTGATCACGAAAATATTTTGGAGAGAGCAGCTCAAGCTGGCGAAAGTTTGATGACCAAACTCAATGCTCTAAAAAAGAAATTTGAACTTCTCGGAGAAATCCGCGGTCGAGGCTGCATGATTGGAATTGAATTTCAATCGCCCAAATCTTTACAACTAAAGATGGGTTGGTCTCTTCTCCACACACTCAGCAAAGATCTCTTTCCCCAACTCATCACGGTGCCCTTGATGCGAGATCACCGAATTCTCACTCAAACGTCTGGCCATCATCAAGACATCGTCAAAATTCTTCCGCCACTTATTATTGAAGAAGAAGATATTCAGTATTTTGTTTCTAGCTTTGAAAAAGTTCTAGAGGGCGCACATAAATTTCCGGGTGGAATTTGGGATCTCGGAAAATCTTTAGCTAAAACCGCTCTCGGCGATTCGAAGTCTTAGGCATATGGCAAATACCAAAACGGAAGGCGGGGAAATACTTTCACGCTTAAAGAGCGGTGGTTACCGGCTCACTAAAATACGAAAAAGCTTAGTTCAATTTATTTTAAATAAAAAAGGACATTGGACCATTCAGGATCTCGTGAATGACGCCAAACATCTCATTCCAAAACTCGGAGTGGCCACTCTTTATCGAACGGTCAGCCTTCTTCACAAAGAAAACCTTCTCACCGAAACCCGGCTTGGCGGCGCTTCAGCTCGGTATGAAGTTTCCACTCAAGAGCATCATGATCACCTCACATGCGTCTCCTGCGGCGAAATCTTTGAATTTGAAAATGATCGAATCGAAGAGCTTCAACGACAAATTGCTAAAAAACTTGGATTCAAATTGATCGACCATCGAATGGAACTCTTTGGAGAGTGTCAGCGAAAACCCTGCAAATTTAAATCTAAGCGTTAAATCATTTTTGATGTCGTGCATCTTCAGTGACACCGCGCCAAAACATTGCCGCAAAAGTGTTACTTTGAATGCATAGCATCAATATAAAAGCCAAGTCATTTCAGCTACTTATGCAATATGTAAATTCTGGCATAGTTCGTGAAGTAATGATTTGATATCAGGACGTTGTCCGGAAAGGGCTTTTATATGAAAACAGAAGAAACATCAGTCCCAGTATTCGATCTCCAAACGCACCACAGCCGAGTTGAAGTTCCTACGGACTTTGACCTTCGAGACCTTGCAAAAAAATATTCGGTATTCCCTTTGAAGGTGATCATTATGGACGGACGAAGACGTCTTCTTCTGGCGATGAAAAATCCTTTCGATCAAAAACCTGTTCTCGATGTGGAATTTAGATCTGGAATGTCAGTCGTTCCCGTTCAAGCTGACGAACAAGATATTGTTTGGTTGATGCAAACGCATTACTTCGGAAAAAAATTAAGTCCGAGACCCTCTGCTCATACTGAAGATGTCACCCATGACGTATTTGAGCAGTTTGAAATGATGCCTGATTGGAAAAGCCAAACCATCAAACCCTTCTCGAAAGAAGAAGACGCAAACTAAGGCGTTGGCTTTAGATGTCCAGAATGTCGGACGTCTAAACCTTTGACCGTAAAAATCACTTGTTCAGCAATATTGGTTGTATGATCAGCAAGACGTTCTAAATGTTTTGCAATAAATAATAATTTAACTCCGGGCTCCAAAATGCTCGGGTTCTGGCGCATCATTTCGATGAGTTCGCTCCAAATGCTACGAAATAAAGCATCCACTTCATCGTCTTCTTGCAAAACCTCGCTAGCGAGTTCCATCGAAAGATTCACAAAAGCATCAATCGACTTCGTGATCATTTTTCCGGTGCACTCCATCATTCGAGGCAGATCTCGATAAGATTTTACAGGCGAAAATTTTGAAAGCTCCACTAGCCTCTCGCAGATATTCACAATGATATCGCCCATTCTCTCAAGGTCCGTGCAAATCTTCATCGAAGCTGTCACAAATCGAAGATCCTGTGCAGCGGGTTGACGAAGTGCGAGAACCTGAATCGCTTGTTCATCGACTCGCTTCTCTAATTGATCGAGTTCGTTATCTCGATCGATCACACTTTGTGCGATTTCCATATTGTGAGAAAGAAGTGCATCTGACGTATCCTTTAACATCGACTCGATCATTCCACCCATGAGAACGAGACTGTCCTTCAGACGTTTGAGATCTTCATCGAATTGGTGCGAAGTATGCTTCACTACTTCATTCATAACCTAAATTATCCAAACTTACCCGTAAGATAATTTTCAGTTTCTATTTCTTTTGGAAGAGTAAAGATCTGTTTGGTCTCGCCAGATTCGACAAGCTTCCCATTTAAAAAAAATGCGGTGATGTCCGAGACTCGTGCGGCTTGCTGCATATTGTGGGTGACAATGACGATCGTATATTTTTCTTTAAGCGTTTGGATCAGATCTTCGATCCGACTGGTGGCAATGGGATCAAGGGCTGAGCAAGGTTCATCCATCAAAAGTACAGAGGGTCTCATCGCAATGGCTCTCGCGATACAAAGCCGCTGTTGCTGCCCACCCGAAAGTCCTAAGGCTGAAGTATGAAGCCGATCTTTCACTTCATCCCAAAGCGCCGCCTGTCTGAGAGAATCTTCAATGAGCTGCGGAATTTCAGTTTTGGCGAATTTGGCGCGCTTGGGTCCCCAGGCAATATTTTCAAAAATGGTTTTTGGAAACGGATTGGGTTTTTGGAAAACCATTCCGATATGTCGTCTGAGAAGTGCGGGATCGATCGACGAATCGTAGATATCCTGACCGCTAAATAAAACTTTTCCTGTAATTTTCACATTCGGAATAAAATCATTCATCCGATTTAGCGAGCGCAGATAGGTTGATTTTCCACAACCCGAGGGTCCGATCAGAGCGGTGACTTTACTGTCAAAAAATTTGATCGAAATATTCTCGACTCCGACTTTTTCTCCGTATTTTACGGTCAGTTTATCGGTGAGTAATTTTGGAAATACATTCGTCACCGGCAACATCAGTCACCCCCTCTGCGTTGAACAAAACGGGTTCTTAGATAAATGGCGAGCACATTCATGCTGAGAGTAATGCCAAGAAGCACGACGATCGCACTCGAAGCAAGCGCATGAAAGGCTTCTTGCGGCCGACTGACCCAATTAAAAATTTGAATGGAGAGAACCGTAAAGCTGTCGAGTGGATGATGCGGAACAAAGGCAACGAACGAAAGAGCTCCAATCATAATGAGCGGTGCCGATTCTCCAATTGCTCTCGAGAGCGCAAGCACTACTCCCGTCAAAATTCCTGGCATCGCTTCGGGCAGAACATGATACCAAATGACTTGGCGAGGAGACGCTCCTACTCCAAACGCGGCCAACCGAATCGAAAGAGGAACAGCTCGAATGGCTTCCGTGGTCGCGATAATAATAATCGGGAGAATAAGAAGACTCATCGTCAGTGCTCCCGAAAGAATACTTCGATCAAAGCCTAAAAAACGAACAAAAACGGCAAGCCCCAAAATTCCGTACACAACCGAAGGCACGCCAGAAAGATTCGCGATATTCACCTGAATGAGTCTCTTCACCCAATTGTCTTTCGCCAATTCTTCCAAATAAATGCCCGTCATCACTCCGAGTGGAATTGAAAATAAAGCTGTCATGACTAAAATCCAAAAAGTCCCGATAAGCGCAGAAAAAATTCCCGCCTGAGCAGGAAACCGAGACGGAAAATGAGTCAAAAAATCAAGACGGAGGCCTGGGATGCCATTGATAAAAATGACCGTCAGTAAAACGATCAAGCATCCAAGACTAAAAACAACCGCTGCAACTCCACAGTATTTGACGAAGAGCGCTTCAAATGAAAACTTTCTCTGCATTTATAAATACCTTTCTTGAAAACGTCGCGAGAACCACTGAGCGATAAGATTGGAGATCAGCGTCATCGAAAAAAGCGTTAAGCCCACCACAAAAATGGAGCGATATTCAATCGTTCCCGCGGGAGTATCCCCAAGACTCACTTGAACGATATAAGAAGTCATCGTCTGAATACTTTGGAGGGGATTGAACGAAAGTTTTGGAGTAGAACCTGCGGCAAGAGTAACGGCCATCGTCTCACCGATCGCTCGTGAGAATCCCAAAATGACAGAGGCCACAAATCCTGAAAGTGCTGCCGGAAATACAACCGTCATCGCGACCTGATGTTTTCGCCCGCCAAGTCCGTAAGCGGCATCTCGAAGCTCGCGCGGCACTGCTTCAAACGCATCCTGACTCACAGAAGAAATGGTAGGAATAATCATGATGCCGACAACAATTGCAGCACTCAGCGCATTAAATACTTCGAGGTTCGGAATAAATTGCTGAAGTTGAGGAGTTACAAAAGTGATCGCGAGATAGCCGTAAACAACCGTTGGAATGCCCGCGAGAACTTCGAGAGTAGATTTAAGAATCGTTCGAAGAGATCCTCTCACGTATTCGCTTAAAAAAAGTGCGGATGCGACGCCGACCGGAACGGCAATCAGTGACGCACCTACTCCGACCAAAAGAGTTCCGCAAACGAGCGGAAGAATTCCAAAATGTTTGGGTTCAATGAGTGGCGTCCACTGCGTTCCTGTAAAAAATTCGACAAAACTGATTTCTTTAAAAAATTGAATAGCTTCACTTAATAGAACGACAACAATACCGATCGTGGTTACGACGGAAACAGAAGTGGCCACATAAAGTAGACCCTTAAAAATATTTTCAGAAAGAGAATTAGAGGGAGAACTCAGAGACCTTTTAAGTGCGAAAGATTGCGTGTTCTCGAGACCTTTCATCACTTTTAGATGTACCGGCGAGAAAGCAGCGAAGCAATAAACCCTCTGTTAAGTCCCCGTTAAGGATTCCTTATTTTGGAAACAAGAGAAAAAAATGAGCGCCTCGGCCGAGTTCGCTTTCGACCCGAATATGCCCATTGTGAGAGAGCATGATGTGTTTGGCAATGGCTAGACCAAGGCCCGTTCCGCCAGAAAGTCGATTACGAGATTTATCCGCGCGGTAAAACCTCTCAAAAATTCGAGGAATATCTCCCGGCTTAATTCCAGGCCCGTTATCTGAAACTTGAAATTGAATATAAGGTTTTCCGTTCTCGTTCGTATTCGTGACCGAAATTTCGATCACGGCTTCTTCGGGAGAATATCGATGGGAGTTCTCAACCAGATTGCTAATCGCCTGATCAATCAACCAACGATCGCCACGAATGGATTCGACCTGACACTGAATCGTAAGCACTTGTTTTCGAGACGAGAGTGCGTACGTAAACCTCTCTTTTATTTCTTCTAAAAGCGGGCTCACTTTAAAAGAATGCTTTTCCAAATAAAAATTGGGCTGCTCAATTCTTGAAAGCTCAAGAATATCGGTGATGAGTAAACTGAGGCGCTCTGAATTCTCTTCGATCTTCGTAAGAAATTCGATCGCCTTTTCGGGATCGCGAGTGATCACCGAGCGAAGTGTTTCGGTATATCCTTTAATGGATGTGAGCGGTGTTTTTAATTCATGAGAAACGTTCGCAACAAAATCAGAGCCTTGACGTTTGAGTGCTTCGATTTGCTGGTTTTTATTTAAGAGTTCTTTTTGAAGCAGGCCATATTTTATAAATAAGAGAACCGCTAAAAGAGCGACTACAACTAGTGCAACACTCAGCATAGATTATGAAAGCGGGGTATCGCGAAAACGATAACCCACCGCGCGAATGCTCTCAATCAGGAGCCCATAACGGCCAATTTTTTTTCGAAGATTTGTCATATGCACATCAATGGTTCTATCTACAACTGAAACATCTTTACCCAAAGCAAAATCGATCAGCTCATCGCGAGAAAATACATGGCCGAGTTGGCTCATCAGACATTGAAGAATTTTAAATTCAGTGCTCGTCAGTTTCACTTCTTTTCCGTCAACTTTCACTTCATGGCGAGCGAGATCCATTTGAAGATCTTGAAATCGATGTTCCCGAGGAGAATCAATTTTCTTTTCATCCACTCGTCTAAAAATCGCTTTGATCCGCGCAACCAGTTCCTTCGGCGAAAAAGGCTTTGTAATATAATCGTCTGCTCCAAGTTCCAGTCCGACGATCACATCGGTTTCAGAACTCTTGGCGCTAATCATAATAATTGGAATCGACTCTGTATCCGCTTGTCGCTTCATCTGCTTACAGAGTTCGAGGCCCGGCATTCCCGGAAGCATCAAATCGAGAAGAATCAAATCGACTCGATTTTCTTTTAAAAATTGAAATGCCTTCTCGCCATCTTCTTTGAGTTCAACCTGGTAACCTTCTTGTTCAAGATTATAGCGAAGGAGCTCACGAATATCCGCCTCGTCATCGACCACAAGAATTTTCTTTTTGGATGGTGCCATTAGATTCAAATTTCTCGATGAACTGAGCAAAAGTCCATTCAAAGAGTACGTTATTTCCAATTGGCTCCCAGAGAGCAAATCGGAGCTGTTAAGGTTTCAATAAGAAGCGCTTTCATACATTCGTATCTCGTACCCGTTTCCGTGACTCGACTGTGGCGTACGACGAAATTCCTTAGATTTTTCAAAGGCGTCGAACGGACCGTAATAAACGATGATATGAATTCGTTTTTTTCGCCCGATCTCTTTTAAGTCCCGAAAAATCTTATTAAAAACTCCGCCACTGACCGGATTGTAAAAATAATAGTAGTCGGCCACGGGAATATGGAAATTTGGATCATCTAAATTCTGTTCTTTATATTCTGCATTAAAGATTCCAAGCTCGCTCCGAACACGATTGGCCTCATCGACTTTTTCTTTAACAAGTTCGTAGCCCTTAACCAAAAGTTGAGGGTGTAAGACAGCAAAAATATTTCCCGACGTTCCCGTACCACTTCCCACATCAATCAAAACTTCGCCGGGCTTCGGGTGAATGAGTGTGGCAGCATTCTTAACTGCCTCTATCGGCGAGTCGGCAACAAAGATTCCGCCGTGATGATCTTTAAATGCTCGCTCCACTTCGAGCGGCAAATGATTGAGGAAATTTTGAATCGTTGCATACTGAACACCCAGAAGTTGCAAGGCAATAGCGCTCCAGTAATCCGGCTGCTCGTTCAAATGACTGAGAACATTTCGTAAAGCTTCTTTTCGACTTCCAAACTGATGAATCAGATCGTCGGTCGAACGATCATCTTTTATACGAAGAGCGTGAAGAAGACCGTTCTCGTAGATTTGTTTTTGAATCATCAAATCGAGAATTAGAATTTTCTCATAACCAGATCGAGAAGCGATCGCTTCAATTTGCTCATTCCAAGATTTTGTAAGAAAATCCGAATATCTTAAGATGAGTTCCTTCGTCGTAATATTTGAGAGCCGTCGAACGATATCAACTTTGCCAACTGATAAACCATACCGAAAGCGCCCATCCGAGAAAAATAGAAGCGGTGCTATCGAAAGAAGCTTAAGAACATTTTTTTCAAAATCATTTTCAGACTTGAAGTTGTGACGGAAACTTTCGATTTGGGCATATAGATCAGCATTACTGAGAAAATTAAATTCTCTAATATCTTTTACCCGAGCATCTACAAATTTTTGCACGCTCGGTGAAACTTGCCCATTTTTTGAATAAAGAAGGGACAGTCGATTAAGTTCTGCAAGAATCGGTAAGCAATTAAACCGATCACCACTGAGATCGTCAGCTGAAACAGACGTCAGGCACGCGAAAAATAAAAACGTCAAAAACGTCATTCGCAGAAAATATTTCGGAACTGAGTGGACCACGGCCTTGCCTTTCAAAAGCTTAGGTAATGCAAGAATCGTGCTAGGAAAACAAGATTTTTGAAGCTTCCATGGCCATTTTAAGATTTCTCGACGGTCGATTACCTGTGGATCTTCATTATAATCATTGCGCAGGTCGGCAAGTTAAACTCTTCAATGCTTCATATTTTGAACTATAGAATTTGGTAATCAAACCCTCGTCATTCAAAGACGCCAATTTTTTGAAATTCGCCGAAAGATCTTCTGCTTCATAATGGTAGGTAGGCTTCCCAAAGCCAAAATGTTTACAAACTCGATCTAAATTAAAGGTCCAGTTTCCCCAATCTTTTGATAGAGCAACAAACGGAACTAATTTTCCCATGAAAACTATTTGGGGATTGAAAATTGTAATCGTACCATCCCCATTAGGAACTTTATTATTAATGTTGTTACTCTTTAAGAACGCCTCATAGGCACTGAGAAGATCTTGCGAATAGACTTGTTTTTCTTCTCCGGTAGTCGTTTTAATCGAATAAGAATTTTCGGCAGCAAACCCATTTGAAACAAAAAAAATAGAAAACAAAAAACTCGATATCAATAATCGCATTTGAATCTCCTCACATGAGGGTTAGCTCAGGCGAAATGCTCACGGCAAGCATATCTTCCGGACCGGAGAAGAATGGTCGGGGCGGGAAGATTCGGATTTCGATTATCATTTCTAAAAATGCCGCGAGTCTTAAGACAACTCACTATTTTTTGCAAGGCGTAGGTTCCGTGAGCCATCCCCTGGTTAAAAGAGTGGTAATAACCCCAGGATCGCATTGCTGAATTTTCTTTTCGAGGCTTTGATCGATCGAAAACATTTCTCGCGCCGTACGAATAACTTGCAACCGAAACTCCTCATCAGACATCTCCATCCAACGAATCACTTCTTCGATCTCGGTGACGGGATCGGCAAAATGGCTTCGAAGCTCAAAGTGGTTTCGAAGCTCATAATTTGTTTTTTTTACAATGTAGGGGAGGTCTTCGTCCGGGACATAATAGCGGATTATTCCCTTCTCTGAGATATGTGATTTGAAACTCATTGGGTTCTTGCGAGCTGAGTAACCCGAATCTGCAGGGAAAGTATCGAGAAAGAATCTCATGCGCAATTCATCCACCGAAAGCTCTGGGTGCGCTTGAACCAATTTTACTAACCAAAGTAAATTTAATTCAGTGAGTCGAGCTTTGAATTCATCGGTGCTCAACTCTGTAAATTCATGGAATCCAAAATGAAGATGCTCAGTGACCCCCGAGACGACC
>JAQBPA010000155.1 GCA_028287765.1 Bacteriovoracaceae bacterium
ATTTATATGCCCTCCAAAAATGGAGAATTCGGCGGGTTTTTCAAGATTTTAAATTCTGTAGCCCTTGAAATCATCTTTGCAAAAAAGATGTGGGTAAAAGAAAGCCCTAAGTGCCCTGACCCTTTCCGATGATTTTTATCGACTGAGACTCATATCGTCGGTGACCAAATCTGGCCAAAATCCGTGTCTCCAGGTTCCTTCGGCTAACATGGCTTGCCCCCACAGAGACGGATGAAAACAATCGGCGCTTAAAGTTTTATTGATCACACCTGGAATATCGTAGTCGTGAATCGCTTTGACGTGGGCCTTCGGATAATCACTGCGAAGCCGCGCGGCAACCTCTTCTAAGCCTTTTTGATAAAGCGCTACGATAAGTTTAGTTGCTTGGTAGTTGGGATCTTTTGGCTTAAAGATAATCGCATCTCCGTAAATATTTGTTCTCATATCCTGACATTTAATCGCATGTCCCAGGATATCGAGGGCAACGAGCTCGGAAGACTTCTCAAACAAATCGTGCACATGAGGAAGGCCCACGATCAAAATCATTCGATTTGGATTTTTTTCCAAAAGTCGTCTGAGTGCCGATTCAATATGTCCGGCATAGACAAGGGGTGACACAATTTCTTCCAGCTGCGTTCCCCAAAGATCATTGGCGCCGATGAGTAAGGTCACATAATCAATTAAAATATTTTGGGAGTCCTCAACCTCTAGGAACTTATCAATTTGCCCCATCAGATTTTTAGTTTCTGTTCCTGAAATTGCAAAATTGAAACCTTTGATGTCGGGACGCGCGGTTTGCAGCCTTTCTAAATGAGAAAAGACGATATCGCTGTCGTCGGTTCCCGTTGACCAGGAATGTTCCGATTTAGCATATTCTTTTCGAAATACATTGATTCGATCAATACCGGTCAGCCCGCTGACTAACCGAATCATCGAAATGACTTGAAGAAGTCCCGGAGCTCTTTCGATACTGAACTCCGACATGAGTCCTTCAGAAATACTGTCACCGAGGACCGCCATCGCGGATGGAAGTGGAACTTGCTCAACCGGATCTGCATAGACAAATGGCGTTAACAACAGAAAGAAAATGATAACACGGATAAACCCCGTCATACGCTCCCCCACCTAGAACTAGCATCTTCGATGCATGGCTCTAATTCGAGTATAAATTTGAAAAGGGAGTGACGCGGCGTGGCAGACGGTGGTGACTGAAAAATTTCAGTCACCACCCTGTAATGCTTGAGAAAAAGCCACGTAATATCTGATTAAAAACCAGACTTCGCCCAATAATTAGTTATTGGCGTTAGAAGCGACGGTCGTATTTGCGTTGATTGGAGCACCGGCAGCAGTCGCACCAGCGTATCCAAATCCGGCGAGTGAGGTGATCGAATTTGAAAGAAGACCTTCATCTTGCTTGATCGCAGTTTCTAAAGTGGTTTCTGGAAGGCTCTTTAAAAATTCTCGCTCTTTTTGGAACAGGATCTGAGTAAGCGTGAATCTTGTAATATCTTGTTTGGTTCTGTTGTCGACAACAGTGACGCTATCGCCAGCTTTAATCATTTCTACGATATCTTTGTATGAAATATAGCTCGCTGAGTCAGTGTTATAGAGTTTACGGTTCGGATATTTTTTAATGATGATTTTTCTGCCCATGACTTCTCCTCCAAAATTCCATTTATGGTTTAACGAACAACTTACGATCAATGCTTAATGCAAGAGCCGTGCCGACTAAACTAAAGTTGCAGGTCACAATGCGAAAAAAATCCAAGACGCTGAAATGATTCTCTTTATTGCGTGGAACCCAAGTTTACATGACACGATAATCGAGTAAACTGATGCATAGCGCCTGTCAAAGCACCTGCACAGCGTTGAACTTTTGACTCATAGGATCTAAATATCCAGGACGAGATAATTTATATCTATGTTTACCAAAATTTTTCAAGTCGTCAGAAAAAATCCAGAGCTCGGCGTTAGTTTTCGCAGAAAAATTTTAGGCCTGAGTCAGCTTGAAGGTGGATTTAACGCGCTCATGATTGGATGCGCTGAAACCTTTGCACTTTATTACGCAGTTAAACGAGGCCTCAGCAAACAGGATTTTGCACTCATCTCCACTCTACCCATTGTTTTTGGCGCACTTGCCAATTGGGCAATTCCGAGACTTGTCGAGAGTCGATATTTAAAACGCAGCCTGCTCGCAGTGGTGTTTATCCAAATTCTCGGCGTTCTCGGCCTTTATTTTTCGGTAAACGCGTCGAATCACTTTTGGTGGATTCTGATTTCACTTTCACTTTATTGGATCGGTGGCATGTCCGCCACTCATCTTTGGATCGATTGGATTTCGGGTTGGCTGCCTGCAGATCGAATGAATCGCTATCTCTCGCGACGAAACGGATTCACAGCATTCGTTACTGTGATCGGTTATTTACTCGCAGCCTATTGGGTTCACTTAGACGAAAGAATTTCTTCTTATCAATTTGTCTTCGGCCTCGCCCTTCTCTCGAGGATGATGTCTTGGCTAATTCTCTCCTACCAAGCGACCCCACAGAATCCCAAAATTGAAAAATCAAAACCTTTTAAGTTATCTGAAGCACTTAAATCCAAATCCATTTTAATCATGATTTCATTTACGATTCTTTTTCGATTTGTCGCCTATATGGCCTCGCCATTTTTTTTGCCGTATATGGTTGATGAGCTTCATTTCACTTTAATGGATTACGCTTGGATTTCGGCAGTTCCTTTTATTGCAAAGGCTCTTCTCCTTGCGCAGTGGGGCGAAGCCGTTCGATCTTATCGCCCGTTTATCGGACTTCAAACGGCGATGATTCTTCTTGGACTGGTCAGTTTGGCGTGGACGTTCACAACGCATATGGGACTCTTAACCATCATCGAAGTTTTTTCAGGAATTTCTTGGGGAGGTTTTGAACTCGGCGGAATTTTAATTCTTTATAATTTTGCGCCAAGACGTTCGCGCAGCTTGATTGGATTTTATTTGGCGCTCCTTCACACTTCAGGTCTTCTCGGATCGCTTGTAGGATCCCATCTCCTGGAATCTGGATGGACATCGGTGGAGCTCTTTAGATTTTCAGGAGTCACTCGCCTTACAGTCGCGTTCCTCTTTGTGATCGTCGGCCTTCAAGTAGAAGAGATGAAAGTGGGACTTCGAGTCTATGGCGAATTTTTTGTAACTGCACTTTCACTCAGAGGCTCTCTCGTCAGTCTAGGCCGCATCTTTCCTGTGGTTCATCGAAGTAAGAAAAGAAATTAAATCCTTTTCCCAGTGCCCGGAGCGGAAATTAAGCAGCCTGGCGTCAGTCAATGCCCCTGGATAGCTTTAAAGGGGGGTCTAGGAAATGGAAACTGAAAGCTTATAATGAAATTGTCATCTAATCATTTTTCGAGGGGACGCCTGTGGCAAATCAAAATAAATCTGTAGGGACAAATGAACCGGGAGCAAAAGAAGACAAAAAGGTTGGTCAAATTCTGGTCGAATCGAAACAGATCACAATCGAGCAATTAGCTGATGCTATGGTCACTCAAAAACAATTGAACAGCCAAGGAAAAAGAGTTTTCAAAATAGGTGAGGTTCTCGTTTTCAAAAAAGTGATTACGCTGCCACAGCTTCATGAAGCCCTTCGAGCTCAAAAAGCGAAAGCCGAGCTATCGCGAATCTCCATCATTGAAGTGA
>JAQBPA010000170.1 GCA_028287765.1 Bacteriovoracaceae bacterium
TTACTTATTCCATTTGAAAATAAAATCCCACCTCGCGTTAAAATGGCGGCCGTTGCTATCGTTGCAATCCTTTTTACCATTTTGCTTTATCAGAGGCATCCCGATGGAAGTGATATGTTTGCGATCCAGTGGCCGCCGCTTTGGTATAGTTACGTAAAAAATAAACAGATCAGTGGCTTCGAAAATATGGAATTCATCATTTATATTTTATTTGCGCTATCGATGGCAGGAGTTTTAATTTGGAAAAAGGCCAAAATCGATTTGGTGATTTTAGCGCTCGCGATTTATTTTTTGCTCAGTTTGCTTTTCTTTGCTCCTGGAGCTTGGCGCTTTATTCTCTCTGCTGGGTGGATTGTCATGATAGCGTCTAGTCTTTTTCAGGGCGCTGACTGCGAAAAAATTTCTCTGAAATTAAAAAATGGAATTCTTTTTACGGTTGTCGCATTGATTCTCCTGAATCTTGGGCTTTCTTCTAAGCAGCCCAGAATCATTGGCCCTGCCATGCCGGTCTCCGCTTTGGAATCCAACCGAGAGATTTTAGATCAATGGCTGCCAAAAGACGCCTTCGTCGTCGCCCCGCTTGGAGTTCAATTTCGGGTTAAATATTTTTTGAATCGGGAAAGCGCCCGTTCCAGTCTGCCTCGGCAGCTCGATAAAACTTATTCTATAAAAGATTTATACGAGCAGGGTCCTCCATGCGCAAAGATGGACGCAGGAAAGATAGACGACCTTTCAAAGGTTCACTGCTTCAAATTGGGAAAGTTCTGGAAAATTACGCGAGGTTTGTAGTCGTCCCTCTTTTTTTGCGCGGGAGCCCAGTCCTCTGAGGACAAATCGAAAAGGATTCGTTAAGACAGCATGATGTTCTCGACCGAAAAATCTTCCTGCGGGGTTGGCTTCATCGCGAGCCTTCATAACCAGCCCGATCATTCACATCTCGAGATTGGCCTTAAGGCACTCGCTGCTTTAGAGCACCGAGGTGGGAGTTCCTTTGATCTTCTCACGAGTGATGGAGCTGGGATCATGACGGATATTCCTCACGATCTCTTCGGAATTCCACCCACTTCCGCTGTGGCGAGTTTGTTTTTGCCTCGCAGTGCAAGTTCAAAAAAAAGATGCTTAGAAGTTTTTGAGGCAACGTTTAAACATTTAGATTTAGAAATTATTCTCTATCGTAAACCTCTTCTTAATTCCGACGTGCTCTCAAAGAGCTGCGAAAAAGATCGCCCAGAAATTTTGATGATAGCCATCGCTCGTCCGGAAGCTTGCACGACGCGATTTTCTTTTGAAAAAAAACTTTATACGGCGAAGCAAATGACCCGAAGTCGTCTTCGTGGGGCAGGCCTACTCAATCAGCTTTTTTTTACATCCCTTTCGGCGGCAACTTTAGTTTATAAAGCGCTCACCCCATCTCATCTGCTTTCAGAATTTTATTTGGATCTAAAAAACTCCGATTTTAAAACGAGATTCAGTCTTTTCCACCGGAGATTTAATACTAATACGGCAACCTCTTGGGATCGTGTTCAGCCTTTTCGAATCCTGGCTCATAACGGAGAAATCAATACCATCTCCGGAAATCGTGCTTGGGCTTACGCGCGTGAGAGAGCTCTTGGCATTCAAGAAGATGAACTGCTCACACACCGGGGAATTAGCGATTCGGGAAGTGTGAACGAAATGCTCGAAGCCTTAATGTGTCGAAGTAGTATTCCTCACGTTGAAGATATTCTTGCCATCATGATGCCTCAAGCAGACTCGTCCCAGCCTTTTTATAAATTTTGGAGCCGAGCAATGGAGCCGTGGGACGGACCCGCGCTCTTTACGTTTTCAGATGGGCGAACCATTGGCGCGCGGCTTGATCGCAGTGGTTTTAGACCTTGTCGTTGGGCGCGGACGGCGGATCACTTTTTTCTTTCTTCTGAAGCCGGCTCTTTTGGTCTGCTTGAAAGTAAAATTTTAGCGAAAGGAGCGCTCTCGGGCGGTTCGTCTGTGAGCATTGATCTCGTTTCGGGAAAGGTCCGTTTTGAAGATCCTGCCGATTCAAGAGAAAATAAATCAGCCACATTCGATCCAAGGCTAACGAAGCTCGAGCGATTTCCGGAAATTTCTGAGCCGGTCTCTCAAATCCATTTGCTTAAGCTCTTTAATTATACCGAAGAAGATGTGAATAAAATTATTTTTCCGACGGTGAAAGACGGAAAAGAGCCCATCGGCTCCATGGGCGATACGGCGAGTCTTGCGGTTCTCTCAAATGAAACCCGTTCGCTATTTGATTATTTTTATCAAAATTTTGCACAAGTCACCAATCCGCCGCTCGATTATTTGCGAGAAAAAATGGTGACGGATATGAGTGTAGTGCTCGGTAGAAAACCCAATATTTTTGAACCCAAGGAACTGCTTCCTCTTAAGCGAGGGCTTGAACTAGAAGGCCCCGTTCTTAGCCTTAAGCAAATGGAGTTTTTAAAAAATCTAAATACAAAAAAAGAAGAGAACCTCTACGGACTCGACTCAGAAGTTCTCGAGATTACTTTTTCTCGGCACGAAGGTGTGAACGGATTTATTTCTAAAATAGCTGAACTTCGCGAGCAGGCCGTTCGTGCCGTAAAGAAGAAAAAAAGTATTTTAATTCTCTCGGAGCGATCGGCAAATGAATCTAACGCTCCCATTCCGAGTGTTTTTATTTTGAGTGCACTCACTCAAGCTTTGAATGATTGTGGAATGCGTCTTCGAACTTCGCTCGTCGTTGATACCGGAGAAGTCAGAACGACTCATCATCTTTCGGTTCTAATGGGTTTTGGTGCTTCGGCCGTTTGCCCGTATCTTGCGCTGGAACTTGCGCGCTCGAAATCTGAGAACTCAGCTGAGGCAGAAATTTGCGAGAAGAGTCTTATTTTAGCACTGGAGGCAGGACTGCTCAAAGTAATGTCAAAAATGGGAGTTTCGGTTTTACAGAGCTATCAGGGCTCGAGTTTATTTAGCATTATCGGCTTTGGCGCTGAGCTTCATAAGCAGTTTTTTCCGAATCATCGAAGTTTTATCGGAGGATTAAATCTTGAAACTCTTGTCGATCTGATATTAAAAAACTCTTCCGAATCTTTTTCGAAAGCTCTGGGACCTTCGGGACTGAATCATCATTATCTTTTTAGAGAACATCCGCGCGACGCCATCGGAGAAAGACATTCGATGACGACTCGTCGGTCTCGCGTCATTCATCAGCTCGTCAAAGAAACCGGTTTAGATCTTCGCTCGCCGGAACTTTTTGAATCGTATTTAAAAATGGGAGAAGAAACCGAGCCGATGAGCATTCGCCATCTTCTAAAACCGAAATCGGCATCGAAGCCTCTCGCTCTTGATCAAGTCGAGGCCAAAGAAAAAATCTTTTCAAGATGGGGTTCCGGAGCGATGTCTTTTGGCGCGATTAGTGCCGAGTCGCAAAGAGATATTATTCAGGCGATGAATGAGATCGGTGCGAGAAGTAATAGCGGTGAGGGTGGGGAGAATCCTTTTTATTTTGTAGATGGAACTCGCGCGCACACGAAGCAAATTGCCTCTGCTCGATTCGGTGTCACGTCAGAATATTTAGTGAACGGAAGTGAAGTCCAAATCAAAATGGCTCAAGGAGCAAAACCTGGTGAAGGCGGACAGCTTATGGCTTGTAAGGTCGGACCCGACACCGCACGAGCTCGTTATTCGGAGGAGAATGTCGATCTTATCTCTCCGCCTCCGATGCATGATATTTATAGTATCGAAGACCTGAAAGAGCTCATCTACGAACTTCGTCAGTTAAATCCTTCGGCAAAAATTAGCGTGAAACTCGTTTCTGGAGATTCAATCGGAACAATTGCCGTGGGTGTTGTAAAAGCTGGCGCAGATATTGTTCACATCGCTGGCCACGACGGTGGAACAGGTGCAGCGACTCTCAGTTCAATGAAACACGCCGGCCTTCCGTGGGAGTTGGGGCTTGAAGAATGCCATCGATTTTTGCTCGAAGCCCATCTGAGACATCGTGTGACACTCCGAGTGGACGGCGGGATGTCTTCGGGCCGTGACGTTGTGATCGCGGCGATTCTTGGGGCGGATGAGTTTGATTTTGGAAAATTACTTCTTGTCGCAGAAGGTTGCATTATGGCTCGAATTTGCGAGAAGAATACTTGCCCAACGGGAATCGCCACGCACGATCCAAAATTTAAAAAACTTTATAAAGGCTCGAAAGAAAAAATAATTAAGCTTCTTCATTATTTGGCTGACGATGTTCGCCGGGAGCTTGCTGAATTGGGAGTGCAGGGTCTTTCGGAGCTTATCGGCCGCGCAGATCTTTTAGAACTGCATCCGAAGCGAAAAGAATTAATTCAGTCGAGGGGTTTTGATCTCAGTTTATTTTTGAAGGCTCCTTCAAAGATTCCGACGCCTGAAGCAAATCCTTTTATAGAAAATATTTCAGATATGAATCACAGGATACTCAAAGAAGTAGAGGCGCTTCAAGATTCTGATCTCTCGCACGAATTAAATTTTCAACTAAAGCCTTCTGATCGAGCCATCTTAGCGACTTTAAATGGAAAGATTGGATTAGAGCGCGCCGCAAAAAAACCCCAATCCGGCAGAATGCCTTTCGTACAAATACAAAAGGCGTCTTCATTCGATGATCGAGTTCAAAAAATTAAATTTCGATTCGCAGGAAGCGCTGGCCAGGGATTCGGCGTCTTTACTCAATCAGGACTAAATATTCATCTCGAAGGAGAGGCGAATGATTCTGTGGCTAAAGGAATGTCGGGCGGAAAAATGGTTGTCGTTCCTTCAGCAGAAGCGCTGTTTTCTCCTGAAGAAAATTCGATCATCGGAAATTGCGCTCTCTACGGATCCACCGGTGGAACACTTTACGTGAGTGGTTTGGCCGGTGATCGATTTGCCGTACGAAATAGTGGAGCAACTGCGATTGTGGAAGGTGTTGGAATTCAAGCCTGTGAATATATGACACGTGGGCGAGTGTTCATACTTGGGCGCGCAGGAGTGAATATTGGAGCCGGGATGACGGGCGGCTATCTATTTATTTCGCGAGAGAATTTAAAAAATATCAATGAAACTTATGTTCGCGCGCATTCTTGTTCAGACGAAGATTTTTCAGAGATGAAATTGTTGCTTGAAGATTTTTTTCTGGAGACGAAGAGTACAAAAGCGAGTGCTCTTCTGAAAGACTGGGAATCTCATAAAGATAAATATATAAAAATCATTCCGAAACCTCGGGAGCTCAGCACCCACTTAAACATTCCAAGTCCTCACGCCATTGTGGCGTGAGTGGTGGCCGAGCATCACTTCTTACTGATACGCACCCACGGACCATTTACTGCCCGACGGTCGAGCGTTTCCGCCCATGTCTTTGCAAAGTGCAGTTCCTGCCTGATTTGCATTACAATAAGTAGTCAGATCTGTACCTGCGCTTTTGAATGTGGTGTCCAGTGCTGACAAATGAAAGTCGTATTTAAAACTCGAATTCAGAGACGTGGAGCTGAGTGGGAGATAGCTCATGAAATGTTGAACACTGTCGCTAAGTCGACTGTTCGTAGCAGCATTCACATTTGCCCCGAGCGGAAATTCTCCAGCGTAATAACTTAAATTATTATCGAAAACGCAGTTCGTAAATATTGCAGACGTGCTTGCAGGAGCATAGAAAGCGATAGCGGGTAAATTAGCTGCATAGTTGGCAACATTATTGTTCGAGATTAACACGTTCGTGAAGTTAATCGTTTTTCCGGCACCACCGTCGGGTCCGATTTCGATTCCTTGTGGATAATCATTCATCAGTGAAGCGTCGTTATAATAAACCAAATTATTATACACATAGAGATTGGTGACATCATTGAATGCATCGATAAAAATTCCAGAGTTACCCATGTTTATAAACGTATTGTTATAAACGCGGATGTAACTTCCTTCTGTTTGAATTCCGTCTTGATGTTGAGCTGGAGCTGGGAAAGCACTTTCATAATAACCGACAATGGTATTGTTATAAAAGCTGATGGCACTGCCACCTTGAATTCCGTCGTCGCCATATCCACCGGTTCCGCGTGGAAGATAGATGGTGTTATCGTGAAATTTATTTACATCCCACGTACTTCCACCTGTTCCGGTCAATTTAACTCCGTAATCGGCACCTTCAGCGGGATCAAGGGTTTTGTAGAAATAGATATGGTCAATTTCAAGTCCGGTTGAATCTTGAAATCTTGGACCCCAAGTCATTTTTCCAAAGTTCACATAAGAGACTCGAACGTTGATCGCGCCATCCCAATAAATGGCTTCATTGACACCAGTGACGGAGAAATGCATTTGACCGTCGCCAGCATCTCCACTGATCACAACATTTGAAATGTTGCCGTTACCGTAAATCCATCTGTTTTGTGTAGAGCTTCCGGCAAAAATTGCGGTGCCATTGTGTAGAGAGTCTTGCGCAATTTTATAAGTAATTGGATTTCCGGCAGAGCCTCCGGTAGGAATCCAAAAATCTGAAGGAGATGAATGATAGGTGCGCGTTGAACCAGAAGTTCCACCGCTGATGTAAACAGTATCACCAGCTTTAAGGCTGTTCACTCTTCCGAGAGAATCCGTACTCGTCCAAGCATTTGCCCATGATGATCCGTCATTTGCGCCGGTCGCGCTGCTATCCATATAGCGTGTATTTCCTGCGGTTGGTGTGGGCGTTGGTGTAGGAACAGGAGTCACTACTGGCGTAGGAGTTGGCGTGGGAACAGGCGTGACCACGGGAGTAGGAGTCGGCGTGGGTTTCGGAGTTGCAGTAGGAGTTGGCGTAGGAACAGGAGTCACTACTGGCGTAGGAGTTGGCGTGGGAACTGGAGTTACTACTGGAGTAGGAGTTGGGGTAGGCACTGGAGTTGCAGTAGGTGTTGGAACGGGTGTCGGTGTCGCAACGATGCTGAGTGTTTTAGCAGAGGCAGTATTAGAATAAGCGGATGATCCCGACCATCGGATTGCCTTCACGCGATAAGAATAAGTCGTTGAAGATCGAAGACTGCTGTCTGTGTAGTGCGTCGTATTGGCTCCAAGTCTGGCAATTGTATAAAATGAGCCCGAAGATACAGATCGCTGAACCACGAATCCTGTCTCATTATATGAATTGTCGGACCAGCTAAGATTTATTTGGCTGGTTGAACTCGCGACAGCGCTAAGATTGGATGGAGCTGCAATCCTAGTTCCGCCCTCCACATTGGCCCATCCTAAAAGCAGAACGAGCTGCGCTAAGATAAAAGCGAGGGGTTTCAGTTTCGACACATTTGATAATTTTAATAAGTTCATCATAAGAGTAATGAGTTAGATTGCAAAATCTGTGCCCTTTTTAGTGTCTTCAAAAGTAGATTACTTATTGAAATCAT
>JAQBPA010000218.1 GCA_028287765.1 Bacteriovoracaceae bacterium
ATGATTCTCTGTGAATCCCAGCAGACGAAGTATTGCCGAATTAAAGCCTTCTCCGTAGTCTCGGATGGAAAATGGAAGCAGCAGAAGACCCTATTCGGGCAAGTCGATTAAAAAAAGTAGAGGATCTGAAAGGATCTGGCATAAATCCGTATCGAATCGCTATACGCCCCAAGGATTTGGCGGCGGATATTCGGCAGAAATTCGATTCGTTCTCAAAGGAAGAGCTCGAAGCTAAACGAACCTCTGGAACTCCTGAAACCTACTCAGTCGCCGGGCGTGTGATGCTTTCGCGCTCGTTTGGAAAGTCTGCTTTCATGACCATTCGAGATCGATCGGGACGCATTCAGTTATTTTGTCAGCAATCAAAACTTCCAGCCGAAACTTATGAGCTCGTTAAACATATCGACCTCGGCGATATCGTTTACGCAGAGGGAAGCATTTTTAAAACAAAGACCGGAGAGCTTTCGATCGATTGTACAAATTTTGTTCTCATGACAAAGAATGTGCGACCGCTTCCCGAAAAATTTCATGGGCTTCAAGACGTGGAATCTCGGTACCGTCAGCGTTATCTCGATCTCATCTGTAACGACGATGTAAAAAAGACTTTTTGGGTTCGATCACAGATTATCCAAGGCATTCGAGATTTTTTCTTAAAACGAGATTATTTAGAAGTCGAAACGCCGATGCTTCATCCGCTGGTTGGCGGAGCGACGGCGAGGCCTTTTAAAACTTTTCACAATACTCTTAAGATGAATCTCTTTTTACGAATCGCGCCGGAACTTTATTTGAAGCGGCTAGTCGTCGGGGGTTTTGATCGTGTGTTCGAAATCAACCGATGCTTTAGAAACGAAGGCATTTCGATCAAGCATAATCCAGAATTTACGATGCTTGAGTTCTACGAAGCCTATGCGACGTATCATGATTTGATGGACCTCACAGAAAATCTTTTCGATTTTTTAGCGGATAAAGTTTTAGGAAAAAAGACGCTCACGTATCAAGGACAAGAAGTCTCGCTCGCTAAACCTTATCGAAGGCTCACCGTTTTTGAATCGCTTAAAGAATATTTAAATATTAATCCTGAAGATGAAACGGCGCTCACTTCTCTTCTTAAAAAAGCCGGAGTGAAGTTGAAGGGTAAAGAATCTGTTCCGGAGCTTCAGTGGATGTGCTTTGAGCAAGAAGTTGAAGGAAAACTCATTCAACCTACTTATATCACGGATCACCCGATCGAAATTTCGCCACTCGCTCGGCGCAGTGAAAAAAATCCGAAAATTGCTGAGCGTTTTGAGCTTTATATTGCTGGGCGTGAGATCGCGAACGGATTTAACGAGCTGAACGATCCTGAAGATCAAAAGCAGAGATTTCTAGATCAAGTGAGACGAAAAGCAGCAGGCGATGAAGAGGCCGCAGATTATGACGAAGATTATATTCATGCTCTCGAATACGGACTCCCACCAACCGCGGGAGAAGGGATCGGAATCGATCGTTTAACGATGCTTCTCTCTGATTCTCCAAGCATTCGAGATGTGATTTTATTTCCGCAACTGCGCTCGCATCAATTAAATCCAACCGCCGGTGAATCCAAACCCGAATGAGTCTTGAAGCCTTTTTAGCTCGACGATATCTGAGTGGAAGAAAGGGCTCCGGACTCTCTGTCATTACGTGGATCGCGCTCGCGGGCGTGATCGTTGGCGTGATGAGTCTGATTTGTGTGACGGCAGTCATGAGTGGATTTGAGAAGGAGCTTCGAACAAAAATTCTCGGAAATAATGCGCATATTCTCGTATCTCTTGGGAGCTCCTTAAAAGGAAAAAATGGTGAGACGAGATCGAGAGAGGTTGTGCTGAACGAAATTCGAAAACTTCCGGGGGTCGATTCTGCGATGCTGGTGCTTTACGGCGAAGGATTCATTTTGAGTCCTGCTGGACAATCCGAAGGTGTCGCACTTCGCGGAGTGGATTCCGATCAAGTAAAAAATGTTCTCGATTTGAAGGATTATATTACCGAAGGAAATTGGGACGGCCTCAAAGAAGGCGGAGTGATTCTTGGAAAAACATTGGCCGACCGCCTCGATCTGCAAATCGGAGATTATTTTACTCTCGTTTTAAATCGCGGAGATTTTTCTCCTCTCGGGTTGGTGCCAAGGATGAAGAAGCTGAGACTCGTCGATACTTTTCATTCCGGGATGACTCAGTTCGACGGACATCATGGCTATATTGGTCTTTCACTCGCCGAACAAATTTTTGAGATGAAAGCTCGGTCCATTGAAGTGAGAGCTACCGATGTGCGAAAGATTTCGGAGGTGCGTGATGAGATTCGGGCCACCATTCCTGAAGCAATTCAAGTGCAAGATTGGATTTCTCAAAATCAGGATTTTTTATCAGCACTGCGTTTAGAAAAAACAGTGATGGCGGTGATTCTAGGCCTCATCGTTTTGGTTGCATCGTTCAATATTTGTGGATCGCTCATCATGATCGTGCGAGATAAAACAAAAGACATCGCCATTTTAAAAAGTATGGGAGCCTACGACGGCACGGTTCTAAAAACTTTTTTCTATCAGGGAATGTTTATCGGAAGTGTAGGCACAGTTCTTGGGGTGATCTTGGGTATTTTACTGAGTATTTTCCTTCGCGATTATATTCGATTTCCGTTAAACCAAGACGTATATATGATCGACACTCTTCCCGTTGATTTGAGAGTTTCGGACGTGATCTCCGTCGTGATCGGCGCTCTTTGTATTTCGGCGCTTGCAACTCTCTATCCCGCGAGACTTGCTTCGCGAATTCTTCCGACTGAAGGACTTAAGGCGGATTAAATGTCATTTCGCGTAGAGAATCTTAAGAAATCTTATTATCAGATGAAAAACCCTATTCCGGTTTTGAATGGCGTTTCGTTTGAACTGCAAAAAGGAGAGAGTCTTGCGGTTGTCGGTGCCAGTGGAATTGGCAAATCGACCCTTCTTCATTGTCTCGGGCTCATTGATCAAATGGATTCAGGTGAGATTTTTTTGGATGGCTCGCCGGTCCCCAAAAAAGAAAAAGCCAGATGCGAGACCCGAAGAGAGACGATTGGTTTTGTTTTTCAATTTCATTATCTCATGGCGGAGCTAACGGCTCTTGAGAATGTAACCATTCCGCTTCTTTTGTCGGGGGTTTCTCGAGATAATGCAGAAGCCAAGGCCGAAGCGTGGCTTCAGAGAGTCGGGCTTGGACATCGGCTCCACCATCGTCCCGCCGAGCTTTCGGGCGGCGAACAGCAGCGGGTCGCCATAGCAAGGGCCTTAGTGCATAGTCCAAAAATCATTTTGGCGGACGAACCTACAGGAAATTTAGATCCCGAAACTGCTGGAAAAGTCTTTGAGGTGCTTGTCGAGCAATGTAAGAGTTTAGATTCTATTCTTATCATGGCCACGCATAACCTCGAATTAGCAAAAAATTTAAGTCGGGTGGCAAGCCTCCAAAAGGGAGTTCTTGTTTGAAGACGTTTCTTTTTTTCATTTTGAGTTCGTTTATTTCTTTGTCAGCCATGGCCGACACGATTTCTGAAATCGAAATTCAAGGAAACGAGCGCCTCAGTCGAGAAGCGGTTCTTCAGTACGTCAATTCGAAGCCGGGCCAAGAGTTGAATCGTCTCAAAATCAGGGACGATTTGAAGGCTCTCTATAATACCGGGCTCTTTAAAGACATTCAGATCGATGTTGAGAAGGCGCCCAAAGGCCCGAAGGTCATTATTAAGGTCAAAGAAAAAGATTATATCCAAGAGATTCGCTTCAAAGGAAATAAAGAAATCAGCAAGGACGACCTCGAAAAAGGAGTCGCTCTCAAAATTCCCTTTCTTTGGGATGATGCTCTTGTCAAAAGCAGCATCGAAAAAGTGCGAAAGCTTTATCGAGATAAAAGTTTTTATCTTGTCACTCTAAGAACAGAAATTCTTACAGAGAACAAAAAGAAAGTGCTTCAATTCGAAATCGACGAAGGCGAAAAAGTCGAAGTTAAAAAAGTTTACTTTCAGGGAAATAAAGTTTTTTCAGACGAAACTCTTAAAGATGCGATGATTACAAAAGAAGGCGGCTTTTGGAGTTCTCTTTCTGGTAGCGGTCGCTTTGATGAAAGTCTTCTCACTCAAGTGGATGCTCGCCGTATTCAGCTTCAATATTGGAAGAATGGTTATGCTTTTGCAAAAGTAGATACTCCGACAATAACTTTTACTCCCGATCGAAGACAGGTCTTTGTCTCTTATCATATTGAAGAGGGTGATAAATACGATGTCGGAAATATCACTTTTAGCGGCGACCTTGATTTCATCCCTGATCCGGAAGTGTTCAAAGAGACGTTGGCATCTCGAAAAGGTGCGGTGTGGAATTATTTAAAAATCCAGGACGATTTGACCAAGGTTCAAGATCTCTACGGAGATCATGGTTACGCCTATACAAACGTAAGCCCCGATTGGAAAATCAGCGAAACAAATCCGAAGGTTCTCGATATCGAATTTAGAATTGATAAAGGAAGTATCGTTTATTTTGGATCGATCGACGTTCAGGGAAATGCCGAAACTTATGATCGAATCGTCCGACGCGAACTCGAGTTTAAAGAAGGGGAGCTTTATAACGGCACCCGCTTCAAGTCTTCGAAAGAAAATCTCGAGAAGCTCGGCTATTTTACGACCGTCAAATTTATTCAAAAAGATATTTTGGCCGAAAATCGAATGGATATCACGATCGAGGTTGAAGAAAAACAAACGGGCACTCTCACGTTGGGTGCGAGCTTTTCTTCCTTTGATCGATTCGGGCTTCAAGGATCTGTTTCGAAGACGAACTTATTTGGTCAGGGCTATGATGTTTCACTCTCGGCACTTTTCTCATCTAAGCGGCAACTCTTTAACGCCATGTTTAGAAACCCTCGCGTGATGGATACGAAATATTCACTTACGATCCAAGGTTTTAATACGGAATACTCCTCAATCGATGAAACTCGCGTGAAAGAGCGCGGGGGAAGTCTAACGGTTGGATATCCGTTTACAAAAAAATGGAGCATCGCGGGAACTTACGGCATTCAAAGCGTTGATATTAACATCCAAGACATTATTAAGAGTCTCTATCCGGATTCTTTTGGACTTCAATCATCGCTCGGAGTTTCTCTCACAAGAGATACATTAAATGCGCGTGAGATGAATCTGCCGTCAAAGGGAACTCTCAATCAAATCTCGGCCACGGCGGCCTCAAAAATTCTCGGAAGTGATATGTCGTTTTGGAAGACAAGTTTTGTGAGTAAGAAGTACATCCAAGTTTTTGATGAGGATTCTCCCTTTTTAGCCGGCAGCGTTCTCAGTTTAGGGCTTCGCTTAGATTATCTAAGAGGGATGGAAGGCAGGAGTACTCCTTTTAATGAAAGATTTATTCCGGGTGGAATCTATTCCATTCGTGGTCACCTTTATCGATCTCTGGGCCCGTCGATTTATGCTCCTTTTAATATTACTGGAAGACGAGATGACGATAGCGAGCTCGGTGTCACTGGATCCAGACAACTCAGACTTGGCGGTAATAAACAGGCGATCTTCAATATGGAATATCTTTTCGATATTTTTAAAGAAGCCAAAATCAAAGGTGTGCTCTTTTTTGATGCCGGAAATACTTTTCCAGAAAGTAATTTTAGATGGAGAGATATCCGCGCAAGCACGGGCTTTGGATTCCGATGGTTTTCACCTCTTGGGCCACTCCGATTTGAATGGGGTATTCCTCTCGATCGTAAAACTGACGAAGATTCCATTTTATTCGACTTTTCAATTGGAGCGCCCTTTTAGTAGGGTGAGGGTCTGTTGAAGAATAAATTATCAACCATGGAGACAAATATGAAGGCACTTATTTTTGGAATTGGCACTTTTTTAATTTTAACGACTTCCCATCTTGAGGCGAATGCTCCCACAGAATTCCGTTTAGGCGTTGTGGATTTTCAACGTGCGCTTACGGGAGTGGAAGAAGGCAAGGCGGCTGCAGCAAAGCTTCAAAAAGAAGGACTAGCGAAAGAAGCCGAACTGAAGAAAAAAGGTGAAAAGCTTCAGACTATGAATACTGAAATGGTTGATCTTCAAAATAAAGAGAGATCCATGCTTCTAAAAGGGGCTGAAGTGAACAAACTGCGTCAGCTCGAAGAAAATTTTAGAAAACAAGTTATGGAATTTGACCAGTCCAGAGCCGCTGCAGGTCAAGATGCCGCCGAAAAGGAAAATCAAGCCAAGGCGGATATTTTAAGAAAACTCAAAGTTGTCGTGGAAGATCTTGGCAGATCGGGTTCGTTTACGATGGTTTTAGAAAAAGCGAGTGGACTTCTCTATGCAGCTGAAGCCACCGAGTTAACAGAAAAAGTGATTCAAAATTATAATGCAAAGTTTAAAGGTGGTTCCGCCAAAGAAGGAAAGAAGGAGAAGTAATTATGGGTCGTGGAGATAATCGAAGAAGCCGAAAAGTAGTACAACGTCACGGACAGAAGAAAAAGAAAGCTCGTCTTGCACGAAAAGCTTTAGCAAAAAAGACCGAGCGCCAAACGAAAAAGCCAGCAGCTAAAGCGCGAGCCTAGAGTAGTTTCGAGGGCACTACACTAGGGTTGAGTAGACTGTCGTTCTTCGTCTGACTTCTTCTCAACGATTCGAAGAAGAGAAGCCACACGATTTCGACCCGTCTTTTTAGCCTGATAGAGACATCGATCAGCGGCTTCAAGAAGCGCCTCCGGCGTTTTTCTTCGAACAGGATCAAAGTCGGCGAGTCCAATCGAGAGAGTGAAGCTGACCGTTCGGCCGCCAAATACAAAAGACCGCTCAGAAACCGTCTTTCGAATTCTTTCGCAAAGACGGACTGCGTCCACTAAAAGCGTATCCGGGAAAATAATGACGAATTCATCGCCACCGTAACGGCCGACGATATCCACCGTTCGTGTACTTTCTTTTAAAATTTCTGCGAGTTCTTTGAGAGCGGCGTCACCTACGGGATGTCCGTTTAAGTCATTAATGTTTTTAAAATAATCGATATCAATCACACAAAGAGAGACGGGCTTTGAGTAACGAGTAGATCGCTTAAGTTCTGCATCGAGTTGTTTTCGGATAAACCGATAATTATGAAGACCCGTGATTTCGTCAGTAAAGGTCATCGTCTGAAGGCGCTCGTTCGCTCGTCGAAGTTCGTTGATTAAAAAACGATTGGTTTCGATGAGTTCATGTTTTGATTTTGCTTCGCGAATGACACTCGGAAGTCTCTCAAGGTAAAGGAGCTGAGTGTCTTTCACGACATAATCGTAAGCACCTTGCTTGATCGCTTCGCTCGCTATGATTTCGTTTCCATGACCCGTCAGTAAAATAACCGGTGTGGTGATATCTAAATCTCGGAGACCTTTCAGAACATCGAGGCCCGACAGATGCGGCATACTGTAGTCGAGCAAAATGAAATCATAGTTTTTAAATTCAGGCTTGGGATCAGGCTGATCGGTGACGGAGACTTCCCAGTTCTCTTTCATGAGCCTCCGTGCGGCGAGTTCCGAATGGGCCGCATTGTCGTCGATAATCAGAATTCTCATTGAGCTCATGATTTTGCTCCCGGATCTCGTGGAAGGCAAACCGTAAAGGTTGTTCCCACGTTCTGTTTACTTCGTACCAAAACTTGTCCTCTAAAAGACTCGGCTATTCTTTTGACGATCGAAAGCCCTATCCCCATTCCATCCGTTGGAACATCTTCGAGTCTAGTGAAAGGTAGAAAAATTTTCTTAAGATCATGAGGATCGATTCCAACGCCGTTATCTTTGATGGAGATGCGATGAAACCGCGCATCCTTTCGATAAGAAATCGTGATCACAGGGTTGATGGCCTTCTTATGATATTTGAGCGAGTTCGCAATCAGATTTAAAAACACCTGATAAAGACGAACCGGATCACCTTTAATAAGGACGTCCGAGCCATGAAAATGAATGACGCCTTTTGATTTTTCGATTTGCTGTGAAAGACTTGTGATCACACTCTGAATAAGTTCTCTCAAACTTACATCGCTAAATTCTTCTGGGTCCTGTGATAGTCGAGCAATCGATTGAAGAGAGCCCACTAATAAATGAAGAGAGTTCACCGCTTCTCGAATAACTTTGAGATATCTGAGTTGATCTTTACTGAGTCCGGTTTCATCAAGAAGTTTTGTAAATCCTTCGAGAGTGAGTAGCGGCTCTTTCAGATCGTGAGAAAGCATATTAAACATGAGCTTCCATTCTCGATCTCGTTGCTGAAGGCGATGAAGTTCTGTCTTCAGTTGAAAAACTACTTTTGAATTGGGAAGTTTCTGAGAAGATTTCTCTTGAGCCAACGGAAGAAGAGCTTGTTTGCTGTTCTCTTTGGGGCGCTTTTTTAAACTATCTTTTCTAGGTTGCGTCATTTTTTTGTCCCACTCATTTTCCGATTCTCAATCCAAAACTAATGGATTCTAATTGCAACCGACCTAGGTGTCAAAACGCCCACATAAGTGGCCCATATCACTCAGTTTTAATGGCAGCATAAACTTAACGCTTCATTCTAGCGCAATGAGAGAAGACTTGCAGTCAAAAATTTTTCACACCCCCTTCTTTCGATGTCAAAGTTCTGATACCTTTAGATCTGTCATGGTTTTGACCCTCAGATTTTCTGAGTCAAAACTTTGAGTGTGTGGGCATTAATCGGGAGGAAAACAATAGCATGGGCAGTGGCGAGAATTTTCTCGAATCAGGTAAATTAGTAGTAGAGGCAAATTCAACCAGTCCAGCAGACGCAGCTTCCTCCAATCATTGGAACAAAGAAGCTCTAGACCGCGCTTCCCATCAGGCTGAGCAACACGTTCAAGCTCAACATCAAAATATAGAAAAAGTTTTAACAAGTGAGCCACCCTTTATTGGACAGAGCCGATCGGTGAAAGCCATTTTTGAACTCATTGCAAAAGTAGTGAATACCGACTCAACCATTTTAATTCTTGGAGAGAGCGGAACAGGAAAAGAGCTCGTTGCGCGAGCGGTTCATAATCGAAGCAATCGTCGCGTGAAGCCTTTTGTTGCTGTCAATTGCGGCGCTATTCCGTCCGAGTTACTTGAAACAGAATTATTCGGTCATGTGAAGGGTGCTTATACAGGAGCTCATGTCTCACGTGTCGGACGATTTACTCTCGCTCATCAAGGAACACTTTTTTTAGATGAAATCGGGACGATGCCTCCCGCTTTGCAAGTGAAAATCTTGCGAGCTCTTCAAGAAAAAGAATTCGAACCCGTCGGCGGAAATAAAACTCTGAAATCAGACTGTCGCGTAATCGCAGCGACCAATATCGATCTCGAGAGCGAAGTGGCTCAAGGAAAATTTAGAGAAGATCTTTTTTATCGATTAAATGTAATTCCGATTGTGCTTCCGTCTCTTCGAGAGAGAAAAGAAGACATTCCTCTTTTGATTTCTCATTTTATTCATCAGTTCAATGCAAAAAAAGGTTATAGCATCACGGGAGTTTCGCCCGACGCCATGGCCACACTTGTGCGATACAACTGGCCAGGAAATGTAAGAGAGCTCGAAAATATTTGTCAGAGGCTCAGTATTTTAAAAGTTTCTGGAATGATCGATATGGAAGATTTACCACCGAAGCTCTTGAATTCTAAACCGCTTGTGAATGCATCCGCGCCTTGGACGCACTGGCTTCAAAATGGTATTCCTGAAACAGGAATACCCTTTGATGATCTCGTCGCCAAATTTGAAAATGATTTGATCATCAAGGCGCTTGAGCAAACCAAATGGAATAAAAATCAGGCTGCCAATTTGTTGCAGCTGAATCGGACGACACTCGTTGAAAAAATCAAAAAACGAGGTCTTACGCCACCCATTGATAGTTAAAAGACCCTAAGTAAAATTTGCGGGATTCCTGCGAATGCTTTGTCGCAGGAAAGCCCAAAAACCTCATTAAACTTCGTTTTAGGCCGTTTTAATACGGCCTAAAAATTGCATATATTAAGGACATCATCATGCGCGGCCTTTCAATAGTTTTTCTAGTGCTTTCATTTTCGCCTACCGGCTTTTCCATGACGAAGAGTGAGCAAGAGCTTTTGCAGCCCTTGATTGACTCGCATGAGATCAATCTATCGGAGGACGAAGTCGTTTTGCTTCAGAGCGCCAATGGAATGAAGGATTTTTTAAACGTGCAAAACAAATCAGACGATCAATCTGCGGGCTATTGCCTTGGAATTACGCAAGCCGAACTCACGCTTTTGTCGGCGATTAAATTCGATGCCCATTCTGGCCGTAAAGATACGGATCAAGAAATTTATCAGAAACTGCATCTCGCGATGGACACACAGCAGTGGCAACCGCAGACGATTTACGGAATTTCTTATGAAGATTTCATTAAAAAAATGACTGAGACCTGGGAAGCGCTAGACAAAAATCCGCTGAGGCGCGTGGTTGAAGAATATCAAACTCAACATGGCCTTAAAATTGATAGCGCGCGAAAAGAAATTAAAATCATCGCCAAACCTACACATGCGGCCAGAAGCCCTCAGCAAAATATACTCACCTCATCCATTAAAAGTCCGGAAGTGGTAGCAACCGAATTGAAACTCAAAATCGACCATCAAATTCCTAGCTCGCTCTCGATCTTTCAAGAGATGAATAAATCGATCAATCTCTCGGATGATGGTCATGCTCTTATTGTTGTCGGTTATGTGAAGAGTAAAAAAGAAGGCTCTCCCTCAAGATTTTTAGTGGTGGATCCAAATTTTCCTCAGAAGCTTAAAATGATTCAAATCGATCCCAAAACGAAGGAGTGGTCCTATCCATTTCCTTCAAAGGGAAGCAATCCGGATATCGCAACACCTGTAGTCGCGAGCACTTTTGACCCGGAGATATCTCGAGAAAGAGACGCTCAACTGGCAAAAGTATTTCAGAAGCCGCATCCGACACTTTTGACCAGCGCGCAGACATGCCCGGGAGCGGATCCCATGCGGGAAGCGAATTCGATTTTTGAAGCTGCCTCCAAATAATCGTTTGAATCGAATTTCAACCGAATTTTAAACACCATTTACGAGTAGTTTCGCTCAAAACAATTCGTCTTCTTTATTCTGATTCGTCTTGACCGAGTGAGGGGATCTCGATCAGTTTATTCTTCATGTCTATTAAGAGCGACCGCTGGATTACCCGCATGGCTAAAGAGAATGGGATGATTGACCCCTTTGAATCATCGCAAGTTCGGTCCGATGTTATCTCTTACGGAGTTTCATCGTACGGATACGATATGCGAGTGTCGGATGAATATAAAATTTTCACAAATATCAATTCAACTGTGATTGATCCCAAAAAATTTCAGGATTCTAACTTTGTAGAATTCAAGGGACCTTCGGTCGTTATTCCGCCAAACTCTTTTGCGCTCGCTAGGAGCGTCGAGTACTTTAGAATTCCAAGAAAAGTTTTGGCCGTTTGCCTCGGAAAATCCACTTATGCAAGGTGCGGAATTATTTGTAACGTGACACCCTTCGAGCCCGAGTGGGAAGGAAATGTAACGATCGAAATTTCCAATACGACTCCGCTGCCGGCTCGCATTTATTCGAACGAAGGCATTTGCCAGGTCTTATTTTATGAGTCGGACGAAGATTGCGCCGTTTCCTATAAAGATAAAAAGGGCAAATATCAGGGTCAAACAGGAATTACGCTTCCACGCCTCTAAAAAGCCTGTCCTACTAACGAAGGATATGCGGTGCTCGTGACTTCCTGGCTCACATCAGATTTTTCAGTTACTCTCGAATAAGTGGATACTGCTGATCTTCATTTTCATACGACAAATTCCGACGGCAAACATTCTGTTCAGTGGGTTGTTGAAGCTTTGTCGAAAGCTAAAAAAAACGATTTGAGTCTCGCCGTTCTTACGGATCATGACGGAGTTGCTGGTTTTGAAGAATTCTCAGAGGGCGTAAGGAAATGGTGGACACCTATTTGCGCGAGTGAACTTTCTTGTAGCTTTACGGATCCTGCAACTGGAAAAGACCGCGAGCTCCATCTTCTTATGTATGGGCTTGATCCTCACGATCCAGAACTCGTACAAAATTTCGATCGATTTAAAAAAGAACGTGAAGCTCGTTTTTTTAAAATCTGTGAAAAGTTAGAGGTCGCTGGTTTTCCTATCAATGGAAAAGCGTTTGCAGAAAAGCACCCAGGCGTTTTAGGAAGGCCGCATGTGGCGGATGCTCTGATTGTAAGTGGAATTGTTCAAACACGAAAAGAATCTTTT
>JAQBPA010000047.1 GCA_028287765.1 Bacteriovoracaceae bacterium
TTTTTTATGAATTGGTCTGGCAGTCAACCCGGAGAGGGGTTCGAATATCACCTGCTCGTCATCGGGCTTGCACTTATTCCACTCATCTACGGGGCCGGAAATTTTTCAATCGATAAAATTTTAACAAAACAAAGCAAATAAGATTTGCGAGAAGGAGAAAATCATTATGGGAAAATTTGAAAATAAAAAAGTGCTCATTACAGGCGGAAATAGTGGAATGGGATTTGAATCGGCTCGCCATTTTATAAGGGAGGGCGCCAAGGTCGCGATCACCGGACGTAATCTTGACGGTTTAAAACGCGCTGAATCAGAACTCGGGCCAAATCTCATCGCAATCCAAGCAGACATTAGTGATCTTCGTGGGCACGCCGCTCTCGCAAACGAACTTCGAGAGCGACTCGGGCAAATTGACGTCCTCTTCTTAAATGCAGGCGTCGGAACTTTTGCTCCGTTTGAACAAAGCACCACAGAAAACTTTGATCAAACATTTGCCATTAATGTGCGCGGTCCATTTTTTTTAACTCAGTCGCTTTTACCACTTCTTAAAGAAGGATCGTCGATTCTATTTAATGCTTCGATAGCCGCTCATCTCGGCATGCCAACCGCTTCTGTTTATTCAGGCAGCAAGGGAGCTCTCAAATCGATTGCACGAGTATTAGCCGAAGAACTCGCAGTGAAAAAAATCCGAGTAAATATTTTAAGCCCCGGCCCCATCGACACTCCTATCTTTAACCGAGCAGGCTTAGATCCTAAAGAAACAGAAAATTTCAAAAAACAAATGGCCGAATCAACCCCACTTAAAAGACTAGGCACAGTCCAAGAAATAGCAGCACTCGTAGCCTTCATTTCATCTCCAGATGCAGGATTCATCACAGGCTCCGAGTTCGTAATCGATGGAGGAATGTCGAAGTTATAAAAAAGCGCTCATGCCTAATCATTTGCCGAACGACATTTTTGCGAAGATTTTTCCTGGGTGCGCCCGAGAAGCGTAGCGATGAAATAGGTCCTTCGATTCGAATGCTCAGGTATCGCACCAAAGGTGCGTAGATAGACAGAGAGCTGTATTCGCTCTAACCACCTGAGCCAATTCAAAGAAAGAAACCGGATGACCAGAGGCCGACATTGTGTACAAGATGTTCATGAGAAGAGGGCCCATAGCTCAGGTGGTTAGAGCAGCCGGCTCATAACCGGTAGGTCCAAGGTTCAAGTCCTTGTGGGCCCATATTTTTTTCCAAAAATTCTGAGATGATTCGAAAACGTGAGTTCACTTCACGGAACCTTGGCCCCTACGGGTCCCCCTTGTTTCTGGTCGCAGCTTCCCCTGCTTTGTCTCATTGCCGGCACAAAAAAAACGGGCCCTTTTTGGGGCCCGTCTTTTACACTTAATTTGTTTTTTACTTATGTAATATTATCGATGAAGGACTTTAGCTTCTTTGCTCGGGACGGATGTCTGAGCTTTCTGAGAGCTTTCGCTTCGATCTGACGAATACGTTCTCGGGTCACTTCGAAATCTTGGCCTACTTCTTCCAAAGTATGATCGGATTTTTCGCCGATACCAAAGCGCATACGAAGCACTTTCTCTTCTCGAGGAGCGAGAGTGGCTAATACTTTTCGGGTTTGAGCCGAAAGATTATAATTCACTACCGCTTCTGTCGGAGACATTGCATTTAAATCTTCGATAAAATCTCCCAAGTGACTATCTTCTTCCTCTCCAATGGGAGTATCGAGAGAGATAGGTTCTTTGGCGATTTTTAAAACCTTTCGCACTTTAGCGAGAGGCATTTCCATCTTTTCTGCGATTTCTTCTGGCGCTGGTTCTCGTCCAAGTTCTTGAACAAGATGTCTCGAAGTACGAATCAACTTATTGATCGTCTCAATCATGTGAACCGGAATACGAATCGTTCGAGCCTGATCAGCAATCGCTCTTGTGATCGCTTGTCGAATCCACCAAGTGGCGTAAGTCGAAAATTTGTAACCCCGTCGGTATTCAAATTTATCAACCGCCTTCATGAGGCCGATATTTCCTTCTTGAATTAAATCAAGGAACTGAAGACCTCGGTTTGTATATTTCTTCGCGATACTCACAACCAAACGAAGGTTCGCTTCGACGAGTTCATTCTTCGCGCGCTCCGCTTTGAATTCTCCGTTCTTAACGAGTTTATGAATACGTTTAATTTCAGTGGATTCGAGATGAACTTCATCTTCGATCATCACAATTCTTTTTGCGGCAGCCTTATATTGCTCGATCGCTTCAGCAAGCTGCTCTGGTTCTAACTTTAATTTGATCGCAACTTTTTTAGGATCTTCTTTTCCTTTATCTAAGGTAACGACGAGTTCTTTAATTTCATCTTCGTTAAGACCCAGTTGTTGCTCGACCGAAGTCACTTGAAACTGACTCTTCTCAACGCGACTTACTAAGTTTTTAAGTTTAGCCGAAATTTTATTAATGAATTTCCGGTTGAGATCGATTTCTTTTAAAATCTCAAAAATTTCATCGCGAACTTTATCGAGTTTTTTTCGAGCTTCTTCGATATTCTTTTTTGAAGTTCCTTTGGTCGCAGCCCAAGTTTCTTGAAGGTCTAAAAATTTTCGGCGAGCTTTGGCGATGAGTTTAAGAACTCGATCACACTGACTACTTTCTTGAAACTGCGCTTGCTCAGAATCATCGTAACCGCGAATCACATCACTCACTCGAATGGTTTTTCTCTTCAATCGATCTTCGAGATTAAGAATTTCTTTAATCCCAAAGTCAGATCTCAAAACAACGCTAAGAACTTCGGTTTCACCTTCTTCAATGCGTTTGGCGATTTCAACTTCACCATCTCTCGTAAGAAGAGAAACTTGCCCCATCTTTCGGAGATACATTCGAATCGGATCATTGCTTCTCGAAGCTGAATCATCTTCGTCTTCCTCTTCCTCAAAAGCGTGCTCTTCCGAAGCGGCAGCAGTGGCGGCGGCAGGTTTACCTTTTTTGGGTTTAAAATCTTCGGCTTCATCAACGACTTCGATATCCATTTCGTCGAGCATGAGCATGACGTCATCAATTTCGGCTTCTGACGTGACGTCAGACGGAAGGACATCATTGACTTCTTCGAATGTGAGATAACCTTTTTCTTTTCCGAGATGAATGAGCTGTTTTACTTCTTTAAGATCTTTATTCGATTTGCGCTTTGCTTTTTGCTCGGGAGCCGCAGCTTCGCCGGCTTTTCCTTTTTTAAGCTCTTTTTCATCGCCGGGTTTTGCGGCCTTCAAATCTTTTTTAGATTTTAGGGCAGGAACTGCTTTCAACTCCTTTTTGGGTGCAGCTAATTTTTTGTCAGGGGCTGCTTTTTTCACAATCATTTTTTTCTTCGATTTCATATATTATAGCTCCTTAGTTTTCGGCATTCGCGCTTACGTGTGACTCTGAAACACTTTTAAACATTTTTAATAAATCTTGTTTCTCTGAAAGAAGACCTCTGACCCTGTCGATATCCGATTGTTCTTCCGCTGCGACAAGATCTCTTTGTATACGTTCGTTTTCCTTTTGAAAGTAGGACCGTCTCAATCCCTTTTGAAGATCGGCCCAGAGAGTTCCGAAATCCATTGCTGCGAAGTCCGATTTTTCTTCAATTTTTTCTTCCATCGCCCACTCTCTAATTGTCGATTGAACTTCGACATCCACATCCGTCAACCATTGCAGGTGGGCTATGGCTTTAGACTCTAGCTGAAGCTCCGTTAAACGCAAAAGGAGACTTGTCCATTTTGAAGTTGAAGATAAGTACGAAATCAAACCCGTCAAGGCGAAATCGCCCTTTTCTCCCCATTTAACCAAGAACCTCAAAATCTCCCTCTCCCAGCGATCTGTATCGCCCGTTATAGTAGGCGCAGGAGCCAAGTTTGGAGCAAATCTTGGCAGGTCTTTTTCAGGTGACGTTTTTGAAAAGAGCATCGATTCCGGCAGTTCAAATCTCTTCGCGAGATCCTTCTTTAGTACAGCTCGCTCAATTTCATCAGGCACATGGTCCAGAATGCTCACTAAACCTCGAAGACGTTGTCCTCGAACTTGAGCGTTTGATTCGCTTAAAACAGTATTTTTAATCAAATAATCGAGAGCTGAAACCGACGACTCGAAAGATTTTCTAAGTAAATTTTTTCGTTCATCAACGCTCATCGTCTCATCATGTAAAAATGCATCGGGATCTTTTGCGTTTGGAAGAACGACTACTTTAGATTCAAGTCCCTCTCGTAAAAAATTTCCGAGGTTCTTCTCCGTCGCAGCAAGGCCAGCGCGATCGGCGTCGTAAAGAGAGATCACTCGAGCGCTCATGCGCTTAAGAATCCGAATTTGCTCCATCGTGAGCGACGTGCCCATCGATCCGAGCGCATTGGAGACGCCGAACTCATGAAGCGAAATGACGTCTAAATATCCTTCGACCAAAACTGTGTACCCCTTCCTAGGAATGTCCTTACTAGCAAGATGTGTGCCATAAAAAAGGCGGCTTTTATCGAAGTGCGCGGTCTTCGGAGAATTGATATATTTAGGTTGATCAGAACCGAGCGTACGGCCCCCAAAACCCCTCGTTCGGCCCTTTTCATCCAGGATCGGAAACATCAGCCTTCCTTGAAATCGATCTACAAATTCGCCATTCGAGCTGCGACCTAGAAGTCCCAAACGGACAGCGATGTCCATGTGAAAGCCCTTCTTCTCAAGAATTTCTGCAAAAAAACGGTGATGGCCAAGATGAGCGCCAAGACGAAAATCTTTCCATATTTTTTCGGGAATCTTTCTCGACTCCAGATAATACCTAAAAAGCTGACCTTCTTTCGAATGCAGAGCTTCTTCAAAAATCGTGGAGGCGAGATCGAGAATCTGAAATCCTTCTTCCCAAGTAGGATCCGCATTATAGCTCTCAAGCTTGATTCCAGATCGCTTGGCGAGTTCTTCAAGCGTCTGCGGAAAATCCCATCGATGAAAAAGCTGAAGGAATTTAAAAACATCACCACCCACTTTGCAGCCAAAGCAATGAAAGAGCTGCTTCGTTCCGCTCACGGAAAGAGAGGCGCTCTTCTCGTTGTGAAAGGGACAAACCCCAAAAAAATTCGAGCCACTTTTTTTTAGTGGAACAACTTCATTGATGATTTGAACGATATCCACCGCTTGTCGGATGGAATCAATCACTTGTGAATTTTTCAAAAACCCTCCGATTAATTTTACGGAGCAAGCTGCTGACGAACTAAATCGGTAACAAGTTTTGCATCGGCACGGCCGACGATTTTTGCCTTCAGTTCTTTCATGACTTTTCCGAGATCCTTTACAGTGGAACTTTGTGAAACTTTAATCGCCTCGGCGATCATTGTTTTGAGCTCATCTTCAGAGAGAGCCTTTGGCATATAGGTGTTGATGATGTCGATTTCGCGAAGCTCTTTTTGAGCCGCTTCGGGACGGTTATATTGCGTCGCTTGATCAGCGGCATCTTTTCGCTGCTTGATGAGCGTCTGAAAAACTAAGAGCGCTTCATCGTCCGTTAAATCTTTTTGCTCTTTTTCGACGAATTTATATTTTAAGGCCGACTTCATGGCACGAAGCACATCGAGCTTAACTTGA
>JAQBPA010000003.1 GCA_028287765.1 Bacteriovoracaceae bacterium
TAAGCATTCCGCCTGGGGAGTACGGTCGCAAGATTAAAACTCAAAGGAATTGACGGGGGCCCGCACAAGCGGTGGAGCATGTGGTTCAATTCGACGCAACGCGAAGAACCTTATCCTGGTCTTGACATCCTTTGACCGCCTTCGAAAGTTGGCTTTCTCTTCGGAGACAAAGAGACAGGTGCTGCATGGCTGTCGTCAGCTCGTGTCGTGAGATGTTGGGTTAAGTCCCGTAACGAGCGCAACCCACGCCTCTTGTTGCCATCATTAAGTTGGGCACTCTAGAGGGACTGCCAGTGTTAAACTGGAGGAAGGTGTGGATGACGTCAAGTCCTCATGGCCCTTATGACCAGGGCCACACACGTGCTACAATGCAGGGTACAAAGGGCTGCGAAACCGTGAGGTGGAGCCAATCCCAAAAAACCCTGCTCAGTTCGGATTGAAGTCTGCAACTCGACTTCATGAAGCTGGAATTGCTAGTAATCGCAGATCAGCACGCTGCGGTGAATACGTTCCCGGGTCTTGTACACACCGCCCGTCACACCACGAAAGTTGTTTGCACCAGAAGTCGCTGAGCTAACCGCAAGGAAGCAAGCGCCCAAGGTGTGTGCAATGATTGGGGTGAAGTCGTAACAAGGTAGCCGTAGGAGAACCTGCGGCTGGATCACCTCCTTTCTAAGGAAATGTTCGTCTCGCAAGGACGTTCATAGAGGTTGACGCTAAACATTCTTCGAAAGTCGAAAGACTAAGATTAGGGTTACTACTTAACTTTTAAGAACAAGCGAGAAAGCCGCTGATGAAGCGGCTTTTTTTATTTATTGTTGTCTCTATGCGAAGCCACCCAGTACCATTTGTGCGGGGGGTATTTTTATGTGGCGATTGAGTGTGCTATTCATTTTTCTGATCGTAAGTTCCGTTTATGCGGATGTGATTGTCTGTGGTTCCAACAAGTCTTCGAAGTTTCTCATTGTTAAAGATGCTGCCAACTATTCGGCAGTTATTTTTAGCCGCACGACGGATTCTTGGTCGGGAGAAAATTGGAAGCCTATTTATACGAATGCCGAACATATCGTTACTCCAGACGGAGGATCGATGAATGTCATTCGCGGTAAGGACGAATCGATAATTGATTGGAAGAATCGTCAAGAGTGTTTTGTTGTGAAGAAGGATACCTATGCTTTTCGATTTAAATTTGAAGGGCCCAAACTTATCGGAGCAAGTCTCGACCTGTTTCCGAATATCGAAATTAATCCAAACGTTCGGAATTGCTCAACACCTGACTTTCCGCCGCCTCGACCTATTGAATTGAATTGTGAGAGTAAGAATTTCGAGGAGGAAGCGAACGGGAAGCCAAGTCACTAGGCTATATTTGCTTTTCAAAAAATCGTAAAATCGGGGTCAGAGCAATCTAGGTTTAATCCTACCGCTGCGGGATCTTTGACTTTTAGCGGTCCTAATTTCTAAATGTCTCAGTTGTCTCGCCAAAGGCGAGCCAATAAATAGGTGAGCGCCTCCTGGGCTCACTTGTTACGAGTGAACCTTTGGTTCAACAACTGAGCTAACGAAAGTTCAATAGTTCTTTGGACTTCATATGAAAAAATGTTAGCTTTTGAAACTCATGCGGGCTTGTAGCTCAGTTGGTTAGAGCGCGTCCCTGATAAGGACGAGGTCGGAGATTCGAATTCTCCCAGGCCCACCATTTCGAACATAAGTCGAACTTTTGACTTCTCCACCGGACTAAGTAGGAAATTCAAAGAGTTAGTGATGACAACGATGAGGTCAGTTTGAAGCATGTGGTCGCTTTCGTGTCCTAAATATTAGAAACTTTCTAATATTTTCTTATTATTCTTTCGTTTTTGAAAATTAAAGAGTTGGCCCCAAAATTGCATAAATTTTCAATATGGAGCAAGATTCCATTAAAATGCCGCGGACACCTTCATTGAACGTAAACTTATGGGCGAGCCATTTCGTTGGAATTATTCTTTTTATTTTTTTGGCATTAATTAATAATAAGTATCTTTTTGGAGCCGACAATTCACAACAGCCGGGGGAGTTGAGTGATGAACGTATTCTAGCAATTATTGAGAAAGATATTAAAAGACGAGCTGAGCGAAAAGCAACGAGCCGTGAAGTACAGCTTCATGATGATATTCAAGACGTTTTTGCCGCAGTAAATGAAGATTTAAGCGGTCGACTGGCTGCTGGCCAGAATTCAAATAAACCTTCCGATCTCAACTATGAAGAAGGCTCAGCTATCAACGAAGATCTAGAATCCTTAGCACGAGCACGATTATATTCTGAATGGAAAAATACCGCTGCTAAATTGCCGGCGTTTCAAAATCAAAAAGCTCAACTTCAGATACAAGCTCTTAAAAACTTTTTCGATTGGACACTTTTTTTAGTCAGCTTTCCCCAACCCGATATCAAAATACTTCCTAAAAAATTGATTTTGTCGTTCGGAATTGCAGAAGCACTTTCATCACAAATTCCTGAAGCTAAAGCTAAGGCCATTTTCGTTTTGGCATTATCAGCAAGTGCAAAACAAAAAGGACAGATTCTTCGCTTCCCCAATTTTTGCAAGGCGAGTTTGCTTCAGATTACGGATGGGATTATTCGAAAAGTGCCAAAGAAATGAACTAGATTGTTTCTGTTTTGCTCCAGGAGCTGTAAATGCTCCGTACCGTTTCCCGACTCCAGCCTTGTATCGATTTCATCTTCGTAGGCACTCCAATTTTGTTCAATATTTGGGGAGTTTAAGAAACGATAATTTTTTCCTTTTCGCGAAAACTCAATGATCGTCGAAATGATTTTCTGCTCGTCGAAAGTGCAATTACCTCAATTGCACCACGCTTTCTGCACAAATATTTAATCCGGCAGTTTCTCGTTTAACAAATGGGTGAATATCGAGTGCCGTTTCCGCTCGAGGAATAAGAACTGCACTGGATCCCGTAAAATAATGATTCATGATTGCATGGCTTGGCTCGTAATAAATACCCATTGTTTGGGTTTTTATAAGATCCACAAAACTAGGGACGCTCAGAATAAATGATTTTCGGAAATCTTTATCTGAAAGAAATGTGGATATGCGATTTAATCGTTCATCGAGTTTTGTAATATCCTGAGGAGTGAGTTTCTTCTCAAAAGTAGTTCCAGTTTTAGCTATGCTCAAAATTTTTGAAAGCGCAATGTCTTCGTGTCCGGTCTCAATCGCATCTGCAATTTCTTCGATAGTTTTTAAATCCAAAGATTGGTCATATAGACTATGAAGAGTGAAGGAAGCTATCGCAATTCGAAGAACACCCACTCGAGCGAGTGGTGCATGTTCAGGATGTTCTTTCATAAGTTGTAAGGTTGAATTTTTTACGTCAGCCGCCATTTTGGAACCTTCGGGAAACTGAATAGTCATTTGCACATCAAGATTTGCTGCATGTTTGCTGAAGTTGAAATAGAGCGTGTAAACTTCAGCAAACGTCCTCTGCGTATCTCCTTTTTTTTCTGTAAGCTCCATATACCAAGTTTTCGGATGTAAAATTTCATCTTGGATTTCGTCTTTTTGGCTACGTTCAGCGACATTCAAGTTTGGACTTTGATAAACTCGAACCTCTCCAAGCTTTGTCAATTCTTCCGGCCATGGTTCGTAAAATGCTGGTGCGTTAGGAAAGTTTTTAGCGGGCGTCACAGAAAATCCAGCAGCATGTATCAAATGTCCCCAGCCGATCCCACCCCCAAATTGGCGAGCGACATGAAATACGAATGGAAATTTTTGGGCAGCTACTGCATCTCTGACGGACTCAACTCCCTCTCGGTAGCTGGGTGCAAATTCAGTGGCCTGCTGATAATGGATGGTGAGACCCCCGTCATTTTTGGCGGCAGCATCATTTCTAGCTTTGATATCTTCGTTCAAATTGAATTGACCGAGCGTTGAGCGAACCCTGTACATAACATTTCCGTTGGAGTCAGTAACTTCAAGAGTGGGGAGTTCTTCCATTTGATGAATCGCCTGTCCCTTTTTGTAATTCTCAATAACTGCACGTTCATGATTAAGCCAATACTCTTGAACAATTGGGTCTTTTATCTTCCAGAACTGATTGACTCGGGGCTCGTTCGAAAGATTGGCGCTCCCCATTTTTAAATTCATCCAAAGCGGCTCTTTAGTCGTTTTATCTCGCAACCCATAGAGAAAGAGTTTCATATGATGAATGTCGATCTCCACATCTTTTCTTCCACCAAATTCTTTATTGTATTTGGGTTGGCTATAAATGGCCCTAGTTATGGAGCGCAATTCTCCATCAGGCTTATTTGGTTTAAAAATGGAGAATGAATTATCGAGATGGGACCGGAGAATTATTCCTGTCGGGCTACTTGCGATTTTCATATTCGCCCAATCTGTTGATGATTTATCCGTTGGTGCGGCAAATTGAAAATCCATCGCATCGTTTAAGTCAGTGATAATTGTAAACTCTGCAATATCGCTTTGAGCCAGGTTGGCAACTTGATTTGCAAGATTTGCGACCTCCGGATCAGCATCATGATAAAAATCCTGGATAATAAACGTTTCTGCATTTGAAAATTTTTTGAGGGCTTCTCCGTATTCGCCTGTCTTATTTAAAATATCCGTATAATCGGCCTTGAGAAGTTGGTTCACCGTGACGTTTGCATGAGAATTTGGGCTTTGAGGAGTAAAATTGTGACTAAAATAGTATTCGAGCCCGTCTTCTGCTGTCCTAAATGTACGTGACTGAACACGTTTTATTGCCGGCAGTTTTTTTGGAACGCTCGCGGCCGATGTAAATGTTTGCGGCTGTGAACTCGGAGGAATCGCGGCGAAGTTGAGCGAGACCTGAGCAACTAATGTTAAAATGAATGCGGTAATTTTTTTCATGGAACCTCCTTAAATTTTGCCTTTACCAAATACAGTGCCCTCTTAACACGATCTCTCTCTGTTCACGAGTAAACTTGATTATTTTGGTCGTTTTAATTTTCGGCAAGATTAGGCCGGCACAAAAGTGATTTATAACAGTAAATAAGGGGAAAATGGTCCTAAATCGCTGCTCGTTTCCATTCGACAAGCAGGATCATTTCAATAATCGCATCTAGCAAATAAATTTTGGATATTTGTTTTTTGATGAGGCTGTAGTTTAAATCGGCAAAGGCAAGTCCTGCGGCACTTGTCATTGCTAAACTTTTTTGCCGGCGGACTCCACCCTTCAGACCCGTTG
>JAQBPA010000053.1 GCA_028287765.1 Bacteriovoracaceae bacterium
TAGGCACCTATGGACCTCCATCTTCTTAGACGTAAAAATGAATTTGAATGGGAAATCTCGCCTCAAAAAGAAATGCGTGTTCCGGCCATCATTTTTGGCTCAGAAGATCTCGTTCAAAATATGGATACAAAAGTTTACGAGCAGATCGTAAACGTTGCCTCACTTCCAGGAATTGTGAAGGCCGCTTACGTAATGCCCGATGCTCACTGGGGCTATGGCTTTCCGGTCGGAGGAGTAGCCGCTTTTGATCCGAATGAAGGTGTCGTTTCAGCTGGAGGAGTCGGCTTTGATATTTCCTGTGGAGTGCGGCTACTTAAAACTGGATTGACGGTTGAGGATATTGCTCCGATCAAAACTCTTCTTGCCGATGCTCTCTTTGAAGAAATTCCTGCGGGCGTGGGAAGTCGAAGCTCCATTCGATTAGATCAAACCGAAATTGATCGAATGCTTTCGGAAGGTGCTCGTTGGGCGCTCTCACGCGGCTACGCTTTGAGGGAAGATTTAGAGAGAATCGAAGAAGGCGGAACTATGCGAGGTGCAACACCACAGCTCGTCTCTGAACGAGCCAAAGAGCGGCAAAAAAATGAAATTGGAACCTTAGGTTCTGGAAATCATTATTTGGAGATCCAAGAGGTCACAGAAATTTATGATGAAATCATAAGCCATGCATTTGGCCTGCACGAAAAAGAAGTCGTCATTTCTATTCACTGCGGCTCGAGAGGTTTAGGACACCAAATTGGAACAGAATTTCTCAAATTAATGGCGATGTCAGCGGAAGAAAATCAAATTAAACTTCCAGACCGAGAACTCGCTTGCGCTCCGATTCAATCCGATCTCGGTCAAACCTATTTAGGTGTGATGCGCGCAGCTATCAATTGCGCACTCGCCAACCGGCAAGTGCTTACCTATTTTGCTCGCCAAGTTTTTAAGAGGCTTCTTCCAAAAGCAGATCTGAAACTTGTGTACGATGTTTCCCATAATACTTGCAAAGAGGAATGGCACGAAATCGATGGGCAAAAAAAGCGCCTCTTCGTCCACAGAAAGGGAGCCACTCGCTCATTTGGTCCAAACTCCCCGGACTTGCCAGCGGATTTTCGGAAAATTGGACAGCCCGTCGTGATCGGAGGGAGCATGGGAACATCGTCGTATGTTTTAGCGGGAACAGAAACGTCGGAAGAACTTTCCATGGGCTCAAGCTGTCATGGAGCCGGTAGAGCCATGAGTCGCACGCAGGCGCTGAAGATCTGGAATGGAAAGCGAATCGTTCACGAGCTTGCAACACGGGGCATCTTTATTCGAAGTTCATCTATGCGAGGAATTGCTGAAGAAGCTCCAGAAGCTTACAAGAATGTTTCGTCTGTCGTCGAAGCGGCCCATCGAGCTGGCCTTTCTAAAAAAGTGGCGCGGCTTTCTCCCCTTGTCTGTGTGAAAGGCTAGATTGGTTTGCAAGGTTCTGAAAAAAGTAGATGGCTTACTTTTGTCTGACGACGTTTTTTTCTAAATGTTCACAGTGAAGTTGTCCGCCTAAGAAGTGAAACTTGGAGGGTGTGCCGAAAGGCCATTTCATGAGTAGTAATTCTCTTAAGCGGACGCTCTATTTCTTCTCGCATTTTCGACTTTAGTAGAAAGACTCCTTATCTCGCAGAGCATTTTATGACTCATGTCGAAAAATTGCACGATTGCACTTCTTGGTGATGTGATGCTTGGAAGGCTCATTAATGATGTGCTCTCTCACGAGCCCCCAGAGTTCCCATGGGGAAATACTCTTTCAATTCTTAAGAAAGCCGACTTTCGCATCTGTAATTTAGAATGTGCGATTACCGATTTTACGCTTCCGTGGACTGAAACTTATAAGGTCTTTCATTTTAGGACCGATACAAAAAATATTGCTGCTTTAGACATCGCCGATATTAATCTCGTTTCTCTTGCGAACAATCATATTCTTGATTTCAGACTCTGGGGTATGGCTGAAACACTCAAAACGCTTGCCGTCGCTGATATTTCTTTCGCTGGAGCGGGAATGAATATCGAAGAAGCGTCTATGCCCGTGATTTTTAAAATCAATGACCTAAAATTTGGTTTTATTGCGTTTACGGACAATGAGCCTGAATGGGAGGCTACAAAAACAAAAGCAGGTCTTTTATTTGCCGTCGTTGATTTAGAAGACGAGCGAGCAAAATTTCTTTTAAAAAAAATTGAAGAGGCTAAGAAGGCTGTCGATTTTTTAATCGTCTCCGCTCATTGGGGGCCGAACTGGAGCTATTTTCCACCTCCAGAACAGATTCCATTTGCACACGCACTCATCGACGCGGGAGCTGATTTGATTTTTGGCCATTCAGCTCACGTCTTCAGGGGAATCGAATTCTATCGAGATCGTCCCATCCTTTATAGCTGCGGAGATTTCATTGACGATTATGCCGTCGATCCCGATCAAAGAAATGATGAGTCTTTTATTTTTCTTCTTCAAATTGAAAACGGAAAAACAAAATCACTCCAACTCATTCCTACCGTGATTGAAACCTTTCAAGCGAAACTTCCCGAAAAAGAAGAACGTTTTGTAATCGTTAATAAAATGAAGGAGCTTTGTGCTCACTTTGGCACATCGGCCGAGTGGAATTCTGAAAAGCTTGTTCTTGAGGTCAGAAGCCATGGCAGTAAAGGCTAAAAGAATCTTCTTTTCAGGAAAGGTTCAAGGTGTTGGTTTTCGAGCAAAAATTTTTGGTTTTAGTTTGGGCTTCAGAGTTTCAGGTTATGTCCGAAATTTAGCGGACGGCCGAGTCGAACTTTGGATTGAAGGTGAAGAGGATCAAATCGAGAAATTTCTTCATGCTTTGACTGCCTATCTTTTGCAGAACATCGAAAAAACAGAACACTTGGACGAGACTCCAAAAGGATTTAAGAATTTTGGAATTCAAAAATCGGAGAAATGAATTTAGGAAGAAGCCGTCTGCCGCCCCAATTTAATTTCTCTTTTTTTCTTTCTGCTCCTTATTCGATGCTTTTTGACACCAAAGCCTTCTGTCTCCGGCTCTATGATCAGATGATTTTCATTTCCAATTCGAATTCGATTTTTATTGGGTGTTTTCATCTCATCAACCTCACCCTGGTGGAACTAAGTCCGCTGGAACGTCTGCATCGGCAGAATCAGTATCACGAGAGTGTCTGAGTTCATCTCTTTGAGCTTCCGCTGCAGAGCCCACTTGCGAAGATTTTCTCGAGGGTTTTTGTTTTTTTCTAGACGGGCTCTTTTTTTGTTTCGTTTTTTTGACCATATCACACCTATGTCGAACTGATTAAAATGATCGCAATCCATTTCTAGATTTTTTTCAAAGTAGTTCATCAAACGTTCATTCGCTTCCAACTGAAGTCCAGTACCGCGTTTCCCATCATTAATTTTTAGTCTGAAGGCTTTGACTGAGCGTCTGCCAAAATTTCGTTTATTTTTTTGAGAAGCATTTGGCTTAGTTCAGAAGACTCGGATTTTTTTCGTGCTTTTAAAGTCTCGATTGCTGAATTATTTTTACCGGACTGAATCTGTGCTTTCGCTTTTATTATGGTTGCCTTCTGTTGGGCTATGATCGAAGAGCTGCTATCTGAAAGAATCTTATCGGCCAGCCGAATAGCGTTTTGATTGTCATTCTTTTTACAGGCCGCCTTACCTTCATCAAGAATGAGTTCTTCAAAATTTTTATTTAGGTGTGCCCAAAGTTCTTCACTATCTTTGCTGGACCCCTGAAGCTTTCTCCCGATCTGCAAAGTCGCAATTGCGGCAGAATTATCTCCTGAGTTTGCTTGAATGAACGCTTTAATAATTATGCACTGTTGCTTCTCTTCAACGGTCAGCCCCGATGAGCTCATAAACTCGTCTATCAATTTAATCGCATCTGAAGATTTTTTATCTGTAAGAAGACTCTTCACGTTTTCAAGCAAATGTTGGAACGCCATCTCATTTTTGAATCCTAAATGATTATCCGCCTCTCTCAAAAGCTGATCTCGAATATTTCCGCTCTCAGACAGTTCTGTAATTTTTTTGGAATAGGTGTCGGAGTCTTCATCATAACCCATCTCACCTATCGGTTTTTCATCGGGACTTAACAAGAGAATCGATGGGAATCCTGTGATTTGATATTTGTCCTTAAGTTTTTCGTTCTGCTCCGCCAGTTTAGGATTCATTTTTTTCCTTTGCGGAAAATCAATTCTGACAAGAACAAATTTCTCTAAAACTTTTTTCAGTTCAGCTGAAGGATGAGAAAGCTGGGTATCAAGTTTTTTACACCAAACACACCAATCCGATCCTTCAAAAAGAACAAAAAGTTTCTTGCCGCTTTTTGAAGCCTCATCTTTGGCTGCCTCAAAATCAGTTCTCCAAGGATCTGCCGCTAAAGTAACGGGAGAAAAATCCTTTCCGATTTCATTTGTTTTACAGATTGGAGTTTGAGCCGAAACAGAAAGGGTGATGAAGTAAAAGATCACATTCCAGCAAAAGGTGAGGCGATGTATATAATCAGAGCGCACAATCTCTTTTTGCAAATTCTATGCCAAATGAAGGCCGGTGGCGCTTAGGTTAAGCCATTGAAACCCATGAATAATTAAATTCGAAACGTTCCCGCTGCCTGGAAGTCTGCAAAGATTTCTGACCTTTTACGTCCCATTTCATATAGACGAATTCCAGATAAAAAAAATGCCAGCAAATAAGAATTTAAGTTTGAGCCAGAGTCTCTTCATTGACTTTCGATCGAAACTCGCGCACGAGTTTAAAACAATTTTGCAATCGAATCTTATCTACTCTCGTAAGCTTTTAGCCTTTCAATTATCCAGCGAGATGTCGAGCTGTACGATCAAAAATATCTTCAGCAGAAAACTCGTCCGCTTCAGTTTTTTTTGCTCGTCATTTTTTTCTTCTCAAGCTACTTCGATCAAAGTTTGCCAATCCCATGGAAGTGCGGATTCAATATCCTTCACCACATCGGGCCTAACTTCTTTCTTTAAAAGATCGAAGACTCTTTTGATTAAATCTACGCTCTCATTTCCATCAATTTTAAACTGCTGACTGATTTGACCGATAAACTCCTCAATATTCTTTCCAAGAATCTTTGTCTGATGTCCGCGCAGTCTCTCAAAAGTGAGTGGACCGGGAAGTTGGCTTGTGAGTTCGCGGGCATAAGGCGTATCAAGTCGACTAGCCAAGGTCCCCAAAACCCCTTTCAGAAAATGATCGGCATTTTCTCTATTTTGGACAAAACTTAGTTTCGAAAGTTCGGCAAGCCAAGCTTCGTATTTTGGATCGATGGACTTTTGATCTGTACGGCTTAACTCTTTGTTGGATCGATTCTTTGCATTGATCCATTCTTCCGACCAAAGATCACGAATTTTTTCCGGAAGACTAAGCCTCACTTTTCGGATTTCTCCTGCACTCACTCTGCAACTCAAAACTTTAAATACTGATGAAACCGCTTCTTCAAGATTCACCGCAGGATCTCTCAGAAAGTGATCGAGAATTCGTTCTAAAAAATCTTTATCCGTTTTCATGGTTTTATCGGGCTTATTGTGAATCATCCAACCATCGATAAAAAA
>JAQBPA010000014.1 GCA_028287765.1 Bacteriovoracaceae bacterium
GACTCTGAGATACGGCCTGGGTCATTTATATTCCTTTGGTACTTCTTGCTGCCTCCAACCGCTCGTTGACAGTTTGAGCTCTGTCCTACTGCTTAGGCTCGCTCTGAGTCTCAAGTCGTCAAGCGAATCCATGCTTTTCCTCAGCTCAACCTCCCTCCCGTCCACGAAATCAAATACAGGGTTCAACAGAATGAAATAAAATTTTTTTACTCTAAATTGATTGCGAGGGGGTTTTTGAATTGAATTGGGTTTTTTTTATTTTTTGTTTTTGGATTTTGTATTGTTGCTTAAGGTCCGGACGGGAGTTGAATTGAGGACGGACGCGTGGCTTCGGCAAAATTGAGCTCTAAGCTGGGCACCCAAAACGTGAGAAAGGAAGCCGCGAAACAGCTTAGGAGTACGCAAGGACTGCAATATGAAATGATAAACATCAATGGACGGTCTCAATTTGGACGGAGCCACGCGCCCGCCCGGAAATTCGACTCCCGTCCGGACCTTTCATTGGGCTCACGCCCACATCTATGTTAAATTCCTTTCATGGGGGGATTTGGATTTTTTCTTTTTGCTTTGGTTAGTCAAACTACGAACGCTTCCTCAGTTTCTACTCCTCCTGTAGCCGTTGCCACAAATGCGATTACTCCCGCTCCTTCTGCTCCTCCGTTTTCTGAGCAGGTGATCAAGACGACCATTGATTATATTGGTTATGTTGAAAATGGGCGGCTTGTTGAACTTGGACTTCGGCGGCTTGAACAAATTTTAAAGAAAATGGATTTGTCTAATCGCGATGATTTGAGAGCTGCTCTCGTTAAAGTGATGTCGCTCGATCCTGCCACTCAGACAGCATCGAACTCTGTTGGTTTTTTTCTTAGAAATTCTGCGGGTGAATCTCTTGGGCATGCGAAACTTGTCGATCAATCGAGCACGGAGTTGATTGCGCTTTTGAAAGGTAAAGAGACTACGCCCTCTGAAGCCGCGCTTGTTGAGTATGCAAAAACCACCAAAAAAAGTCCTGGCGCTCCTTTGATTGATGCACTGAAAGATTTGAAAATGTATAAAACTTTATCGAATATTGCGCTGCATTCTGCCGATAAAGCGATTATTTCTTACCTTGTTCAAATTGCGCAGTCGGAAAATAATTTAGATTTAATTTATGGCCTCGATGGAAAAGATGCGGCCGATGCTGTGGTGAAGAGTCTTCGACTTCATCTGGAAGTTCCTGAAGCGCCTTCGAATATTACCGGAACACTGACGACCTATCATTCTGGATTACTTTCGTGGAAAGATAATAGTTCTAACGAAGATGGTTTTCTGATCGAGCGATCAGTAAACGGTGATCCCTTTAAACAATTAATTCGGCTTCCTTCGAATCAAATTTATTATCAAGACGATGGCTTGAAGCCAAAAACTAAATATGAATATAAAATAAGATCTTTCAATTGGAATGCTGGAATGATCGCGACGAATTCCGTCGTGATCGAAACGCCCACTCTTCCCGATCCTCTGCCGCATCCTGAACCTGTAGCACCTCCCACTCCAGCTTCTCCGTCGCCGAGTCTTCTTTTTGGAGATTTAATTCGAACGCTTCGACTTGAAGTTGAAGGAGAGCCTCACAACGAGACCCTTCAGGTACTCATTGATATTTTGAAAATGGGAACTGATCCTGTCGATGTGGCAATCGAAATTGGAAAACTTGCCGAGTTTAAATTCGAGCGGAAGCTCTTTGACTTTGATGTTAAAGCCGCTTCACTCGGTGTTGATATGATCGACGCGTTTCGTTGGCGAAGTGGATACGAATCCACCGATATTACTCTTATTGAAAGTTTGCGTCGCGATTATGCTACAAAATTAAATTTGAACAGAATGAGTTTAGAGAAAAGATTTTTTGCAGATCTAGAAACGACTCAGCCAACGCCCACCCCTATCTCGGTGAACCCACCAACGACGACACCGCCTTCAGGAACTCCTCCGAGATCTCGTTAGTTCTTTTACGTGTGAGTCGTTTAACCAAAATTTTTGAACTTTACCGAATGGACAATGTTCCTTTATGGCTTCAACCCATTTATTTGTTTTATGGCTACGGATTAGGATTCCTTTATTTTTTTTATATTCATTTGGTGCATTTCACATCCAAAATCGAAATAAAAAATCGCGAGCTTTTAAATAACGTGCCCTCCATTCATTGCCTTTGGCATCGCGATGCATGGATTTATTTTTGTAGTTTTATTTATAAAGAGCACGTTTGGCTGACGCATCCGTATTGGTATATGAAACCGACACACGTCGCGTTCAATCTTTGCGGATTAAAAGCTTGGGTTTTTGGATCGACAGGAAATGATGGCCGAAAAGCCGCTGACGAAATTGTAAAATATTTAAGAGAAGGATCATCAACGTGGATCTCCCCCGACGGTCCAGCAGGCCCTCCTCAACAATTAAGAAAGGGCGTTCTTCATATCTCGGCCCAAAGCAGCGCTCCCATTTTGCCGATGAGATTCAAAATCAAAAAATACATTCGCCTCTGGGGTTGGGACAAAATGCTCATGCCGCTGCCATTTGCTCGGATTGAAATAGAAATCAGAATGCCAATCGAAGTGACAGAAAATAATATTGAGGAAGCAAGAGCGCTATTGATTGAGAGTCTTGGAAGTTAAACTTCTCGCAAGAACGCTGCCTTACTTAGTTTCCTTCATTTTTGCGATGCGTTTTTCGCCACGGAGTCGGATTTTTTCCAAAACATCCTCAGGCCATCCTACCTTTCGAAGTGCCTCAATGGCACCTTCATACATGGAGCCAAGGTCTGAAGCCGCACCTGGCTTCAATTGATATTGATCGACGTGATAGTTTCTAAATTTGGGGGGCTCACCGTTGTTAAATGAATTCGAGGCGTCACGATAAGCTTCAGAATTATTTTGAATAGTTCTTCCTTCGTTATCGCCATTTGAATTCGACAAAGCTTGGCCTTCAAGTGAAGTAGTTCCCCAATTGTGAGTTGCCGTCACTGTAATCGCACCGGTTTGGTCGAGCATCCATAAAAATTCAGATTCGACATCTTCTCTGATTTCAGAAATCGCTCCTGGTAAAATTTCGTCCATTAAAACAAGCGTGAACGGATTTTCTAACGCTTTATTGTAAATGGATAAGAGCACCTTTCCCTGCGACATAAATAAACTTAAATCGTCTTTAGGACTATCCTTCGGATGTACGAAGGCCACAATATTTAAAGGGGTCTGCTCGGCAGACTCGGCAGCGACCGGGCTTCCCAACTGTGTAGGAACAATTTCCTGAGCTAACGCACGTTGGACTGTCGTTTTACCTTTTCCATTTGGACCCGTGATGATCATATGCCGACCTGCATGAACACCGAGTTCCACGGAATTGGGCACAGATGTGGTCGGAGATTTTTCCAAATACCGAGGGGAATGAAAATTATTTATTTTCAAAATGGGTCCTATTGCAGAATCAGGCTCAAGAACTTTGGGGAAAGTCGACCAACCTCGATTGAGAGCATTGTTTGCAATATCATAGTACATCGCAAGTTCTGCCCAAGCCTCTTCAACTTGGTTTAATGTGCTTCGATGAAGCTCCATAATTTTGACAAAAGTGCGAACTCGATTTTCTAAAGAAGGATTACCTAATAAATTTTCTACTAGTTCAGCTATCGAATCCGAGTGGGAGCGCAGGAAGCACGAATCTAAAACCCATGCCAACTCCCTCAGTCGAGGAGAATCTGCGCCCCTGATTTTTTCTCGAATCGCCCGAATCTCCGTAAAGAAAAGGGCAATTTCGGTCATATGTTTTTGTGCCCGAGTCCGAACATAAAGATCTTTTGAGGCTCTCTTCGAAAGTATATCGTAAGCCCGTCCGTAAAAATGTTCGGTAAGATCTGGCTGAAACTTAGCCATGAAAGTATGCATCCAAGTTTTGGAATTGGAGCTTTTATAAATTTCGCCAAGCCTCTTAGTGAGCAAGGATTCCGACTCCAAGAGCTCACGAACAGCGCCTTGTCTTCGCTGAATTTCTATGACATCCACTAACGAACTCGCTAAATAAGCAGAGATTCTTGATTTCGAGATGAGATCTTGAGGGGAAGAAAAACCCAAAGCATCCAGATCTAGTTGTTGAAAACTGGAGTCTTCAACATTGCTTAAGTCGTTATTGCGACGGAACATGCCTACACGCTTAGGCCCATTACCGTAGCTGTTCCATGTTTTCAAAAGATTTTCGATCTCTGTTCGTTCTACCGCAGTAATTTGCGTGAGAGGTGAAGTGTAGCTCTCAGGCTTTAGTTTGGATTTCACATATCTATCGAATTCAATTCCTAGGCCGGGAATACTAAGATTGTGTCGATGCAAAATCTGATCATAAAGCGTTGTGTGTTCCAATGCTCGAGCAAGGGTTTCGTGGGATTTAGCTAAATTTTGATCACCTAACTCTGTTGCCTCAACTGCCATTCTGCGCTGTTCAAAAATTAATTTGTTCTTGAGTTCTGTCGCTTCACTCTCCATTTGTGAAGCCGTTTCATTTGCACTTCGGTTGAGTTTTTCTTGTAATTTGGATCGTGTACTCGGAAAACTCGACAGCTTCCACCTCAGTCGATCCAAATCTTTGGTGAGTCTAAAAATTTTTCTTAATTTTTCCATTTTTGGATAAGCTAAGTGATAAATCAAATCTTCTGGCCGAAAATATACATCAAATGGAATATGCCTTTGCACGCCGTTAATAAATAATTGAACAACATTTTCATTTTCATTTTCATTCTTCTCTAGCGCAACAAGAAGTTCATCTCGCATAGCCATTAACTCAACTTTTTTCCCATTACTCTCCATCATCAAAACACCTTCGGGCGTTACAAGCTGATCGCCTGCTTGCGTTCCTGCCTCTCTCGCAGATTTGCCTTGCGCAATGAGAGCGGCTTGGATTTTTTGCCAATCTTTAAAATGTTGAAATTCGTGACGAAGAACTGGCTCAGTCGCTTCAGCTGGAATGGCTACAATCGGTTTACCCTTTTCGACTCTGAAATAAGGAATATTCAGTCTTGAGATACGCAGTTCGCCTCCCCCATCTCGAATTATTTGCTCAGTCTCATTCAGAAATTTTTGTGAAATATTTTTAATTTGGTTCGCGTTAAAAGCGCATTCAACTTCGTTGAATACGCCCATAATTAAATCTTCAGCTTCATGATCAATTTTTCGTCGTGTAGCTTTGGTGATTCGCGCTTCGAGTCCTTTAAGTGCAGGAAAAGGTTTTTGCGCATCGCTCTGAAATTTTTCAGAGATTATTTGCATAGCGGTAAAACAACTGACGACCGTTGCCTTCACAGCTTTCAGGCTGTTGTTGGGTTTCGAAAACGCAAGGCTTTGGAAAATTAGCAAGAACAGCGATGCAAGAAATGCGCGCTTTAAAATATTGCAAAGAATGGCGGGCAAATTCAAAAGCCTTGTCACAAGTGTAAAATATGCAAATTCCGTACCAAATATTGAGAGTCGGAAAAAATAACGGATCAGCTAAGTACTTGAAGTTCATGGAATCGTAGTTAAGCGCTTTTTATTTCCAAGCAGGTATCGATCAAGTGCCTTCGTGACGCGAAGAATGCTTGAAGTAACCCGCGTCAGTTTCACCCCGACAGGAACTTCGCACTTCGCGACATCTTTTCCCATCCTTCAATAAAAATTCAGGAAAATATTTCAGACCAAAAATAAAAAAAGCTCTCAATTTACCTTTGAATTCAGTTATTTAAATTATTCACCCTGGGCAATTCACGTCCTGAGCACGTTGGCACGAACTTTGCACTTAGTATCAAGAATGACGTGGGTTGAGGACTAAAAGTACGGGAGCAAATAATGAACCATCGAAAGATATACTCAGTTTTAATCGGTCTTAGCGCGTCCATAGTGGTGATCGGCAACTTTCAGACACAAGCTCAAAATTTTTATGCATATCCTAACTCCATGTTAGCGAAGTATGAAAAAGCGGAGCAAGAACTTGAAGCACTCTATGGAAAACCAGGAGAGAGAGCAAAAGCGGTTGAGATCCTAAATAAATTTTATGGATTCACTGAAGTTAAATTTGCTGGAATAGGAAAAAACGACCGCGAAACTCGTATGGCCGTATTCATGGCGGAAAACCTCAAAAGGATTTTACCAGCTAATATAAGCGAATCCGCCTATATCGGGGTAGATCGAAGAGAAATTCACGCGGGCAGCTCTCAGGAACAAGAGCCGACAGATAAATCACGTAATATTATTATTACCTTTGATAAATCCGCCGGTGTTGATTTCAAGTTCCAAGTGGCCGATAAAAAAATGAAAGATCCCAATGGAGAAACGATTCGCGAGCGTGTTGAAACATATCGCCTTAATGTCGGCGGAACAAGAACGCTACTCTCGACCGAAGATTTAAAAGCTTGGATGGCAACGATTATCAACTATAACGATTCGTACTATAAGCTAAATTATGATGTGCCCCCAGATGTCTCCGAAGGTGTCTCCGATCTTTTACGAAAAATAGAATTATTAGGAAAGGGCGACACGGTCACTGTAACCAGAAAAGATGGCTCGGAAAAAACAGTATATGAAGTATATAAAAAGACGGATATCGATTCATTGAAGAAGTCTGACTCCAAAGAATTGATACCTCCTGAGAAATAAAATACTGTCGGCACGGCTTTCAGAAATTTCCGTGTTTTCCACTTCGTACACCACAAGATTAATACAGCACTTCCTCAGAAACGGACCTTGAAACGTCCCGCCAAAGGTGGGCCAATAAACAGACGGGGGTCTGCCCCCGTGGAAGTTCCTTATATCCAGGGCCATACTTCTATCGAAAAATTTTCAAATAAAATGGAAAGTCATGCTCGAAAAATAAAGTTCCCAAGGACTTGAAACGTCCCGCCAAAGGCGGGCCAATAAACAGACGGGGGTTCCCCCGTGGAGGTTCCTTATATGCGGGGCCATACTTCATACGAAAGATTTTCAAATGAAATGAAAAGTCATGCTCGAAAAATAAATTGCCCAAGGACTTGAAACGTCCCGCCAAAGGCGGGCCAATAAACAGACGGGGGTTCCCCCGTGGAGGTTCCTTACGCGCAGGGCCATACTTCAATCGAAAAATTTTCAAATGAAACGAAAAGTGGTGCTCGAAAGAGGACTTGAACCTCCACGGGGGTTACCCCACAAGCTTCTGAGACTTGCGCGTCTGCCAGTTCCGCCATTCGAGCTTTTATATTCCAGCAACATTTATAGTTATCACGAGGGTGTATATTCCTACAAGACTTCCTCAGCGGAACTGGCAGACGCGCAGGGGCGCTACCTGTTTTAATTTTTGTCTTCGACAAAAGAGCAGTTCCCTTTGAATTGAGGGCCTTCGATTTCTACCAAAATGGCCAAGTCGAGCCTTTAGACCTTAAAAACTCTTGAGTTCGTTTGAAGCTCTCTCCTAGATTGGCGCGATGGAAGTGGCTGGGCAAACTTTAACTCCGATGATGCGGCAGTGGACGGAACTTAAAAATAAGGCTGGGTCTGCTCTTCTTTTTTTTAGGCTTGGGGATTTTTATGAACTTTTTGAAGAAGATGCCGTAAAGGCTGCTCCTGTTCTTCAGGTCGTTCTTACTTCTCGAAATAATCGGGGAACGAATACGAATTCGAGTCCGCTTTGTGGCGTTCCGGTTGCGAGTATAGATACTTACCTCACTCGTGCGCTGGACCACGGATTTAAAATTGCACTCGCTGAACAGACCGAAGAGCCACAAGCAGGACGCGTGATCGTTCGTCGTGAAATCGTTCAGTGGTTTACTCCCGGTATTCGTCTGCTTCGAAATGAAGAAAAGCCTCACTATGCTGCTGTGATTTCGGGTTCGCCGGAAGCCTGGTCCTTGGCGGCGGCTGATGTCGGAACCGGTCACGTGATTTTAGAAACAGGAACCTCTCTCGAAACACTGCAAGATTTAGTCGACCGCTTGCCAATTGAGGATTTGAGATCTCCCGAACTGAAAATATTTGATATTCGAAGTAAATTTTCCGAAACGTGCCCACTGCTTTCAATAGACGAAGCCGAAGAAGACATTCGAAAAGCTTTTGGCCTCGCAAATTTTGCTGACACGCCGACAAAAACAAAACTTGAGGCTCAAGTTCTCGGCACTCTTTTTCAAATTCTTAGGAAAGCTCATCCGCAAGATCAACTTCGATTCATGCGCCCGCGCGCAACTCCCGCACATACCTGGGTATCGGCTGCGACTCGAAAGAACCTTTACCTCTTCGAGCCTGCTGACAAATCTGTTTTTAGTTTTTTAGACAAAACTCAAACAGCCACCGGCAGACGAGAATTAAAACAAGTTCTTTCAAATCCCACACGTGATCCCGAAGTGATTCTTTCAAGACAAAAACTCATTTCGTATTTTAAAAATAATGCGCCGATACGAAAACTTTTTCGATCTCGAATTTCCGGCATTCACGATCTCTATCGACTGCTCAGAAAACGTCGCGGTGCTTTAGAACTTTACCAGGTGGCGAACGCTCTCACCTTAGGGCTCACCTCCTCGCTTATTTTAAAAAATGAACATTCCGATATCGGCGCATTTCAAAGCCGGTCGGATACTCTCACACCACTCGCTCATGAATTTGAGCGATGTCTTCAAGTGAGCGAAGATTCTGATGTCGGCTGGATCAAACCAAGAGTGAGCGAAACATTAGATGAGCTTCGCGGGCTCAAAGAAAATTCTCAAAAAATGCTTGCTGACTTAGAAGAGCGCTTACGAGCAGAAACTCGAGTCAGCGGACTCAAAATAAAATTTCACCAAGTTTTCGGTTACGTCGCCGAAGTGACAGCGCTTCACAAAGATAAAATTCCCACAACGGCCAAACGCATACAAACTCTAGCAAACGCCGAAAGATTTAAAACGACAGAGCTCGAACAACTGGAAGAGAAAATTTTGAGTCTCGACAGTCGAATTCACGATGCCGAACGTGCTGAACTTGATCGTCTCTATACACTCACCGAAACGCATGAAAGCATTCTTCTCGACTGGACCGATCACCTCGGAAGGCTCGATTGTTTTCAAGCCTTAGCAGAAATTTCGGATCTCTACGGCTGGACCACTCCAACGACTCTTGCAGTAGGACCGACGCTCCTTCAAATCGAAAAAGGAATTCATCCTTTGAGCTCGCAGGCGTTTGTTCCTATGAGCTTTGAACTAAGTGCCGAAAAAACTCAGCTCATGCTTTTAACTGGCCCCAATATGGCCGGAAAAAGTACACTTCTAAGATTGGCAGCGCTCATCGCACTTCTCCATCAAATTGGATCCGATGTACCCGCAAAATCAAGCCGCCTCAGCCTCTTCGATCGAATTGTTTGCAGAATGGGCGCACAAGACGATTTAAATTCCGGCCAAAGTACATTTTTTGTAGAAATGCGCGAAGTGGCCTCCATGCTTCACGGGGCAAGCGAGAAGAGTCTTCTCCTCTTCGACGAAATCGGAAGAGGAACATCCACATTCGACGGCATGAGTTTAGCTTGGGCCATCACGGAAGAAGTGCACGATCTAAAAGCCCTCTGCTTTATGGCCACCCATTATTTAGAACTCTCGGACTTAGAAAAATCTCTCGAGCATTTAAAGAGTTTTCATTTAGGAGTCGAAGAAATCGAAGGAAAGTTAGTTTTCACAAGAGCCCTCACAGAAGGCCCAGCCTCCAGGAGTTACGGAATTCAAGTAGCAAAATTAGCCGATATCTCGCCACAAATTCTAAATCGCGCAAATGCAAAGCTTCTAGAGTTTGAAAAGAAAAGGGCAAAAGCAGTTCCACTTTTTGAGATGATGGGATCAATTTAAAATTTATTTCTTCACTCGGCGTGAAAAAAGAAAAACAATCAGCAAAAGACAAACCAAGCCAGCCGAAAAAATCCCAACCGAAGAGTAATCCAAATCATACCCGCCAGCGAGCCCCTTCTGAATAGCGTCCGCTCTCATTTTCTGATCAGTATTAAACTCCCGATCCATAAACCCATTATCTCACGAACAACGGCTTTCGCGTAAAACAGCCAAATGCAGCCAAACAAACGCACTACCACCAATATTCATTTCAACTCCGAATCTCTCTTTTTTTTTGTATTAGAATTTAATTCTCAAGCGCAGGAAAGAGCTTGAGATAACGGAAATGGCGGAGATCTGTCGATACCTTTGAGATCCAGAGCGAGCCCCGACAGACTTTCGAAGCTAAAATTGTCAGCGAGCGGTTGAAGGCTTTCAATTCTAGCGGCTGAATATAAATAACCCAGGCCGTATCTCAAAGGATCGGCAGAGCTCCGCCATTTCCGTCGGTTCAAGCTCCGTCCCGCGCCCGGCTGTTTGTTTTAATTTTAAATACTTCCTCACCTCCACCACTTTCGATAAGTTTCCCAAATGAACGAGGGAGTGGGAAAAGTCTACGATCTTCAAAGTTTATTCGATCGCCTCAATCGTCTCTATTTCGATCGTCGCCTCGAGCTTTCAATCCGATGGTCAAAACGTTCCATCGTAAAAGCGCAGACGAGAGTTTTACTCGGATATTATTCCGGCCAAAAAAAACAAATTACCATTTCGAAGCGCCTCGATAATCCTCGAGTGCCTATGTTCTTTGTGGAACATATTTTATTTCACGAGATGCTTCATGCTATTTTTCCGTCCGAAAGACATCGAATGCATACCGATAAATTTAAAAGCTTCGAAAAACTACATCCCGACTACGAACGAGCTCGCATTTGGGAAAAAGAATCGATCAAAGTACTTTTTGAAAAACCTCAGAAAACTTTGAGCTTTGCTCATCGTCTATGGGAAAAAGTTCAATCGCTTTAATGTTGCGGCGAGCGACCGACCGCAGTCGAAAAACTTTCGCGCTCGATTTGCGCGCGCGCCTTTGAGAAATCTTTTTCCATATGATTTAATGTCCAGACAACAACGACAACGACAAATGTCAGCAGAATAATGCTCCACAGATGAACACGGTGGGTATTCATGAGCTTCCTTTCACATTCTGCACTAAAGAGTTAAAGCGCTTCACGAGACCTTCGAATAGATCTCCCTTTCGTAACTGCCAAGGCTCGAGTTTTCCTTTTTTCTCACATTTCTCTAAATGTTTCTCGAGAGAAAAAATAGGTCCCGCAATTCTTCGGCTAAAAAATAGCGCCTGAAGTCCTGCAATGACCGTCAAGGTGACAATTAAAAGTACCGTCACCCACAAACCTAAAATGATATGTTTTCGGATTAACTGCACAAAGGTTTCACTCAAAAGTCCTGCCAGATTCATGAGTTCATGGAGAAGAAGACGAAACCAAAGGAATAAACCTATTCCGAAGATCGTTAAAAAGACGGCAACATACGCCATAAATACTTTTAGAAACCATCGCTGGAATTGCGTGAGTACGATGAGTTGCGATCTCTTTTTTTGAAATGCCATTAGGTTTCCTTCTTTGAGTTGTTATCTTTAGATGCGTCTTTCTCTTTGGGAGTGACATCGATCGCATCGGGCTCTTTCATGGCTTTTTTAAAATTCTTGATGGCTTGACCGATGCCTGAGCCCAGCTGAGGAATTCTGGCTGATCCAAAAAGTAAGATAATAACGAGGATAAAAATTAAAACTTCTAATTTACCGATTCCAAACATGATTCATCCTTATTTACCGCAGTTCGCCTCTTTGCTCATAAATTGTCTGAGCACTTGAGTTCGACGCGCCTCTCTCATTCTACATTGAAAGATTTGGGTTATCTAAAACTAAGATTATTTTACAACTCATTATACGGTGCGTCATCTAAAAGACTCAATAATTTCGGCAGTTTGTTTTACACTAAGAGGCTGGGAGTCACATGCAGCCAACACTTCGAATCCAAAAAACGGCCCGTCCTCTACTTGCGATCATTCTTTTGGTCGGCTCAATTTATATTTTACTGAGTCTAGCCTCTTATTCTCGGCGAGATCCCTCTTGGAATTATTCAAGCTCTGACTTTGAAAAAGTTAGAAATCTCGGCGGTATCGTGGGAAGTTTTTTATCAGACTCTCTCTTGCAAGTTCTCGGCTGTGTTTCGTACCTTTTAGCTCTTTTATGTCTCGGCCTTGGCGTTGAACATTTTAAATCGAGATCCATCGCTCTTTCCGAGCCCGCTAAAAATCAGAAAAAAAGTAAATGGCATCTTCCGATCGCCTTTGCTCTCTTCACGATTTGCTTAACGTCTTTACTATCGATGATCCCGATCAGCATTTATGACCATCTCTCTCTCGGAGGAGCGCTTGGACACTTTGTTTCTCGTGCTGGAATTTTTTGTTTTAGTGTTGTCGGAGCGAGCCTTATTTTTGTCGGCGGCCTCGCGGCATCGATCATTCTTTTTCGCGAACGACTCTCTCTTCCGACTTTACCACTCGGGCGATTGAAATTTTTTGAATCTTTTAAAAATCCTTTTGGCAAAATAAAAGAACTCCCACTTCGCATCTTTAAAAGAGAGGCGAAACCTGCGATTTTGCCTACGAATAAAGCGCCGCTTTCGCAAAAACTCGAAGAGCTTTTTAAAAAACGAGATATCGAAAAAACGGACGTTCCTGAAACAAAACCCAATACCATGGCAGCTATTTTTTCCAAGGCCGAACCCGTCGAAACTGCGCCTGAAAAGAAAATTGCTTTTCTGCCGTTTCTCAAAAAATCGGATGAGTCCGCCAGTCACGACCGAGTTTTACTCATGGATAAGGCGCCTGTTAAGAAAAAAAGTTCTGACGTCCCGTCTCGTTTTGAACTTCCGTCGTTACAGCTTTTGGATTTGAATCCTGAAAAACTTTTCGAAATTTCGCGAGAAGAGCTCATCGCCAATTCTCGAGCCCTTGAACAGAAGCTTCTTGATTTTGGTGTTCAAGGACAGGTGACGAATATTCATCCCGGCCCGATCATCACTCTTTATGAATTTGAGCCGGCAGCGGGAGTGAAAGTAAAAAATATTTTAAATCTCACCGATGATCTTAAACTCGCGATGAAAGCGGTGAGTATTCGGATCATTGCGCCGATTCCCGGTAAAGCGGCTGTCGGAATTGAAATTCCAAACCCTCGAAGACAAACGGTTTACCTTCGAGAAATATTGCAAGCGAGCTTGTTTCAAAACTCGCCTTCTCCCCTCACACTCGGAATGGGAAAAACAACTTCCGGCGATTCCTATGTCACAGATCTCGCAAAAATGCCGCATCTTCTGATTGCCGGTGCGACAGGATCAGGAAAATCCGTCGGCTTAAACTCAATGATCATCAGCATGCTTTATAAAGCCACGCCCGATGAACTCAAATTTATTATGATCGACCCCAAGATGCTTGAGCTTTCGGTTTACGAAGGCATTCCGCATCTTCTTCTTCCCGTCGTGACAGATCCCAAAAAAGCAGCTCGCGCATTAGCGTGGGCCGTTAAAGAAATGGAGAGACGTTACAAACTCATTTCTTCTCTCGGCGCTCGGAACTTAAGATCCTATAACGAAAAAGTTGCGCGCTTAACTGAAGACGAACTGAAACAAGAACTCGAGCGGGCTGCTCAATCGGAAGAAGCGACTTCTGCTCTCATCGAAGATGTGACAGAGACTCCCGAAGAAAAAAATCAAAAGAAAATTCTCGAGCAGGCCGGACTTGATCACTATGTGAAGCTTCCAAACATCGTTGTGGTCATCGATGAACTTGCAGACCTAATCTTGGTCGCCGCTCGCGATGTAGAAGAAAGCATTGCACGACTTGCTCAAATGGCAAGAGCGGCAGGTATTCATCTTATTATTGCAACTCAGCGACCCTCGGTGGATGTTATCACAGGCGTCATTAAAGCGAATCTTCCTACGAGATGTGCGTTTCAAGTGGCTTCAAAGGTCGACAGCCGAACGATCATCGATTGTAACGGGGCTGAAAATCTTATCGGTGATGGAGATATGCTCTTTCTGCCGCCAGGAACCAGTCGTCTCGAGCGCCTTCATGGTCCTTTTATTTCTGAAGATGAAATTGCAAAAATCGTCCGTCATTTAAAAACTCAAATGGATCCCGATTATTCAAATGCAATCGATCTCGACGATGCGCCGGCTGCCGAAGGAGAGTTTTCTGAAGACGCAGATGATGATCTTTACGATCAAGCACTCCAAGTTGTTTTTGAAACCAAAAGTCCATCTGCGAGCATGCTGCAAAGACGCCTACGTGTCGGTTACAATCGTGCCGCGCGAATGATTGAGCGAATGGAGCGAGAAGGAATTGTTTCGGCGCCTCTTGGCGGTGGAAAAGGTCGAGAAATCTTGGTTACGCCTTCTTACGAATCGTAGGTTCCCTTAGATCCCGGTGAATAGGCAGCTTCAAAACAAATTTTGTATTGGGGCATGATGAATCGAGGTAGATTTTTCCGCCATGAGCTTCTGCAAGGTTGCGCGATAGGGTCAGTCCAATTCCCGTACCACTTCCGACGGGCTTTGTTGTAAAAAAGGGCTGCATAATTCGATCTCGGATTTCTTTTGGAATGCCCAGTCCCGAATCTGTAATAGAAATCTCAATACATTTGTTTTCGACAATCTCAGCATTAATGGAGATCCATTTATTTGCAATTTTTGATTGTTCACAAGCGTAAATCGCATTCGATAAAAGATTTAAAAGAATTTGAGAGACTTGATTGGGCGAACAAATAATTTCGACAGAGGGACAATCGGCTATCAGGAGTTCAATATGAGTTTCAGCGATCGCATGATCGCAGAGAACTACGCTTTCTTGGATTAAATCACGTACATTAAAAGGAATCTTTTCCGGAAGTTTTTCTTCCCTTGCAAATGCTCTCATTCCATCGATGGTCTTTGCAATTCGCTGAGTCGTTCCAAAAATTTGTTCGGCGTAGTTCTTAAGCTTACTCGCGTCGAGAGGTTTTTTTTCAAGTTGCATTTCGATGGACTGAGCTAAAGCATGAATGACAGCGAGTGGATTTTTAAGTTCGTGCGCTATGCCAGCAGAGAGTTCTCCTAAGACGGCAAATTTAGACGCTCTTTCTGCCAAGAGTTCAGATTCTGCGACCTTCAACTCGCCTTCTCTTTTTTCGTGAATGTCGATCGTGATCACCACAATGGCAGAATTCACTTCTGTCTTTTTCATCATCACGAGATGCCATCTCTCGCCTGTGGGAGTTTTGATTTTTAATTCTGTTCGCAAATCAGAACTTTCTATTTTAGAAAATTTTTGAATGACGGAGACAATTTCTTGGTCTCCCTCAAGAAAACCCACTTTACGTCCGATCAGCTGATCTCGAGTAAGCCCTAAAAACGATAAGAATTCTCCGTTCACATCTTCATAACAAAGTTCAGAAGAAATGAGAGTGACCTTTCCGGGAATCGTATCAAAAAGAGTTCTAAGCAAATCTCGCTCACTGACTAAAAAATGATTTGTCGTGAGACTTTCTCGAAGCCTCTTTCCGTGTCGGGTTCCCTGGGCAAAAAGAAAAGAACCGTAGGAGAGCGTGATTCCAATAATCCCTAAAAAGGAAAGCGGAGTTTTCCCTTCTGGCCAGCTCTCAATAATTGGAATCCCAAGCAGGAAGACGAGATAAGTCGCGCGCGCCCAAGCAGATGTAATAATTGAGGCCGACACGCTCGCCGCAATTCCGCTTAAAACAAAAAGACTGAAGATTGAATCCAAAGAAGGCTTATTCCAGTGGAGAGATCTTCCGCACCATAATCCCCAAATGATTGCCTGAATTAAGGCAGTGCCAATCGAAAGATAATAGAAACTCGACTGCGGCAAAGACCGATCGACTCTCAAAAAAAAGTAAATTCTAAAAATTGCAAGAATGCTAATGAGAGAACAGGATGACCAAGCCAAATCTTTCGGCCCCGACGAATTGATGAATGCATACAAAACAGAAAGTATAATGGCCCCGATACTGGCCGATCGACTTCTCGCTAAGAAATCCTTCTGAAGTTCAAGCTCAATCTGTGGCAGCACGCTCTCCCCTTCTCTATAGAATACCCATTATTTTTGACTCGGTGTTCGTTCGTCAGAAAACCGATCACAGCTTTAAAAGCCAGCAAAACCCAGCTAAAAAAATACAGTATTAACCGAACTAAGAAGGGAGATGTTAGAAATTTGGCACTGAAAAAGGGTCGCCTACCCCTTATTTAAATCCATTTTCATTACAAAATGAGGACCAATCTCGGGAAGCTCAAATTCACTTCCCACTTTTTCAAATCCAGACTTTTCATAAAAACCGACCGCAGGCGTTCGCGCATTAAACCAAATATAGTTCCCCTGATTATTTTTCGAATGAGCGATGAGGGAATGGAGTAGTTTTTGTCCAACTCCTCTACCCCGATAGTCTTCTTCAATCGCCATACCGCGAATTCGCCAGCCGTTTTTTTGGTCTTCAAAATCTTCCCGGTAAATGGAAGCCGTTCCAATCATTCGATTTTCCAAAAAGGCCCCCATATGAAATGCATCTTGCAAATCATCTCCAGAATATCGAGTCATCCTAAAATCTTGAGTCGGTCGAAGAATTTTATGTCGAAGCGGTCCCGTTTCTTTCGAAGAAATCTGCCGAATCTCAAATTTCACAAATCAGCCGTCTCTTCGCAGATGCCTTTAGGTAAATAAGATTGATTATCGTCCCTCGGCTCACCTCGACCAAGTTCGCGATCAAGTTTGGAGACAGCGTTAATCAAAAAATTCGGTACAGGTCGTGGACCTTTCGCTTCAACCTTTTTTAAAGCTTTCTGAAAGGCGTCCCCAGCCTCGCGAGATTTAGGAGCACGGGCGAGAAACATCACCCCTTGAGCAAGCGCATAATAACATTCAGGTCGCCCCACAAATTCAACGGCATTCTTAACGGCATTCGCAAGCGCAAGCGCACGAATGTCAGCGTTCCCAATATCTTCAGAAGCAAAAATAACCATCCGCCGCGCAATGAAGAGAGGATCCTCACCACCCGCCCACATTCGAGCGAGATAATACATCGCCGCGTCGACCTGACTAGCACGCATACTTTTTATAAACGCCGAGATGACTTGGTAGTGCTCTTCACCAGCCTTGTCGTAATAAATTATTTTAGACTGAATAATTTCTCGAAGTCTTTTCTCAGTAGGTTCCGGCGCCAGAATCTCAAAAATTCCAAGAGCCATGCGAGCATCACCTTGAGACTGCTTAGAAATAATTTTTAAAAGATTTTCATCAATAGAAATTTCTTCCATCCGAGAAGCACGACGAAGAATATTCATAAGATCTTCTTCAGTAAGCGGAGCCAAACGAAAAACACGAAGCCGCGAAATTAAAGCCGAGTTTAATTCATAAGAAGGATTTTCAGTCGTAGCTCCAATAAGAACAATCGTTCCATTTTCAACTGCATTCAGAAGCGCATCTTGCTGCGATTTATTGAATCGATGAATTTCGTCGATAAAGACAACCGTATTTCGATCTTGCCGATCTTTCCAAGCTTTCGCTTCTTCAATCACCGCCTTCAAATCTTTAACGCCTGAAGTGACCGCACTCAGAGAAATAAACCGATCCTTCGTATATTTTTTAACCAACTGACAAAGCGTAGTTTTTCCAGTTCCAGGCGGAGCATAGAGAACAAAAGAAAAAAGCCGATCATTTTTGATCGCCTCATAAACAGGTTTACCCGAAGACATCACATCAGAATGTCCCACCCATTCCTCAAGACTCTTAGGACGCAATTTTTCAGCAAGAGGAGTCACTAATTACGATATATCGATCTCCTGAAGCAGGAATGCAACCGATAAAAGCCGCCTATCGTGGACTAATTTTTTTTATACGAAAACCAAAATTACACCCAACAAACAAACATCGGTATTTAATTCTGATGGCGGGAAGAAGCTTGAGATGAAGGAAATGGCGGAGCTCTGTCGATACCTTTGAGATCCAGAGCGAGGCAAGACAGACTTTTGGAGCTCGATTTTCCTGCGAGCGGTTGAAGGCTTTAAATTCTAACGGCTGAATGTAAATGACCCAGGCCGTATCTCAAAGAATCGGCAGAGCTCCGCCATTTCCGTCGGTTCAAGCTCCTTCCCGCCCCGGCTGCTTGTATTTAGAACTCGAACCGAGTCCCAAGGAGCAATATCAATTGAGTCGGCAGCCCTGCCCTAAAGAAGTTCGTTCCATTTCCGTGCGTATCGACAGAAAATAAAAACGTCTCGATTGCAGCATGGGTGGTGATTGCAAATTTTGGAGTGGCGTAAAATAAGAATTCGCTTCCAAATCTGAACGGCATTCGTCCTTCGGTGATTTTATTAGTCGAAGGCGGAATTCTCAGCGTCCATCCCAAGCCCACTTCAGGAAGAAAATCAATTCGCGACGCCGCCGATCTTCTCAAAATAAAATCCCATTTTCCTGTCGCAAGAAATCCGATCAGGGCGTCTTTTGTGAAGCGGTAATAAATCGTAGCGCCCAATTCGAGTTGCTCGCGAGGTCGGTATCCGCCAGAAAATTCGAAATCGACCTGATTGTCGCGGCGATTCATATTTATGCCGCCGCCAAAAGCTCCTCCGATATTCCAGGTATCTTTTTTTATTTCCGCATCCATTTTTCTCGCCTGAAGATAATCTTCAGAAACCGGACCTTTTAATTCTTCCGGCTCTGGAAAATCAAAACTCTTCAAAGGAGGTGCAAATTCCGGAGGCATTGGTGCTGCGGTCGGAGGCTCAGCTGGTGGTTGCGGTTGAACCTCTTGAGGAAGCGGAGTTGGACTTGAAACCGGCGCCGGTGGAGGTGGAGCAAACTGATCCACTGGAGGAGATGCAAAACGATCTGCTGGAGCAACTGATTCAGGGGCTTGTGCCGGTTGATCGGAGAATGGATCATGAAAAGGCTGGCCCTCATTCGTCGCGGGCTGTTCGGTACCCTTTTCAGGAAGGTCCGAAGCCTTTCGAGCAGGATCGTCCTGGAGAGTCGACGAATTCGTAGCACCTTCGGGTTCGGGCTTAGCTACAGGAAGATTTTCCGACTCGGGCTCGACGGGAGAAAGTGCAGGTGCAGCTTCTGGATCCGGAAGCGCTCCCTCGACCGGTGTCGCAGGATCATTTTGTGCCGCTAGGAATACGGGCGTGATAAAAATAATAAAAGTGAGAAGTCTAACCAACATTATGAACTCTCTCGAATATGATAGTCCTTCATTCGGAGTTCAAGAACTCTTCTTGTCGTTCCTAAAATATTTGCGATTTGAGTATTCGAAAAATCTGGATGCTTGACCAAAGCTCTTAAAATCAGCTCCTTCTCTAAAGACTGCGTTAAGAGTTCGAGTCTTTTCCATCCTTCTTCAACTGGAATTGAAAAAGGCATGAGTTGTTTTAAGTCTGACGTCGAAAACTGAATATTTTCTTCCGTTATCACTCCAGCTTTGGCTTCGATCGCTGCTCTTTCAAGAATGGACTCAAGCTCACGTATATTTCCGGGATAAGAATGAGATTTCAGTGCCATCATGGCATGATCATCAATTTGAAAAGGAGTTACTTTTAATTTTTTAGATAAATGAGAGAGAGCTTCCCAAATAATGGCTTCAAGATCTTCGCTTCGCTCCGAAAGACTGGGGACACGAAGAGTTAACGAGGTTAATTTCTGAAATAAATCCTCTCGAAATCCTTGGCCAGCTTGCAAGGTAGGCGTGGAACTGCTTCCGGCAAGCACGGATATTTTTTTGTCAGTAATAATCTCCATGACTTTATCTTGAAGACGTTTAGTTAAACTAAAAACCTCTGCAATAAAAATAGTGCCTACTTTGCTTAAAGATCTTGTGAGAAGTGTCGAATCTTCTTCGTGAGCACGTCCATCGATCGAAAAAAATTCTTTTTTTGATCTCGAACTTCTTTCATGAAGCCAACGAGCAGCCCGACCTTTTCCGGCGCCGATTTCTCCTAACAAAAGCACAGAGGAACTTTCGACTAGCTTTTCTGCTTTTCCTAAAAATTCGAGCATCACTCGACTATTACAAATCCAACCCTGCGGAAGAGTTTTCGTTTCTCCGTAGGCAATACCTTTTTTCGAAATCGCACGTTTTACCACATCGACCATCTCTGCGTTTTCGAATGGTTTTACTAAATATTCAAAAGCTCCGCGCTGCATGGCTTCGACCGCTTGAGGCACACTTGAGTAAGCGGTCATAACAATCACCGGAATATCGAGTGCTCTTCGACGGACCCGATCCACGAGCTCAAGGCCACTTGCTTCAGGCATCGAGACATCGGTCACGATACAATCGACCCGTTGATCTTTCGCGAGGAGTTCCTCCGCTTCGGGAACCGAATAAGCTTTATGAATTTCTCCGAGCGGGCGAAGAAGAAGTTCAAGCGAACGAACCATTGCCACTTCATCATCGACGACTAAAATATGAGGTGTTCGAATCAGATCACCTTTATTTACAGTGGTTTCGTTCATAATGAATCATTCATGACGAATTGTTTCGAGAATTCCAAGACAAAGGTTGTCCCTTCTCCTCGCTTGGATTGAACTTTGATTTGACCCGAGCTTCGGTCCATGAATGCTTTCACATGCGCGAGACCCAGACCTGTCCCGTGGGATTTTGTGGTGACGAAAGGTTTAAATAAATCAATTTTTTCGTGTAAACCCGGACCCCGATCTTTAACGATGAGCGAAAATTCTTTCGAAGAAAAATGCACTTCAATTCCAACCCATGTACTCCCCGCTTCGAAAGCATTCACAACCAAATTACTCAGAGCTTGCCTCAGCCCCTCTTTTTCAATCCAGATTCCAAACATCGCTTGTGTGTCATCTCGGCTTTTTTCGGACCAGTAGCTGATTTCAAACTCACATTTCGGAAATCGGGCGAGAGCATTCTCTTTTACTTGTGCGAGAACGCTACCCAAATGAATACGCTGTCTGCTTTCGGTTCGGCTAGAATGCTCAAAGACACCCTGAATGGCAGCGGACACTCGCCCCACTTCTCCTTGAATCGTCTTGATGAGTTCTTCACCTTCTTCATCTTCTCGAATTCGAGAATTTAAAAGCCCCGCACAGACTTTAATAATGGCGAGCGGGTTTTTCATCTGGTGGGCGAGAAGCGATTGCATCCGACCCACAGCCAGATAACTTTGTTGAATGGCAATAAATTCTCGGAGACAAAGAATTTCTAAACATCTCGCAATATCGCGAACAACTCCCGCCCAATCGGGTGACGTATACGGATCAAAAGCGAGTGAATCACCACCGTCAAAGCGAATTTCTCCAATCGGTATTTGCCCCTGATAAAGAACAGAGGAGTAAAGAAGATCGTTAGCTTCCGAATAACTTCGCGTGAGCTCCCGATCATGAAAACGCCAGACTTGTTCGTTGGTCGCCTTCCAAAGTTGAGTCGGATCCTGAAAAAACGCGAAGGTGATATTTTTCATATTTAAATGGGATTCAAAGTGACGAGAAAGTTCCGACAAAAAATCGCAAAGTGAACTTGCGTTCTCAAAAAGTTCAGCCACTTTCGGATAGCGCACTTTCGTTTGAATCCATTTATGAATCGTATTTTCAAATAAAGATCCCGCAGGTCTTGTGACGGCAATCACGACGACAGCGATCGCCATCCAGAGCATCCATTCTCGTCCCGGCTCAAGTCTCCACTGACTCCAACTGAGCCCGACGAGAATTGCCAAGGTGACTGCCATTCCGAGCAAGAGCAATTGATGGAGACCTCGTCTAAACATCCGCTCCAAATTGAAAACATTTTCTTTTAGGAAGATGACGGCAAAGGCTGTCGGAAAAATAAGAGAAATCGATAACACTCGCTCAAGTGAAATATGTGGGCTCTCCCAAATGAAAGCCCAAAATAAAGAGATGGCTGAAATAAAACTTAAAAGTACAACTAAACTTAAAAGTCGAGCCCGTCTTCGTGCCCAAAAATCTCGGCTCGTGAGAAGTGTATTTCCAAGCGAGCCGAGCGCTACGAGAAAACAAATTCCCATTGTAGGAACGCCCAGATTTTGAACAAAAAGATCGCTGATGCCAAGAGCTGTGGTCTGTCCGGTCGCGCGAATGATACCGATCACAAGAAGAGCACCATAACTAAGACCCAACACCGAATATCGAATTTGCTTTGAGCCTTTATGTTTTGGATAAACCAAAAATAAATGCATCACCAAAACTCCTAGGAGCGGTAAAAGCACCGAAAAAGAAAAAGGTATTCCGAGAGTGGTCGCCGGAAGCAGAATTAAAAAAAAGAGAGATACCAAAAGACAAATCGTTGAGAAGGTCTCAACCGCTTCCCAAGATTTAAGACGAAGTTCTTTGTGAGACGACACTCCAAATCCAAAACCTAGAAAGACAATCGAAAGTAAAAACGGAATAAGAAATAAAGTTAAAAGGTCATTTTTTGAAAATCGTTTTAAATAAGTGGGGATCGTGAGTTCACGACCTTTACGTTTTATTTTTAAATCGAGACGTTGATCTCCCGCAGAATGACTCGAAAGCCAGTCTCTTATTTTTATATAATCAAACGGGGCACCGTTCACAGACAAAATTAAATCCTGGGGTTGGACTCCCTCTGCCGACTGAAGCCAGTCTTCTCGCTGAAGAGTTGAGACGATTCCCGTCGATGAAAGCAAAAATTCAAATCGTGGCTTCTCAAAATGATGAACGGCGTAGCGTCCCGAAAAAAAAGCCAAAGGAAGCCAGATCAGTAGCGATATCCCGATTCTCCATTTTAATCCGCGATCCATGACTGTTTGTTCTTAGCAATCTCACTTCGAGCCGTGAAGACATTTGACGCCTAAGTACGCACTCTAGGGGCAAAAATACCCCTAAAACCCAGTTCCTGATTGAAAAAACGAAGAATCTATAAAGAGAGCTATGCTGCGCTAAGTTATTGATATTGCAATGCATAAAGTTAACTTTTTCTCGCAATTGATTGCAGGCAGTAACATTTTTGTTATCATTAATTATGACAAAATTGTTACCGTTGAGACTGATCGATTAATGAAACTTTTGGTCCTAAAACCTTGTTTGATAGCGCGGTCGAATGGCGGAGAAATTTCATTACTTGAAAGACTTCGAATCTTTAAATCTTGGGGGATCGATATTCAAATTCGACTCGCACTTCCAAGTCGGAGTTATTCATCTCCGATTGCTATTTTAGATTCGTTCGGCACACCCCTCATCGATAATGCCTACGAAGTGGACGGTCTTCGCTGCGATGTTCATTTCGACAAACGATTTAATCCCGATCAAACTTTTTCGTTCGCTGCCCTTAAAGAGTATTTTGTAAGCGTTCTCAAAAGTGAAAACCCTGATCTCGTTTGGGTGCACTATACCGACTTTGCTGCCACCGCGGCAGCTCTCACATGGAACCCGAAAAAAGTTTGGGTGAATATTACGGACAATGAATTTCCAAGACAGGTCGATCTGAATCAATTTCCGATCCTCGAAGGCACGTACTTACAAATCAATTCTGTCACCGTCGCCTCTTCCTTTATGCAAAAAAGTGTAAGGGCAGATATTCCCTGGGCAGAAAGTTTACTTTTACCGAGTCCTCTCGAGTCCCTTTCAGAACCCCCTCTCGATCGAAAGCCCACTTCCTGGGTTTTTGTGAACCCCGTTCCAGTAAAGGGCGTTCATTTCGCAGTCGAATTAGCCAAAAGACTTCCCAGCGAAAAATTTATTTTTGTAGGAAACTGGATGTGTTCTCCACCTGAAACGCTGCCTCCGAATGTCACTTTTGTTCCAAGACAAAAAAATCTTCTCTCCATTTTTTCTGAAGCGAAGGGAATTCTTATTCCAAGTTTTTGGGACGAAGCCTTTGGACGCATCGCGATTGAAGCTATGGCGGCTAACGTGCCGGTGATCGGAAGTGATCGAGGCGCACTTCCTGAGACGATTGGAAGCGGTGGACTATCGCTACCTTTAGATATCGATCGTTGGGTAAAAGTTATGAATTCGCCGTCGTCATATTTTAAAGAACTGAGTATCCGAGGCCTTAGGCGCGCAAAACAATATCAGAACGATCGAGATATTTTTTACCGCGCGCTCTATCTTACTCTTTCTCAGCAAATAGGTTTTAAAATTGACCAGCTCCCTAAAACAAAAAGCTTTGAAACTTTTATCGATAAAGACAGTATAAGATTTTAATTTTAAAAATAATTTTTATAATAATTGATAAGGATCGCGATCTAATTTCATTTTGATCGTTATTTTATTTCGATCCCAGTCATCGAGAACGGCCGTGATAAAAGTAGTCATATGTCCTTTCGGCGACGCTTTCACCAAAATATGCATTCGATAAAGGCCTTTCCATCTCGCAATGGGCGCCGGCGTCGGGCCCATCATTTTGATATCAAGAGACTCGGCAAATCTGCGGATCCGGTCAGCGAATAGATTCGATTCTAAATGAAGAGCGTTCTCATCACGATGACTGAGCGTGATCAAGCTCAGCCGAGAAAAAGGGGGAAGGTCAGCCATTTTTCGGATTGCCAATTCCGGCTCCGCAAAGCTTTCATAAGGATTTTCGCTTTGAAGCCACTCAAAAAGTAAATGCTCTGGCTTAAACGTTTGCACAATAAATTGATTACTTTGTCCTCGACGACCACCGCGCCCCATCAACTGCCTTAAAAGCTGAAAAGATTTTTCGTTGCCACGAAAGTCAGGAATACCCCATCCTTGATCGGCGAGAATCACGCCAACAAGCGAGAGCTTTGGAATATCAATTCCTTTCGAAATCATTTGTGTGCCCACCAGAATATCGATTTTTCCGTCTGAGTAATCTTTAATCGTTTTTGCTAAAACATTTTTTTTAACGGCTTCGTCTCGATCAAGTCTCGCCACGCGTGCTTCGGGAAATCTGGCTTTGATCTGAATCTCCACTTCTTTGGTTCCGATGCCGCCCATAAAAAACTCAGATCCGCCGCACTGATCACAAGTTTTAGTGAGTGGTTTTTGATACTGACACCAATGACAAATCGCCACATTCAGATCCTGATGAACCGTCATCGTGACCGAACAATTTTTACATTCGTCTGCAGCGCCGCAACTCACGCAAAGCCTTTGAGAGGCTGAACCCCGCCGATTTAAAAAAAGTAAGGTCTGCTCGTTCGTTTCTAATTGTCGAGCGATGGCGTCGTGAAGATCTTCTGTAATAAAAGAACGCTCTTTATTTTCCCACTTCTCTTTCAGATCAACCACTTTCGTCTGAGCTTTTTGGAACGAGTAAAATGGCTTTAAGCGATAAAGAGGAGCTTTCGTTTCTCGCGCACGTTCATAAGTCTCTAAGCTTGGCGTTGCACTTCCTAAAACAATGGGAATTTTAAAAAGCTGAGCGCGAAGAATAGCGAGATCGCGAGCATGATACGGTCCACGTTCAGATTGTTTATAAGAGGAGTCGTGCTCTTCATCGACCACGATCAATTTTAAATTTGAAAAGGGAAGTAAGAGTGCAGAGCGCGCTCCCAAAAAAACATCTGACTGCCCGCTCAGCGCTCGTGAAAAGGCTTCAAATCTTTTCTTCTCGCTGATCTGTGAATGAAAAACAGTCACATCGCCTCCAAGCCTTTGTGAAAGACGCTCTTCGAGCTGCGGCGTTAAAGAAATTTCGGGAACTAGAAATAAGGTCTGACCGCCTTCTTTTAAAATCTTATCGATGAGAGAGAGATAAACCTCAGTCTTCCCGCTTCCCATCTCGCCCATTAAAAGATGAATTTTAAAATTTCGATCTTTCCAAATCTCTTCTTCAACTTTTTTTTGATCCTCACTTAATGTCGCTAGATCCGAGATATAAGGTTTCAGAGGCAAATCGAGAGATTTTTCGCCGAGTTGAATTTTTTTTGGAAGAGCTCCCGCTAAAAGTTCTCCTAGAGAAATTCCGTAGTACTGTGCTGCTCGCTCGTAGAAGCGAAGGGTCTGCTCGTCAAAAAAGGGATGCTCATCGCAAACTGATAAAATCTTTTTAAGGCCTTTCGGTTTATTTTCCGTTTTGCCCCAAACAAATCCCACCATTTCGCGCGACCGAAACGGTACTCGCACGCGCATTCCTTGTTCGAGTCGCTCGTCGGATTCGTAAGTAAAAAGTCGTCGGAGAGGTGTTCGTATGGCGACTTCGTAAAGCATTCAGGAAGGTTGCTTGATTCGATAACCCTCCGTCAATGAGAGAGCTTCGAGATAAAAAGTTCAGCAATATTTTATTTCAGCATGGGAATATCGATCTCATTCTTTTTTGCAAATCGAATAGCTTCTTCGTAGCCCGCATCTACATGGCGAATAACTCCCATGCCGGGATCGGAAGTGAGAACCCGCTCCAGTCGCAAATCTGCATCGCGAGTTCCGTCCGCCACAATCACCATGCCTGCGTGAAGCGAATAACCCATTCCCACACCACCGCCATGATGAAAACTAACCCACGAGGCACCGTTCGCCGTATTGATGAGTGCATTTAAAATGGGCCAATCCGCAATCGCATCCGATCCGTCCTTCATGCTTTCGGTTTCACGATTGGGAGAAGCAACAGAGCCGCAGTCCAAATGATCGCGACCAATCACAATCGGAGCAGAAACTTTTCCACTTCGAACAAGTTCGTTAAAGAGAAGTCCCGCTTTTTTTCTTTCATTATAATTGAGCCAACAAATCCGTGCGGGAAGACCTTGGAAGGCAACGCGTTTTCCCGCCTGCGTGAGCCAGCGAATGAGATGTGTATTTTCTGGAAACAAATGAATGAGTGCCTGGTCAGTCACAGCTATATCCGCAGGATCACCGGAAAGCGCCACCCACCGAAAAGGCCCCGAGCCTTCACAAAAAAGCGGACGAATATAGGCAGGGACAAAACCGGGATATGAAAACGCGTCGTCATAACCGCCTTCTTTCGCATATCCTCGAAGATTATTTCCGTAATCAAAAACGATCGCTCCCTTTTTTTGAAATTCAACCATCGCTTGGCAGTGCTTAACGATCGTCGCTAAACTTTTCTTTTTATAATTTTCCGGATTTTTTCGCTCACGCGCGAGATCTTTCAGCTCAACACCTTCAGCCACATATCCATAGACGGGATCGTGTGAAGAAGTTTGATCAGTCACCACGGTTGGAATGATTTTTCTCTTCAGAAGTTCGGTATAAACGGTCGCAGCATTTCCAACGAGCCCAACAGAAAGCGGTTGCTTCTTTTTACAAGAATCCTGAATCCATGAAAGTGCTTCGTCGATCGAGTGAGTCATTCGATCCAAATATTTTGTATCAATACGTCTTTGAATTCTTTCCGGATCAACATCCACTCCCAGAAAACTCGCGCCTGCAAAAATAGCAGCTCTCGGTTGAGCTCCGCCCATTCCTCCGAGTCCACCGGAAAGAATCCACTTGCCAGAAAGATCTCCCTTAAAATGAATTCGTCCAAGACTCGCAAAAGTTTCATAAGTTCCCTGAAGAATTCCTTGAGTGCCAATATAAATCCACGAACCCGCCGTCATCTGCCCATACATGATGAGCCCTTTTTTCTCGAGCTCGTCAAAAGTTTCCCAATTCGCCCATTTGGGAACTAGGTTCGAGTTGGCGAGTAAAACGCGCGGAGCATCAGCATGAGATTTTAAAATACCAACGGGTTTTCCAGACTGAATTAAAAGAGTTTCATCACTTTCAAGTCTAAGAAGTGCCGATTTAATTGCGGCCAAGCTTTCTTGATTTCTCGCAGCTTTTCCGCGGCCTCCATAAACAATTAAATCTTCAGGCCGCTCGGCAACAGCAGGATCAAGATTATTTTCGAGCATGCGAAGCGCAGCTTCTTGAATCCAACCTTTACATCTAAGTTTTGTACCAACCGCTGCTTTTGACATAGCGGTATTTTTGTTGAGCGGCAGCAATTTGGCAATCAATCTTGCTTGCGAAAAGAAAACGGCAACGATAATCACAAGAAATGAAAGCACTTCGATCTCTCTTTATTTCCTGCTTATTTTTGCAGCTGGGCTGCTCGTTGCATCCCAAAAAAATTATTGAGAGAACAGAGGTTACAAATAAGACTCTCGCCATTTCCACGAGTGAACCCCTCGCGAGTCAGGTAGCTGCCGATATTTTTAAACAAGGCGGTAATATCGTGGACGCAGCTGTTGCAGCCTCCTTCGTTGTCTCAGTCATCCGACCACAATCCACCGGAATTGGAGGAGGCGGATTTCTTCTCTATTATAATGCCAGACAAAAACGAACCCTAGCTCTCGATTTTCGAGAAGTAGCGCCCATTAAAGCAACAACCGAGATGTATTTGAAAGACGGAAAAGTAATCGAAGATTTACCGACAACTGGAGCCAAAGCCGTTGCAGTACCCGGCCTTATTGCAGGCCTCTATGATTTTCATCATCGATACGGAAAGCTCAAGTGGGCGAAAGTTGTTGCGCCAAGTGCGGTTATTGCAGAGTCGCAAATTTCAGTTTCAAAACATATGTCGGATAGACTTATTCTTGAAAAAGAAGATTTAGAGCACAGTTCCGAATTAAAAGCTCTTTTCTTTAAAGAAGGTCGACTGCTGCGAGAAGGAGAAACTTTTTCCAATCCCGATTTAGCAAAAACACTTAGAAAAATTGGAAAATTTGGAAAAGACTATTTTTACAAAGGAGAATTTGCAGAAAAACTGGTCGATTGGATGAAAAAAAATAACGGGCTTATCACCGAAGAAGATCTTTCAAGCTATCGCGTAAAAATGCGAACGCCGATTCAATCTAAGTATAGAGAATTTTCGATCACAAGTTTCCCCCCACCGAGTTCGGGCGGTATTGGTCTCATCCAAATTTTAAAAATCTACGACCTCATTTCTGACTCGTTTCGAAAACAATATGGAACTCGTGTCATGGAAATTGAAGCGATGAAAAGAGCTTTTATTGATCGAGCTTTTCTTCTCGGCGATCCAGATTTTGTTAAAATTCCCGTGCACGATCTTCTTTCGAATCAATATCTCAAATCGCGAGCTGACGAAATTTCGAACAAAAAAATTCTACCGTCTGCAGAAATTCTTCCCTGGAGTAAAGAGAAGCGAAATCATGAAACAACCCATCTCTCCTTCATCGATGGTGAAGGAAATGCCATTTCTACCACCCAGACTGTGAACGTTTATTTCGGAGCAAAGGTCGTTATTCCAGGTACTGGGGTGATTTTAAATGACACGATGGACGACTTCTCGATTCAACCGGGTGTAAAAAATCATTTTGAATTAGTCGGAGGAAGACGCAATCGGATTCAACCCGGCAAACGTCCCGTCAGCAGCATGACTCCCACCCTTGTCTTTGATGCCCAAAATCGAGTCAAACTAGTGGCAGGAGCTCCCGGCGGATCTCAAATCATCACCCAAGTTTATCATGTCCTTTCAAGAATTCTTCGAGAAAAAGAAACTCCAGAAAGCGCAATTGAAAGCTGTAGATTCCATCACCAATGGGTCCCAGACAAAGTAGTGATTGAGCCAGATTGTTTTAAAAGTTTTAAACCACTCGAAAAAATATACACCCTACAAAAAGCAAAAACCCCGTTCTATGATGTCCTAGTCGTCGGCCGAGAACCCGACGGAAAACTTTTCTCAGTCATCGACCCAAGAGGCCACGGAAAACCCGTAATAGCTCATCGAGCTCAAATTTTTAATTAAATTTTTTAGAAAAAAACTTATCCCGCCCGGAAGGGCTCCATTATAAGTCGCTCAATTTTTTTCCAGTCCCGCCCAAATTCTCGGTCTCCAGATAAAAAGAGAGTCGGAACTTTTCGAGCGAGCGTCGATAAGAATTTTTCGATAACCGGACTAAAGGAAAGTCCCATGCGCGTCGATTCGTGGACTGCGCCTCGCACTCCACAAACAATTTCAGCCGCAACGATTCGTCGTAAATTCTCGATCATCATTAAAGATTTTCGTGCTGCCCATGGAGCCATGCTCACATGATCTTCTTGATTGCCATTCGTTGAAATGGAATCGGCCGACGCGGGATGAGCGAGAGTTTTATTTTCGCTCGCAATGGCTGCTGCCGCCGTTTGCAGAATCATAAACCCACTTTCAACTCCCGGGCGGTCCGCTAAAAAAGCATTACCACGCGCGGTTAGCGGACTGATCAACTGGTCGATTCGTCTTTCAGTAATATTTCCAAGTGTTGCTAGGGCCATCGACATTAAATCAGCAGCAAAACTTACGGCGTGCGCATGAAAGTGTCCTCCTGAAAGAAGTTCTTTCGTCGACGACCACAAAATAGGATTGTCTGACACCGAATTGATTTCATCTTCTAGAAGTTCGTCAGATTTTTGCAAAATAGAATAAACCGGACCTAGCACTTGAGGAATACATCGATACGAATAGGAGTCTTGCACAAGATCGCAGTCTCGATGAGCATTCATATGCTTTGATCCTTGTAAAATCTTTTTAAATCTTTCCGCGACTTCCTTCTGATGTGGATGAGCTTTGACCGAATGAAGTCGCGAATCAAAAACAGCTGCCGTTCCACGATGCGCCTCGAGTGAAAGAGCCGCTGATAATTCTAACCACGGCAAAAGAATTTGAAGCTGTGCTCTCGCCTCTAAGGCAAGTGCTAGAGAGAACTGAGTGCCGTTAACGAGAGCGAGTCCTTCTTTGGGACCAATGGAAATCGGTTTGATTTTCAATTTTTTTAGGAGACTTGCTGCCGGAACACTTTTGCCATCTTCGATGAACTCTCCAAATCCAATAAAAGTAATTCCAAGATGAGCAAGCGGTGCCAAATCTCCGCTCGCGCCAACGCTCCCCTGAATCGGAATCATGGGAGTGATATTTTTATTTAAATAAACCAAATGTCTTTCAATTATTTCTGAAGAAACTCCGCTGAACCCTTTCCCGAGACTAAATGCTCGAAGCAAAAGTAAGCGTCGAACGACTTGAGAAGAAAGCGGCTCACCAATTCCGCACGCATGGGATTTCAAAATATTAATTTGAAGCTGAATCAATTCACTTTCAGAAATTCTCACTTGGGCCAATCGTCCAAATCCCGTATTCACTCCGTAAATGGCTTGCTTAGATTGCGAAAGTTCGCGAACCATTTTTGAGCCTCGATCAAGCCGAGCAGCTGCCGAGGGTGCCAAGCGAAAGGAAGACTCAGAAAGTAAATCCTCTAGAGCATCAATCGATAGTTTTTTAGTCGGATTGAAGATCACTTCCATACGGTAGGAGAAAATTTCTATGTCGGCAATCAGGAATGATCACGGCCATAAACAGTATACAAAAAGAATGTCACCTATGAATATTTCCTCCTTTCGGGTACTTCTATTCTGAAAAATGAACCCTCTTCAAAAATTTGAATTTTGGTACAAAAAAGCAGTCCGCGCGAAAGAAATTTCTCCCGATGCGATGGCACTCGCTTCGGTATCTAAGAATGGAAAACCGTCTGTTCGCTTTATTTTATTTAAGGGCATTCGAGAAAATGGTGTATCTTTTTTCACAAATTACAAAAGTCGTAAGGCCAGTGATTTTAGTGAGAACTCGTATGCAGCGCTCACCGTCTTTTGGCCAAAAATATATTTGCAAGTGCGGCTTGAAGGAAAAATAAAAAAGCTTTCCGCGGCCGAGTCCGATAAATATTGGAAAACGCGCCCGAGACAAAGCCAAATTGGAGCATGGTCTTCACCGCAGAGCCAAACGATTGTGTCTCGCAGAGCGCTCGAGCAAACATTTAAATTACTTGAGCTCAAATTTGCCGGCCGAGAAATACCGAGACCGCCGCACTGGGGCGGCTATACGCTTATTCCCAGTCGTATCGAATTCTGGACAGGGCAAAAATTTAGGCTCCACGAACGTGAGCTCTTCACACGACGCAAAAATCGCTGGGTTCGGGAAATTTTGGCACCCTAGAACCAACTTCATAAATCTGCGGAGCGTCATCGAGAAGCAGCGCTATAATTAGTGTAATGATTAGTGTCTGCATGATCACTCGAAATGAGGAAGCCTGGCTTGACGAGTGCCTCGAGCATTTAAAACCTCTCCATCCAGAGTTCATTATTGTCGATACAGGATCAACCGATCGCACGAAAGAAATAGGAGCAGCTCACGGGGCCCGCATTCTCGAAACAACCTGGGATGACGACTTCTCAAGGCCCAGAAATTTAAGTCTAAAAGAAGCCACGCGTCCGTGGATTCTTGTCATTGATCCAGACGAAAGAATTGCCACCCGAGATATACTCCGATTGAGAGAGCTCACTGAAAAAGCGAATTTAAAAGCCTATGCTTTTCAGACTCGTAATTATGTTAGAACTAAAACGAACGGAAACTCCTATTCATCCGACGGAAGCTATGAAGAAGAAAAAGATTACCCATTCTTTTTTTTAAGCTGCAAGGTTCGGCTCTTTCGAAATGGTCTCAATATTCATTTTAAAGGCGTTGTGCATGAAACTGTTTCGGACTCTGTCGTCCATGCCTGTAAGCCGGGAGAGTTTGAAGAAGCCGATATTATTTTTCATCACTACGGAACAGATCCAGACTTGATGAAGAAAAAAAATAAGCGCGCTCTCTATAAAAAACTCACCGAAAAAAAAATCATTGATGAGCCACAAAATCCGGAGGCCTTCATTGAATTTGCGCGGGAGTGCCTTCATGCAGGAGAAAATGAACGCGCGCTGGCTGCCTTTTATCGCGCCCATCAGTTGGATTCAACTTCTCCCTATTATCTGTTGGAACTCGTAAGAGCTTTTTTTAAATCCGACAGAGGCTTGGAATCAAAATCATTTTTAGAGAAAGGCATTCAACTCGATCCAAATAATCTCGAATATCAAAAGTTTTATCATCAACTAAAAAGTTTTCAAAATCAGCAGACCTAAGATCCGCTCAAACCAAAACCCTGCGAAAAAACAGCCTTTCCTGAATAACCCAATTCTAAATAATTAATTCCCCAGTTTTGACGATTATCCGCCTGTGCCAAGGACTCGCTCAGCATCGCTGTATGAAGTCGTGCGGTCACTCGAGCTGCATAGATGACCGATTCCATATCGTCTTCACTTTGAATGAGATTTTTTACAAACGAATCCATAAGGGCATTGTTTACAATGTTTGTTTTTATTTGCTGTTGAATAAAACTTGTCGCCTCATCTGGAACTCCTATCTTTTTAACGGTTTCCAAATAAATTTTAGCGGCACGAAGAGGCATATTTTTTAAATGGAAAAGATATCCCAAAAAGCCAACCGGGTTAAGATGTTGAATCTGATAAAAACCGTATGAAATAAGTGCAGTCGTAGCAGGAAGTGGTCGCTCATAAGATATTTCAGAAACATCAACGTCGAGAATTTTTAAATCATTCAATACCAGATCCCCATGAGCTATTTCAGAAGGTAGATGGCGGAAAAAAAATTTTATCATATCCCGCCTTTCGCCCTTTAAGAATGCGGTCAAATACGCCTGCATTTGCGGATTCTCTCGAACGCAATGGAATTGCTGTCTTAAAAGCGATTTATAATGCTCGGCAGTAATTTCTCCGTTATTAATTCTTTGAAAAGCAGGCGAGCAAGCCATTTCATCATAAGCCACTTGCCACTTTTGTTTGATTATTTCGAGTTGCTTCAATTCTTTTTTCCTTTATTTATCATTCGAGTTGCTTCAATTCTTTTTTCCTTTATTTATCAATTGTTAAGCGAAATGCCGAAAGAGAGGAGATCGAATTGTTCGCACATTTTTTTCGATCTTGGCTAATTTTTCTAATTTATTAAAAGAGCAACAGAGTTCATGTAAGGGTGAGTCAATGATCTCGAAATAAGGCTCGTCTCGATTATACATCACCATCGGTTGCACAGATTTGAGTTGAGAGTCCCCGGAGCCATATCGATAATGATGAAAGCCTATCTCTTTAAAATCGCCTGCAGCTTCCCCACCCTCAACGACAGTGACTTCCATTCCCGCTGTTCGAATGATTTTGTAAATTTCTTTCATGAAAAGTAGAAAACGACTTTCCCATCGATGATCAGATTTAATAATGGGCTTCGTTAAAAACGCCACGCGTCCTGGATACAATTTTTCAAATCGTTCAAAATCATAAAGCTCTGAATTTTGGAGAACGATGTCTTTAGAAAAAGAAATTTTGGCAACGCCAATAACCTCAAGTTCTTCAAAAAGAACGGCAACTATTCCCGTGTCGTCAAACAAGGACGTTGACTGTCTTAAATTTTGTGAAACATTCGCGTTAAGAAAAAGTTTAATTTTTTCTCGGTCGGTGTCGCTCGTGACAATTTTGAAATATAAAGAAAGTTTTCTACTCTTGTTGGGATCGATCATCTGACAGTTTCCTTTCGCCAATATCTACTTTCAAACCAGCAGAAGTGAACTGACTTAGACTGACACCGATGGCAGATGTAACTACCTGAAATTACATGTGATTTTGTTATCACCTCTCTCACTCTAAATAGAGCAATGCAAAAAGTTAAATAAAATCAAAGGGTTAAAATATGCCTCCAGTTCAAGAAAAAGCTCTAAAAGGTCGAATGTTTGCTT
>JAQBPA010000015.1 GCA_028287765.1 Bacteriovoracaceae bacterium
AATTGAATCGCTTCGAATTATTTAACGAGGAGCTCGTCAGCCGATCTTATTCGTAGGATTAGAGTCACTGCTGCTCGTTTATCTTCTGAATAAGATCAAGATTGTATTGGAGCACAGGATGAGTGACGCCGTTTCTTTTAGCGTTTTCGAGTCTTTCTTTTGCTTCTGCGGTATTTCCGAGCTTTAACAAAACAGAACCCATAGCTAAATCAAAAGCTCTGCTTCCAGGAAATTTTTTTTCACATTCCCGAAGTGTTTGAAGCGCTTGATCCCATTTATTCCATATTGCATAAGCTGATCCGAGGTCAGAGCAAAAGGCAGGCTCATTCGGATAGGCGTCGACGATACTTTGTCTAAGCGCAATTCCATTCTGCCATTTTACCGAAGCATTTAAGGTTCCAATCGTCAAAAAAGTGAGTCCCATCAATGCCAGTCCAAAAAAAATCATTTGATGAATACGCGAAGGACTAAATATCTTTTTCAGCTCTTCGAATACATAGCCTGCAAGAATGGCTAATCCGCAAATCGGCAAATAGCAAAAAGTGTCAGCCAGATAACGATTGATTCGAATGATGTTGACTGCAGGAAATATTCCCAAAACGAGTAAAGCAGCTCCCCAGCACCAGGCTTTATCTATTTTATTTTTTCGAAATACAAAAAACATTCCGATCGCTGCCGCTACGAAAAAAGGAAAAGTATCAGTAAAGAAATTAAAATGAGGAGGCCTTGCATCGGGCAAGTGGATATTCTCAGGACGAATCAAAAAAAACATAAGTTCGAGATGATATCCAAGCGCATACCAACATTCACGCGCCCAAACCCAAATACTTGTCTGATCAGCAAGCGCATTTCTTCCGGAAAGTCCGATGGTCGAAAGTTTGAGAATCGCGAAAACAAAAAGAAAACTGCCGATGATAAATGAAACACGCAGCGGTTTCAGTTCTTTGGCAGTTACGGCTGTCCAGAGAATGAGAGGAAGAAGACAGATCGCGAGCGGTTTCGAAAAACAGGCTAGGACCCAAAATAAAAGCGCCAGACTAAAATGCCAATACGGTTTTGTTATCTGCTTAGAAATTTTAATCATTTGATAAATAGAAAATAAAGCGAACATGGTGGATAGCGAGGTCTTGCGATTAGTGATCCAAGCAACGGTTTCAGTGCAAATCGGATGCAGCGAAAAGAAAAGCATAGCGACCAAACTAGCGGCTGGCGAAAGTCCAATTTGTAGACAAATGAAATAAATCACAATTGCACAAAGCAAATGAATCAGGAGATTTGTGAAATGAAAAAAGGAGGGATTCAGATTTCCAATTAAATAATCCGCTTTATAACTCAAAATGGTCAAAGGCGTGGGATATCCCGTCATCGGAGTAAGCAAAAAATCCGTCCAAGTATTCGTCATATGAAAGTTATCAACAATGGATGAGTTGCGAGTGTTACCTACAACCAGGGGATTATCGTAAATCTGAAAATTATCGTCTTTATCCACAAAATCGAAGCGCAAGCTAGGCAGATAAACGGCGCCAATAAAAAACAGGGCACAAATAAAAAAAAGAGAAGATCGATGGATGCGCACGAAATCGAAGGGCATTAGAAAGGTTAACAAAATTCGGGATCTAATCGAAGCTTTTCAATGCTCGTTAAGTTACTTTCTGCGGCGACATGGAAGTTTGAGTAAGTTCAGTCCCGCTTACCGAGAAGAAGATTAATTCAGGGCCGTTCTAGTTTTTGATGTGATCGTTGTACGCGAATGGAAATAGGTTTCGTCTTACTGGGTCCAACAAGTTTTCGCTGTTCGACAGCTGACAGCTGACAGTAGACGACTCTTCTTCATAATTTTCAGTGACTGAATCGAATCTTCAAAGAGACTCGCAGCTTCTTCCCATCGTTTTGAATTACCTTTTTTTAATTTTTCTTTCATATGCTTTCACCTGTTCTTCATTCGGCGGATAAGGATATTATTAAGTCAGAAATGGGATTGTTAGATCAATTTGATTCAACCGCAGCAATGATCCAAAGAATCATTGAAATCACCGCACAGGTATACGCAAGGGTTGCTTTCCACCATCCCGCAACTCGATTTTGTGACGCCGGCAGGACGCGTTCCTTCAGTTCCCGAAGCTTCGACCACGTTCCATCAAAATTCCACCCGTCATTGAAGAGATAATGGAAACTAGCAAAGCCAAAAATCGCCGCAAATACCGAAGCCCACTTAGAACAATTCACTAAATAAAATTCTCTGCTCTTTTACGGTAAAGGCAAGCCATGTGGTGATCTCTATTTAATTCCGTCGTCAATTTCGTCTTTTGCAGGTTTCTTTGCATCTGCGTTATTCGATCCGCTTGTTACCGGCGCAGTAACCGCATTAGTGCCGCCAATTGATTCCTTGATTGAATCATGCATCTTCGATTTTCGAGATTCATCCTCAGCCTTTTGGTTATTAAATTCTTTGCGTTCCGTATCAGTCAGAGGTCGTTCAAGAGCTTTCTCTAATCCCTCGATGCTCATCCCCGCCCCCACGGCAGCCGCAACAATAGCATTTGTATCTTTCGGTGAGTTGGTTCTGTGAAGCTTACGAAACCTTGTCGTCATATTTTTTTCAAAATATGCTCGGTCAATAATTTGCATGCTTTCTCCTGCGCGAACTTGATTACGATCAAAGGAGCTATTGGGTTTCATTGAATCTGGTCGCGCAAACTTACGTCCTATTTCTGGGCTTATCTTTCCTACGTTCTGGATCAACTCAGCGGACGAAATCGTTTTTCCGCGTGCAAGATTATCTGCTAACTCCGTGTATCCCTTTTCCTTCCAAAGACTAGCTTCGTCCTTCGCATAACCTTCAAATGGTTTTTCTCCAAAGAAGAAACCGTAGAGCGCGTATCGGCCCAGCTGTTCCTGTCCAGCTTGTCCGAGTTTTGAGACATCTTCATAACCGGAATCTTTCCAGGCGGCAGAAGAGTTCTTAGCAAATTCCTCGCTAGTCTTTTTGCCACCGACAAATTGGTAAAGCGTATGTTCCAATTTTGTTTTATCGTCGGCACTGAGTTTTACATCTTTAGAGTAAATATGCTTTTCCAATAAATCTGAATTGCGTAACTCCTCGACTCGAATCAAAACTTCTCTCGGTTCAATGGTCGGACCAGAAATGTCAGAATAATTGACAGTCAAAAACATTTTGAATCCTTCAGGATTGTAAAACGATATTGATGGATAGATGGGCTCGAGTACTGGCATTGTGGCAGTTTTTTCAACGAACTTGCCGTCCGTATCTGCCTTGCTCTGAGCGAAGGCATAATTTGTGGGAATAATATAACCAAGAAATACTAGCGATATAATTTTGGAGTCCATAAAAGAGGTCCTTTCAAGCTACAATTTTAATAAGCACTCGGTGGGAAGAATGCAAGATTCATGCCCAACCAAAAGGGCTACTTCAGGGCTTTAGGCCAGAATTCTCTAAAATATTGCACAGACGTTGAGTAAAAATTGCGTAGCGACTTGCCGTGTGAGGCGTCAGGGGCATCCCTTGAAAGGATCCAGCTACAAGAAGTTCGCTTCCGCGCAGCGAACAGAAAAAAGAAAACAAACAGGAAGGGTCGAACCCGACGATCGCGCTAGCGATTGGCGCTGTCCACATCTAGCGGAGCGAGATAAATAAGATAGATCGATCGGTGTCTAAGCTCACGGAAAATCTTTGAATGTAAGTTAAGCTGGACGAAGTCTCAGAAGAGCTAGTGGGCGCTGTAGGGATCGAACCTACGACATCATCCGTGTAAGGGATGCGCTCTACCAGCTGAGCTAAGCGCCCTCATATGTAACAAACTCGAAAATCTGCACTACCGAACGACTATCATCGTATGCTGGTAGAGCAAATCAGCTCTCTATTTTTATGTCTGCCTTCGGCAGACGGTGCTGAGCTAAGTACCCTATACTCAATAGGCTATTTTATTGTGTTCTGACAACTCTGTCTTAGAAATTACGTTCGAACTGTCGTCGTATCTCCGGATTTCGTTGCGAGCAAACTTGCTAGCAGTTCGTTCCCTTTGGGAAGGATCGTAAGTCTTGCTTTGCTCTCTAAGATGTTCTGCGTTTCTAGAATGTCGAACATTGCCGTAGCCACTTCTGGATCTTGCGAAATTTTATCCAGCGCATTTCCGACAATTGACGGTCGAATCGCACCTGCTTTTGCAAACTCAACGGCTGCTTGTCGTTCGGCCGTGCTTGCAATGATGCTGACTTGATTTACTCCGTCTTGTTTGATCGCTGAAGTCACTTGTCGAAGACGGTTCACTACTTTGCTTTCGATTTGCTTGATCATTCCTAGATCGCGAAAATGAACTTTTCGAACGTAAACGGATCCCAATTTATATCCCCAATCTTGCGACTTCGCAGAAACTTCGTTTCGGACAGCCGTGCTCATGGCGTGTCTGTCTGAGAGCATTTCTGCTAGCGGCAAATTACTTAAGCATCTGACTACCGAATTGCTGACGTTTGCCGTAAGTGATCCTCTCGGATCTGCATTTCTAAAAAGATAGGCGGTGGGATCGCTGATAAACATTTCGTACCAAATTCCAATTCCCATTGGTGCACCTTCTTCGGAATTTACGGCTTCGCTCCTTAAATAATATTGATCAAGCGATAGATCGACGACGTAGTCGCGTCCGATCCAGTTGATAATCAGTGCTTTGATCCCAAGTCTTGCCCAAAGAAAATGAAGACCGGGTTCGTCGATGGTGCCAACGATTTTTCCGAAGAGGACGAAAACATGACACTCACGTTCTTGAACAATCACGTAGAGTCCTAGCAGGCGCGCTATTCCTAAAAGAATTGGAAATCCGATCAAGCACACGAAAAAAGTCGCAAACGCAGCGAAGAAAATCCCGTTCATTTTTTTAACTCCAAAAAAACTTGCTCGGGTTGCCGGAAAAGAGCGAGACGAATATTTCGTAAATACGCCGTGAGCGCACCGCTGCCATTTTTTTTCAGATCGCTTAGTTGCGTCGAAAGTCGAATGAGCGGTTCTATTTCTGCCTGAGCTTTGAGCGTTTCAATTTCTACAGCTCGTTTAGATTGTACAATTTTTTGATCGGCGCTCGCCTGAGCTAAACTGATATCAGACGAAACTTGATTATGAGCTGTATTGATCGCCGCCAAAGCCGATTCAACATCCGGTGGCGGATCAATTCCCGTGATGAGTGAGGCTTCAAATGTAACGCCGTATCTTGCTGCTGAAGTTCTACATTCCTGATCCATACGCTCATTCAGATCTCTCAGATTTTTTCGGAGATCGTTAATTGAAATTCCCACAACGCTAGAATCAATCGACGTCGCAAGTTCTGACTTGATCGTTTCATTCGGAATACTCACCGGAGTTTTTGCTTCAAAATTTGCAATTCGTTCTCGAAGTACCGAAACGAAGTAACCCATGATATGAGAAATCGGACTTTTTACTCCAAAAAGATAAGCGTAGAGATTTCTCTCGGACACTCGGTATCTGATTTGTCCGGTGAGACCTGTATTCAGTTGATCTTTTGTGACCGCCTCAAGAATGGATCCGTTTTTATTTGCGCTTGGAAACTCGGGGTCGAATGCCATATTGAGAGTTTGAGTGGCCACATTTACTTTATAAACTTTTTCCCACGGCCATTTGAAATAGGGGCCGCCTGGAGGGATCACGCGCACTTGTGGATAAACGTAACGGGTTTTTTCGTCAGGATCGAGTCCCTCCGAAATAGGATCTTGAATGGTGGTTGCGGATCCTACGCGCTCGGCTTTACCGAGAATGGTTTTTACAGCTCTCTCGTTTTGATCCACCGTAAATAAACCGAGAGTTAGATATCTAAAAAGAAACCATGCGACGAATCCGATGATAGAGCCGATTATTATTTCCACGTAAAGAACCTCCGATGCCGAAGCGTATCAGAAGCCCTCACCGAAGCAAAAAGAACTGTAAGCTTTTGCATATGCTTACGACCTAAGGCTAAAAACGACATCCCACTTTCCGTAGAAGCGGGACGTTTTCTATTCGCGGCGCGCACATCTTCTTTACATTTTTGACGACATTCCACTTAATTCAAGTGGGGGATGCGATTGAGAACTAAGCGATTTTTCCGATTCTTTGCGAATTCCGTTTTTTTGTGCACACCCTTTTATTTGATCGCAGCTGACCCAAATCAGGTGGGTTCTGACTTTGTGTCAGCTTCCGGCGAAACAAAACCTCCGCAACTTGAAGACTGGGCATCCTACTCACCGCCTGGAAATCAAAGTTGGTTTAACACTCCCGATATCCGGGCAGCCGATATTATTTTTGATGCGATTTCTGACGTTTCTCTTTTTACCGAACGTCTGGGTAAGTACAGCGTTACACCTTCCGTTCACCGTCATGTTTTTGATAATCACGATGTTTTAAATTCTTGGACGGTCGTCGACCGGTTTTCAATTGCGGGAAGCTACCCGATTTTTTCTTGGACCTATGGCCCGTTTAGTGTGGGTGTTGAAGCCGGGCACGCATTTGATTTCGTCGATATTCGACAAGTCCTTCCTGCAAATTATTCGAAGATGCCGTCTGAAAAAGAGCGAACAGCCCAAATCAAAGACTCTGATTGGTACAAGGACGTTAAAACAAAAGGCGCTCAAGAAGAAAAAATTGATAAAAATAATTTAATTATCCAAACAAATGATCGCGGTGAAAAAGAACTGAAGACCTGGCAAAAAAGCCCTGAGAATAACGCGCGGTATTCAAGAATGCTCAACCGGCTCACGCATATGTTTCATATTCCGCTCTCGGTGAAAGCTTTCTCCAAAATGGAAGACGGCGAAATCAGGTCCTATTCTGTCGGAGGAACTGGCGCCTTTGGGCCAGGAGTCGGGTGGAATATTGATCCATTAGGAATAAGTGGTCAGCTCGGAATCAATGCCCAAATTTATGCGAACGTCGATACGCGAATTAGTGTGCTGAGAGAAGACGCGCGATTCGCTCGCGTAAAAACGACGATCGAAGGCGACAGCGGTTACGGGGCGAATATCGGAATGGTTGAAAATATCACCAATCTCGATGGATTCATTATCGTTAAAGATATTATTCACGAATTTAAAATTATTCCGTTTCAACTCACCATGAATCGTGAGATTCTAGGTCTCGCCTTTGATAATGGTTATCGCTACGACCTACAAAATCCGGAAGCAGCCAAAGCCTATCAGTCAGCCGTTTTGAAGAACTTTGTTGATTCCGACAGACTTTGTTTCGATGAACACCGCAACCGAAGAGATCCGAAAATAACCGGTGTAGAATATATTTTTCATCGGGAATCCGTTTTCGAAGGGGCGAAAGATACATTTCAAAAATTTAAAGTCACTTTTGCTTATTCGAGGAATCAAAGCCTAAACCTGAAACAGGTCGATGCAACAATTACTTTGCCTGATGGAACCGTTCATGTTTTTTCATCGCTCGTCGAAAATAGTCGAGAATGGAAAACGGTTTGGGGAAGTTTCGAAAAATCCCGATATGATTTTTCGGCCACTTTAAATTTAACAAAATATGAAAAAGATCCACACTCATTCGACGCATTTGTCATGTCGGTGGATGCTAATCTAGAAGAGTCGTCCACATCCTATAGCCGACTTATTTCGCATATCACGGAGACCGAAAATGCAGTCGGGCAGGCCGGTCTTTTTTCGCGTCCACCGCCCGAACTTATTTTTCGTGATGTTAAGAGAGCGTCTTCTGGCGAATTAGAAGATATTTCTCAGCGAAATACGGGACGGTCGAGATTTTATTATCGGCTCAACTTTAATAATCCTCAGCTCCAAAAATTCATAGATACTCCCGAATCGGAACAATGGCCGATGATTGAAAAAGTTTTTGGTGCAGAACCAGGCTCGTGGTCAAATCCAGTGGGACGAAGATTGAAAGAAGGTCTCGGCGGTGCACTTCTCGGTCTTACTTTTCCGCTTTATATGTTTGGTTCTCCGCTTCGACAGGGAACAGAGGTCTATCATGCAGCGGTGATTAAATCTCGATGGGAAAATATTAAACAACAGGACACGATTGTTAAAAAACTAGCAGCGCTCGGAAATATATTCTTCGATCGTTATTATAGTTATGAACTTATTCGTCTTCTAAGACTTTCTCTCGATGGCGAAGAAGTCGATTATTTAGTGACGGCTTCGAATCCGGTCATTGGAAATCTTTATAAGCACGGAAAGACGCAGCTTCAGTTCGAAAATATTGGAACAAAACTTCAGCAAACACTCGACTTTGATCGTCAGGATGCGCACCTTCCGGATTTAACCAAAGAGACAGAGATCTCCGACGCGTCAGCCGTATTAATTCCGGGAAATAAAATAAAAATCTCGTTTAGTTTAAATGCGATTCCAAAGGCTATTTTTCTTCAGGGAACCGTTTGGGGTACCGTTAGATTTAATCAAAAAATGGCGAACCCACTCGGGAACGTTCTTTTTTTTAACGACGGAAGTATTAAAGCAGGCGAAAATTTTCTTATCCTTGATCCGTCAGATGAGAAGAGTTCCTTTTATAATCTAGCAAAACAGATTATCGCCAATCGAAAATACGATTTTCGGCTGGCTGCAAATGCTGATGGTGTAACCTGGGGCCGAACAGTCGACGTGAGCGTAACAACTTCGCACGACTGACGGCAAAAATGGGGTCAGACCCCGAAGGTGCCATGCCTCGTTCAATTTGGATAAAACGAATGAGGTCTGCCCTGATTTTTGTTGAAGATTACTCCGCAGAAGTTCCGTCGAGTTTACACATGAGGACTCGCGATTGATCTTGAAAAAGAACTTCGACGCGATCAGGAAACATCGCTTTGATTACAACGCCTTTTCCAAAGCTTGGATGTTGAATCACATCGTTTACTTCGAAGCTTTGATCGATTCTGTAGGTTTTTGGAGTCTTCATGAGATTTTCTTGAAGCTTTGCTTGAAACATATCCGGTCTCATGATTTTGGGTCGCGGCGCGCCCGGTCTTAAAATCAAATCCGTTACTTTTTTGCGGCGGTAGTTTCTTTCTGTTCGGCAGGTATTGCAACGTATGCGAGCGGGTTCAGATCCAATCATGGCAATGATGGTGTGTGAAAGCTCAAGATTACATTTTGAACATAGATATTTAATGTCTGAACCAACCGCCAATTTAGTGAGTGCCATTTGCTTATTATAGAACATTTCTCGAAAATTAAATCTAGTCCACCGATCCTTTTAATTAGGCTCCCCATTTCCAAGACCGTTCTCGTCAAGAAATCTGATCTCAGTTAGGTTTTCGAGATGGGTTCTTTGCCGCTTCGTCCTGCTGCTGCGCTTCTTTCGAGGTCGGCACTCGCGCATAATTTGTCGGTGATCAAAAGACAGATTCGCGAACGGCCGATCCTCCATTCGCCCAAGGCAGAAATTATGGCGATGGTGAAAGCCGATGCTTACGGTCACGATCTTAATCGCGTACTGCCGGAACTTCAAAAAAAAGGAATTAAGCATTTTGCCGTCGCTTCGCTGGAAGAAGGACTTCAGGCGCGCAGCCTCAGTTCTTCTGCAAAAATTCTCGTCCTTGGAGGAACGCTTCAGTTCTCGACGCAGACTCTGAGTTTAATTAAGAAAAATCGCTTTCAGATGGCGGTTAGCGACTTGAAAGCCCTTAAGTTTTTTTCAACCCATTCAGAAATCCCCATCCATTTGAAACTCGACACCGGTATGAATCGACTAGGTCTTCGCTCGGAAGACTGGTCGGCTGCCATTGAGTTATTAAAAAAATCGAATCGTAAACTTGAAGGTTTATTTACTCATTACGCAACATCTCAAGATCCTGCTTTCTATTCTCAGGCCCAACTTTTTGAAGAGGCGACCCGGTGGTTTTTGGTTGAAGGCTTTCGTCCGAAATATATTCACAGCGAAAATTCTGCTGCTCTTCTTTCTAAAAACTCCATTCGAAAAGGAATTTTGTCGGAAGTGGCGAATTTAGTTCGACCTGGAATTTCTCTCTATGGTTACTACCCGAGAAATGTCGCCGGAAATAAATTGATGCCCATCCTTGAGCTTGTTTCCGAAGTGGGTCTCGTCAAGCCGATCGAGGTGGGCGAGGGGATTAGTTACGGACATTTGTACCGAGCAAAACAAAATCAACGTTATGGAATTGTGACACTCGGCTATGCCGACGGACTTTCAAAAACTTACGCGTCTTATCTTCGTCCGGAGTGGCGATCTTCGACTGGCAAAAATAAAGGATTGCTGAATATTTGCGGTGCGATTTGTATGGATATGGTGATGGTTCGAGCCATGAGCGGGGAATTGAAAGCGCAAGATCGCGTAGTTTTTTGGGGAAGATTTCCAAACGAAGTTCTCAAACAAAAACTCGTTGAACCGTATGAACTTAATCTTCGTATTTCAAAGCGCATTCCGAGGATCTGGGTTCCGTGAAAAAATTTGTTTCTTTTCTGGGGGGGAATGTCACCGGAGCCTTAAACGAATTTGGCGGGTTCATGCTGACTCTCATCGAAGGCGTCAGAGCGCTTTTTTCGAAGCCTTTTCGGCTAAATCTTATTTTTAAAGAAATGGAATTCATCGGTGTGAATTCGACCATCATTATTATGGTGACGGGCGTCTTCACAGGTGCCGTTCTTGCGCTTCAAAGTGGAAAGGCCTTTCGTCTATTTAATGCAGAGGGTGTGACGGGTGCGGTTGTTGCTCTTTCTCTTCTTCGAGAACTCGGGCCCGTGATGACGTCCCTCATGATCGCGGCCAGATGCGGAAGCGCCATCGCCGCTCATATCGGCACGATGCGAGTCACTCAACAAATTGATGCTCTCGAAGTGATGGCGGTGGATCCGATTAGCTATCTTGTTGCGCCAAGAATTGTAGCTTCGCTCGGAATGGTTCCACTTCTCTCTATTATTTTTAATTTACTCGGCATTCTAGGCTCCTATGCCGTTGGTGTGATGTTGCTCGAGATCAATGAGGCTACTTTTTTTGATCGCATTTATGCGTACGTGAAAAGTGAAGACCTTTGGAATGGTCTCGTGAAGGCGGCGGTGTTTGGCGTGATCATCGCGGTTGTCGGATGCCGAAAAGGTTTTATGACAGAAGGCGGCGCTGAAGGAGTTGGGCGAGCAACGACTCAGGCGGTCGTCGTTAGTTCGGTGACGATTTTAATTGCGGATTATTTTTTAACAGCGCTGATGTTTTAGGAATTTTAGATGATTGAAATTCAAGATCTAAAAAAAAGCTTCGGTTCGCAAATGGTTCTTAAGGGCGTGAACCTTGTCATTCCCGATGGTCAAATTACCGTGATCATCGGTGCGAGTGGTTCTGGAAAAAGTGTTCTTCTTAAACACCTGATCGGACTTTCTCAGCCCGATTCTGGAAAAATTTTAGTTTCAGGTACCGACATCGCTCATCTTGATTCTTATCATATAAAAAATGTTCGAATGCGATTTGGAATGCTTTTTCAAGATGGAGCCCTTTTTGATTCGATGAATGTTTATGAAAATATTGCCTTTCCGCTTCGCGAACACCGACGCATGAACGAAGAAGAAATCCGATTGCTCGTTGCAGAAAAACTGAAGCAGGTGAACCTGCCCGGAACTGAGAAAAAAATGCCAAACGAGCTTTCTGGAGGTATGCGAAAAAGAGTGGGTCTTGCTCGGGCGATCGTCTTGAACCCGGAAATCATTCTCTACGATGAGCCAACAACGGGCCTTGATCCTGTTTCGTCGCAATCGATTGACGATTTGATCGTCTCGACTCAAAAGCATTTAAATGGAACGACCGTTGTGATTAGTCACGATATTCGGGCCACGCTTCGCATTGCCAACAAAGTCGCAATGCTTCACGATGGAAAAATCGTGGCCGAAGGTACTCCAGACGATTTTTTGACCAATCCGAATCCAATCGTCCGCTCCTTTCTTGATCCAGCCATTCTGCATGCTAAACTGCCTTCGAGGAAATCTTAGTGGCGGGAAAATTTTCATCAGAAGCGAAAGTAGGAATTTTTGTCGTTATTACGGTCGCCTCCCTCATCTTGCTGAGCATTCGAATCAACCGCCACGGCTTTAGTTTAAATGAATCCCGAACTCTCTACGTCAATATGGATCAAGCCTCGGGAGTTTTGAAGCGAACGCCCGTAGAATACGCGGGTATTCGGGTGGGATTCGTGGAGGCGATCGATCTTGTCGGAGCGAAGGCAAGACTCACGGTCAAAATCGATCCCAAAGTTCCTGTCTACCAAGATTCTTATGTGGGCTTAGCCAATCGCGGCATTCTGGGAGAAAAAATCCTCTTCATTTCGGGGGGCGGAAAAGAACCAGAAGTTCCCGACAACGGAATCATTGAAGCCAAAGGTGGAAATGGCGGACTCGATGAGGCCTTTAAAAATTTCAACGAAGTGGCCGCTGCTATCAAAGATCTTATTAAAGGGGGGCAAGGTAAACCCTCTCTCAACGATATTATCGGGAACGTTACCGATATATCTGAAGATCTGAGAACGCTCGTTCGCGGAAATAAAAAAGAGCTGAACGATATCGTTAAGAACGTCGGCGATTTTGCAAAAATGCTGAATGACGGTGATCTCAAACAAATCGTTGTGAATCTAAAGACAACGAGTGAGACGATGAAAAGTTTTGTAAAAGATGCAAATCCCGAACTTCGAGATGTCGTTAAAGATTTTAAAATGGTCATGGCAAAAATCGATGACACCGTTTCGAGTTTAAATCGCGTCGTTGCCAAGGTGGAGCGTGGAGAAGGAACGGTAGGAAAACTTCTTAACGATGAGACGACCGTTAATAAAGTGAACGACACTCTCGACGGCG